>JBGOUV010000096.1:0-18066 GCA_041477815.1 Terriglobia bacterium | reverse complement strand
TAGCGAGACGTTAGGCTGTTTGATGCCGAGGATCGTTCCGGCTTCCGCCTGGGTAAGGCCACGCTCCTTGATGAGGCGGTAAATCTGCAGCGTCAGCCGCGCTTTCACGAGTTCCTGCTCCGGATGGGGAAGACCGAGGTCGGCGAAGACATTCCCGCTGCCTGTTTCTGCCCGGACGCGCTTTTGGTTTCTCGTGGTCATGCTAGTTCTGCCTTTCTCTGTGGAGACGCTCGGCCTCAGCCAGGCGGCGTTGGATGAGGTCAATCTCCTTCTTGGGCGTGGCGATACCCCTTTTCGATTTCTTCTGGAAGGCGTGCAAGACGTAGATCGCTTCCTGAAATCGCACCGTGTAAACAGCGCGCCACGTGTCGCCGTCATGGTCCGCGAGAATCTCGATCACAGATCGTCCGCCAAAACGCTTCAGCGGCTTCGCCGCCGGATCGGTGTCACCCTGTTGGGCGGCGTAGAGCGCCTTGCCAACATCGCGTCGGACCTGGCGCGGGAACCGCGCAGGTCTCTTCGGCTTGAGCCGACCCAGATCAGCGGACGTTCCAGCGCCGCCATTATATGAGTATATGTTTATTTGTATACGGGTGTCAAGGGACGGGGTCTATGGGTCTACGGGGGGCATCTGGGCGCTGCCGTTGCCGGTGGGCGCCCCCCCCCGTGCGAGGGTTTCAGTTGACGGCGTCCTACACTTGGTAGACAGCACCAGCGAAGGAACAAATTTCCCGAACACCCAACACGCCAGCCAGCAACAAGCGGCGCCAGACTTGCCAGTCAGAGGACAAGCCGAAGTGGCGTGGCTGAGACCCGTCTCGCCTCGTCGACCTTGCACTGTGCCTCAGACAGGCGCTTGACTATGCCGAATCAACCTCAACAAAACGACTGGCAGAGAGTGGCCAGCCAGCTTCCATATCGGTTGTCCGTAGTCCGGCATGGCGCCTATGCCGCTATCGGCATAGGCGCCATGCCGTGGCCGGGAGCGCACGAGTTCTTGGGCGTCGTTATTCGCAGGGAACCACCGCCGCGCTGAAAGGGGCGGGGCCATCGGCGATCGGCTTCTCCTCGACTGAAACAACATAAGAGTTGAAAAACCAAAGCCAAGCTCCCGCCTCCCATCCCCCACCGATCTAACGAATCGAATCGCAAAAGGCCTTGACAACGGCCCGCCCGACAGCATATGGTGAATTTCAGGTTAGGGGGTATTTCGATGGCGCACCGTATGCACCAGCAAGTTTGCCTGCTCTTTGTGTTACTCGCCGGAATCGCCGGCGCGCAGGAGTACCGCGCGCGCGTTCAAGGCATGGTCTCGGACTCGACCGACGCCGTCATCGCCGGCGCCGACGTTCGGCTCCGCAACGTAAGCACCGGTGTCGAGGTGAGCCGGCAAACCAACGCCTACGGGCGCTATTTGTTCGACCTGGTGGAACCGGGGGTCTACGCGCTGTCCGCAGAGATGGCCGGGTTCAGCAAATTTCTCCAGGAGAACATCCTGGTGCAGAACCGGGGCGACATTACGGTCAACGTCAAGCTCCAGCTGGGGGCTGTGGCCGAAACCATCAAGGTCATCGACTCCCCGGTGGCCGTCCAGTTCAACACCAGCAGCATGGATTTGACGGTGGCACATCAGATGGTGACGAACCTGCCGATTGTGGCCCGCAACCCGTTCACCCTGGCCTTGCTCGATCCGGCCGTGGTCAACCGCTACACCCTGGAGCGGACGCCGTTCAAGATGTGGGCGCCGGCCCAGATGGAGGTCGGCGGGCCCACCAGCCAGAAGAATGACACGCTGCTCGACGGCATGCCGCTGCAGGTAGGTCCCAAGGCCTCCTACTCGCCGCCGATGGACGCCGTCACCGAGGTCACCGTCCAGCAGAACAGCGTGGACGCCGAGTACGGCCACAGCGCCGGCGGCATTCTCAATGTGTCGATGAAGTCGGGCAGCAACGAGATCCACGGCGACGCCTACTATTTCGGCCGCAACCCCGCGCTGAACGCCGCCTCCAACGGCATCACCCACGCCAAGAACCAGGTGCGCAATCACATTTTCGGCGTCACCGCCGGCCACCCCATTGTGAAGAACCGGCTGTTCCATTTCTTCGCCTTCGAGCGGTGGAACCAGCACGAGCCGCGCAGCCGGGTGATGAGCCTGCCGACGGAGCTCGAAAAGCAGGGCGACTTCTCGCAATCCTTCAATATCAACGGCGGCATTCGCGGCATCTATGACCCCTTCACCACCAGCCTCAACGCCGCCACCGGCGCGGTCAGCCGGGACCGGTTCGCCGGCAACATCATCCCGCGGTCCCGCATCGACCCCACCTCCGCCAAGTTCGTCCAGCAGCTCTGGCCGGGGAACCGCGCGGGCGACGACATCACCCGGGTCAACAATTTCCGTGCCGACTTCTTCCGCCAGAATATCTACCAGAACGTGAGCAGCCGCACCGACTACATCATCAGCGACAAGCTGAAGATGTTCGGCCGCTACAGCCGCTTCCGCACCGACCTCACCGATCAGGACTACACTCCGAACGGGACCATCATTTACGAGGACCTCAACAGCGGCTTGATGAACTCGCTCAACATCTCGGGCGACATCGTTTACACCCTCAACCCCAGCACCGTCCTCAACATCCGCGGCAACTACATCTCCATCGAGGACGACTTCAGCGGGTCCAAGCAGGTCATCGACCCCTCGAAGTTGTCCGACTACTGGAGCAAGAACTGGTACAGCACGTACGCCAGCAAGGACTTCGGGCGGTTTTTCTTCCCCGGCGTGAACGTGGACGGCTCCGTGTTCGGCAAGAGCAGTTGGTTCTACCAGCACCCGGAGAATTTCTATCTCTCGGCCAAGGTTTCCAAACAGGTCGGCCGTCATTACCTGAAGACGGGAGGGGAGTGGCGCTACCTGCGGGTGTTTGCGGCCAGCCCGCGTTTCTTCGATTTCCGCTTCGGACGGGCCCTGACCGCGGAGACTTTCAATGCTCCCAACACCCGCGCCAACGGCGACCCGTATGCCACCCTGCTGCTCGGTGCGGTCGACAGCGACTCCACGGCTCAAACCACGCCGTTCCTGCTGCCTACGGTCAGCTACACTTCGTTCTTCGTCCAGGACGACTTGAAGATCAGCCGCAACTTTACCTTGAATCTGGGCCTGCGCTACGAATACGAGGGCGCGATTTTCGATCGCGGCCTCTACCGGCTCTCGCGTCCCTTCGACCGCGCCAATCCGATCCCCGAGATGCAGGCCACGCCTCCGGTCATCCCGCAGCAGGCCCGGCAATTGATGAACCAGCCCTACCAGTTTTCCGGGGCCTGGAGCTTTACCGATGAGAAGAACCCGGGGCTGTATAATCCCAAGAAACTGAACCTGCTTCCGCGCGCCGGCCTCGCCGTGCGCCTCAACGATCGGACGGCTCTCCGCGCCGGCTACGCGCGCTACCTCACGCCGGCCCATGTCCAGACCGACATCATCGGGAACCTGCCGTACCCGGGCTTCTCGGCCCTCACCAAGGTGGCGCCGGTGCTGGAGGGCAAGCCGCAGGCCGTCTGGAGCGATCCCTTCCCGTCCTCCAACCCGCTGATTCCGGTCACCGGCAAGGCTCTCGGGCGCTACACCAACCTGGGCGGGGACGCGGTCACCGACATTCTCAACTTCCGCCCCAATGTCAACGACCGCTTCAACGTCACCGTGCAGCGGGAGATCGTCAACAAGATCGTCGCCGACATCACTTACTTCTTCAACCTCGGCCGCGACCTTCCCTACACGCAGCGCTTCAACCAGATGGATCCGCAGCTCAGCTACGTCAACAAGACGCTGCTGAACCAGAGGGTGGCCAACCCGTTCTACAACTACCTCACGCCGGACAAGTTTCCGGGCCAGCTCCGCAACCAGGCGCAGGTCACCCTGGCCGACCTGTTGAAGCCCTTCCCGCAGTACACCAGCGTGAGTCAAACCAACACGCCGGGGGTCCGCGAGCGCTACCACTCCGTGCAGCTCAAGGTGCAGAGGCCGTTCGCCAACGGCTTCAACTTCCTGCTGTCGTACAACTACAACCGGGAGTCGCAAGAGGAGTTTTTCAACGCCGACACGGAGTTTGCCGGGGTATTCCAATTCGAGCCGGCCACCCGGCCGCGGCAGCGCATCGCGGTCGCCGGCGTGTACGAGTTCCCCTTCGGCCGCGGCCGGCGCCATCTGGCGCACACGCCCGCGATGGTGGACGCCATCGTCGGCGGCTGGACCACCAGCGCTATCTACTACTACAACTCGGGCGAGCTGCTGCGCTTCGGCCAGATGGACGTGGTCGGCGACCCGCACATCGACAACCCGTCGAAGTGGGGCCTGATGTTCAATCCCCAGGCCTTCAAGCAATCCGCCGCCTTCACGCCCCGCACCAATCCCAAGTGGTTTCCCGGCATCGTGGGACCGGGCTATAAGAACATGGACGTGACCCTGGCTAAGTTCTTCCGGGTCAACGAGCGCTTCCAACTGGAGTTCAAGATGGAGGCCTACAACATCAGCAACACGTTCACCGGGGCCAACCCCAATCTCACCGTGACCGCCTCCACTTTCGGGCGGGTGACCAGCCAGGTCAGCGGCATCAACGGCAGGGAGTTCCAGTACAACCTAAAACTGCACTTCTAGATCACCTGGCCGAATAGGTCTTGCTGAAGCCGTTGCGGCTGTTGCTGACAGTGTATTTACCGTTGCGCTCGACCGATACCTTCAGCCAGTGCCCGGCGCAGTCCTGCTCGGCGGTGAGGTTGGCGATCATGCGCTCGTCGGTGTTGTGGTCTTTGTCGCTGCCCAGGGCGTAATGGACCTGCCACAGGTCCTGCAAGCCGGGCGATTTACGGACCGTTTCATAAGCCGCCGGGGTTCCGCCCTTGCGGGGTCCGTTGTTCATGATGGCGACCGCGGGCTTGGCCGACCACACCTGCTGCGGCGCGCCCGACATGGGCATGCCGTGCATGGTTACCTGGTAGAGATCGATCTCGCCGACGCGGTTTTCCGGGCAGGCCAGCTCGTGTTCCTTGTTCCAGCTCAGGTCGCCCAGGTCCAGAAACTGAAACTTCCCCAGCGACACCAGGAACCCCACGCTGCGGGCGTCTTCGCCGGGGTCGGGGTCCTTGAGAGCGGCGTTCGCGCAAAGCGGGTTGGGACCCGGCCGGCCCACCGGCTGCGGCAGTAACTGTCCATTGGACGAGACGATGGTCACCGACACGCGCTTGAAGGGAAGCTTGTCGCCGGGCTGAACGGACCATCGCTTCCCCTCGGAAAGCTTCAGGTAGGCTTCCCATTGTCCGGCCTCATTGCGGCCGGGAGGTCCCACGCGGTCGCCGTGATCCACGAACTTGCCGATGGGGAGGCGGGAGGCCAGCGCCGGCAGACCGCCGAAATGGTCCGCGTGAAAGTGCGACGTGAAGAAGTAGTCGATCTTCTGGAGACCCGCCTTGGCAGCCACCTCGACGATGCGCTTGGCGTCGCGGTCGCCGTCGCGCCGCCATCCGGCATCCATGAGCAGGGATTCCTTTTCGGGCGTGACCACCAGCGTGGCGGCGCCGCCCTCCACGTCGATGAAGTAGATGTCCAGCGTCTTGGCCCCGGGCAGGGTCAGGGGGGTCAGGAGGAGAAAAAGAGGAAGGAGTCTCATAGGGGAAGCTCAGCGAGCTTCTCTATTATAGGCTGCTGCCGCGTGCTAGGTGTACGTGGAAGACAGGGAAGTCCGCTCGCTCGCACCATGCCCGCCGAGGCCGGCCGTGCCATAATCAATTCGGGCGGCGCCGAGTGCGGACTCTCTACACGATCGGGCATTCCAATCTCGAAATCGACAACTTTGCCGCGCTGCTTCACCGGCGCGAAGTGGAGACCGTCGCCGATGTGCGCAGCCGGCCCTTCAGCGCCCGCTACCCGCAGTTCAGCCAGCCCGGTTTGGAGGCGCTTCTGGGCGAGCGAGGGATCGGCTACATTTCGCTCGGCGACGACCTCGGCGGCCGCCCGGACGACCCCGCCGTCTACGCGGCCGGGTATGTGGACTACTCTCTCCGGCGGAAGTCCTTCGCCTTCCGCCAGGGTCTGGAGCGCTTGGTCGCCCTGCTGGAGCGGACCACGGTAGTCATGATGTGCGCCGAGGAGGATCCCCTCGAGTGTCACCGCTTCCTGATGAACTGCGCGGAGCTGGCGGCCTGGGGCGTGGCGCCGCGGCACCTCCGTAAGGACGGCCGAATCGAAGAGCAGGCCGATGCCGAGGACCGGCTGCTGGCGGAGCACGGGTCGGCGGCGGTGGCCCGCGGCGGCCTTTTCTACACCCCCGCCGAGCGCGCCGCGGCTCTGGAGGAAGCCTACTCGCGGCAGGCGGCGCAGTTCGCTTTCCGCCCCGACCGGCCGGTCCAGCAGGAGCGGGAGTTCGGCGCATGACCATCTGCACCATTGGCTTCACCAAGAAGACCGCCCAACAGTTCTTCGCCCTTCTGACCGGCGCCGGGGTCCAACGGCTGATAGATGTGCGGGAGAACCGCGTGGGGCAGCTCGCCGGTTTTGCCAAGCATCCGGATATCGAGTATTTCCTGGGCGCCGTGGCCGGCATCGGCTACCTTCACGAGCCGCTACTCGCGCCCAGTCCGGCCATTCGTGATGCCTACAAGGCCACCCGCGACTGGCCACAGTACGAGGCATCGTTCCTGCGGCTGATGCAGGAGCGGAACGTCCCCGAGGCGATCAACCCGGCTCCGTACGAGGGGGTGGTGGCGCTGCTGTGCTCTGAGCCCACGGCCGAGAAGTGCCACCGCCGGCTCGTCGCCGAGCTTCTGGCCGGGCACTGGAACACGCAGGGGCGCCAGGTGAGCGTGCAGCACCTGTCGATTGCCCCGGCGCGGAGGAAGCAGGACCGCCATGCCAGACGCCCATGAGCTGCTCATTTCCGACATCACGGAGATGGGCCCCGGCTACTGCGTCCTGGGGATCGAGCCGGCGCCGGGCGGGCGCTGGCGCACGGTTCGCCCCATGCCCCAGAGCGCCTACGCCTGGCGAGAGTTTCCGCACCGGCGTGGGGACTACATCCGGGTCGAACTGACTCCGAGGCAGACCGATCCTCCTCACCTCGAGGGCCACGTTACCAGTCGCCTGGTGGCGACGAACCGTGCTGCCACCGAGGAGGAACTGGTGGCGTGTTTACGCCAAGCGGAGCTGGCGGCATCCTTGATCGGCCTATTCGGCACGCCGGCCTCAGCCCAGCCCTTACGGGGGAGGCGCCGTGTGGGTGTCTCCCTATGCGGCCAGCCGATCGGTGTCCGGCTGCGTCCTGCAGGATGTTCGGTTTGAGATTTTTGTGGACGAGGAAGAAGCCCGGCTCCGCTGCCGCCTCCTGCTGGCCTCGGGCGAGGCGCTGCACAGCTTGCCGGTGGTGGACCGTCAATGGAACTGGCTGCTCCAGCGTTTTCTGGAGGGGGGTAGTGCGGCGGAAAATGTGGCAGGCGCACGGAAGAAGCTCAACGGCGAAATTCGCGAGCGTGTGGTGCAATCCAAGTGCCGCCTCGCCCGCATCGGCTTGACCCGGCCAAAGGAGGAAAGGTGCTGGCTGATGCTTGATTCCTTGTTCCCTGAGCCGCAGGAGTCCTGGCTGGAATGATCGACAGGGCGCGACGCGCGGTGGAACTCGTTGTCGGGGAGGGCCGGTGTCCCGGCGACGACGAGGATCTGCTCGAAACGGGCGCCGTGGATTCGATGGGATGGGTCGGAATCCTGTCGGCGCTCGCAGAGCAGGCCGGCGTTTCCAGTCTTGGCGCCGTGTGGCCGGGAGGCAAACCGCGCAGCATCCGCGTGCTGGCGGAGCTGCTCAGCCGGAGCCGCCCGGCGGCAGGGGAAGTCACCGGCGCCGGATCACCATTAACAATAGGCGTCAGAGGATGGGGTGCTGCCCTCGGTTCGGAGCGGAAGGACGCCACCGCGCTCGACGCCGATTACGGCCTCGCTCCCGGCGTCATCGGCTCGCGGACCGGGATGGAGTCGGTGGTTCGGGCGGCGGCCGGCGAAACCGAGGCGTCCCTGGCACAGACCGCCTGCCGGCAGGCCTTGCTGACGGCCCGCGCCGAGCCCGACGACATAGACGTGCTGGTAGCGGCTTCGGAAACGTTTCTCGGCTTCCCTTCCCTGGCGCCGGCGCTTCACAGCGCTCTGCTGCTTCCCGAGCGATGCTGGGCTCTGGACGTGGGCGGAGGCTGCGTCGGGCTGATGAATGCCCTGGCTGCCGCCCGCGCCGTCCTCGCTGCGGGCGTCCGCCGCCGCGCCCTGGTGGTCGCCGCCGACGTGCACAGCCGCCGCTTCGCCGGCACCTCCACGCCCTGGCAATTGGCCGCCCTGTTCGGCGATGCCGCCGGCGCGGTGGTGCTCGACACCGCCGCCGGGGCGCCCTATTCCCTCGGAGACTTCCGCTTCGGATGCGCCGGAGCCTTCGCGTCCGCCCTCCGGATCGCACCCGCGGCCGGCGGAGACCTGGAGGTCGAGTTTCAAGGTCCGCAACTCGCGGATGCCGCCATCGGTTACCTGGCCCGATTGATTCAGGCCCATCCGGAGGCCGATGGCTTCGCGGTCCACGAGCCCAACCCCCGCGCCGTGGAGATTCTGGCTCGCCGCTGCGGGATTCCGCTGGAGAAGTTCACGCAACTCTCCCGCACCTGCGGGAACCTCGGTTCGGCCACCTGCGCCGTGGCGTTATCGCGCTGGCTGGAGCGGGAGCCGCCGCCGCGGAGCATTGTGCTGGCCGCGCTGGGTCCGGGTCTGCTCTGGTCCGCCGCCTCGGTAGACGCCTGCCAATGAGCAGTGACCAGTGATGGGGTGCGTATCGCAACCGCTCCCCTTGCAGTCGCGGTTCGGCCCCTACCGGCCTTACGCGTACAGCCCGCGCAGTTTGATCGCGAAGGCCACTCGGTCGATAGCCAGCATGTAGGCGGCGATGCGGTTGTTCACCTTGTGCTTTTCGGCGTAGCGGACCACGTCGTGGAAGCTGTTGGTCATGATCTCTTCGAGACGCGTGTAAATGAGGTCGAGGTTCCAGAAGAAGCCCTGGCGGTCCTGGACCCACTCGAAGTAGGACACCGTCACGCCACCGGCGTTGGCCATAATGTCGGGGATGACGAACACGCCGTTCGAGTCGAGGATCTCGTCGGCGTCGGCGCTGGTGGGACCGTTGGCGCCTTCGCAGAGAATCTTGGCTTTGATGCGGGCGGCGTTGTGGTGGGTGATCTGGTTTTCGGTGGCGGCGGGGAGGAGGATATCGCAGTCGAGGAGCAGGGCCTCGTCGCGGTCGATGGGCTCGGCTTCGGGGAACCCGACGAGGGAGTTGTGCTGGCGCCGGTGGTCGGTGAGGGCCGGGATATCGAGGCCGCGCGGGTTGTAGACGGCGCCTTCTATGGAGGACACCGCGATGATCTGGTAGCCGAGCTGCTGCATTTGCAGGGCGGCCATGGACCCCACGTTGCCGAAGCCCTGGATCACGACGCGGGCGCCCACCGGGTTGATCCCCAGCTTTTTGCAGGCCTCGGTGGTGACGATCATGCAGCCGCGGCCGGTGGCCTCGCGGCGGCCGCGCGAGCCGCCCAGGCTGAACGGCTTGCCGGTCACCACCGCCGTAGTGGTCTCGCGCACGTGCATCGAGTAGGTATCCATGATCCAGGCCATCACCTGCTCGTCGGTATTCACGTCGGGGGCGGGAACGTCGCGCTCGGGTCCGATGAACTCGATGATCTCGGCGGTGTAGCGGCGGGTCATGCGCTCCAGCTCGGCGGGCGAGAGGTAGCGCGGGTCGCAGATGATGCCGCCCTTGGCGCCGCCGAAGGGGATGTTCACCACAGCGCATTTCCAGGTCATCCAGGAGGCCAGGGCCTTGACCTCGTCCAGGGTCACGTCGGGGGCGTAGCGGATGCCGCCCTTGGCCGGTCCGCGGGCGATGGAGTGCTGGACGCGGTAGCCGGTGAATACTTCCAGGCGTCCGTCGTCGAGCTGCACCGGGATGGCCACGGTGATCTCGCGGGTGGGGGTACGGAGGATCTTACCAATGCCTTCGTCGAGGTTGAGGCGCTCGGCGGCCTCGTCGAAGCGGGCGGATTGCGACATCCAGGCGTTCTTCTCGTAGTCGGGGCGGGCGAGGGCGGTGGGCATCAGGAGGTCTCCTGAGCCTATCCTACCCCACCAGGGTCTGGGCGGCTTCGGTGGCCAGTTGATCCAGGGTCACGATGTCGTAGGTGGAGCGGTCGTTCATGATCTGGGCCACCAGGGTGGCGTGCATGGCGTGACCGGCGCGCTCGGCGATCACGTGGCCCACCAGCGGCCGGCCGATCAGGGCCAGGTCGCCGATCAGGTCCAGGACCTTGTGGCGGCAGCATTCGTCGGAGTAGCGGAGACCCTCGGGATTCAAGATGCCGTGGCGGGTGAAGCAGATGGCGTTGTCGAGCGAGGCGCCGCGGATGAGGCCCATGTCGCGCATCTGGTCGAGGTCCCGCTCGAAGCCGAAGGTGCGGGCGCGGGCGATCTCGCGGGCGTAGCTGTGGGGGGTGATGTCCAGGTCGATCTCCTGGGGCCCGGCCAGGGGATGGCCGAAGCTGGTGGCGCAGGTGACGCGAAAGCTCTCGGCCGGCAGGATGGTGAGGCGCTTGGCCCCGTCGGTGACCTCCACCGGACGCCGGATTCGCAGATAGCGGCGCTTGCGGCGCAGGTGCCGCCGTCCGGCCTGCTCGAGCAGCTCGACGAAGGGCCAGCCGCTGCCGTCCAGGATGGGCGCTTCCAGGGAGCTGATCTCTACGATGGCATTATCAATCCCCATGGCGTACAGAACACTGAGCAGGTGCTCGGTGGTGGAGATCAGGACGCCCTGGCGCATCAGGCTGGTGGCGTAGCTCACGCGGGCGACGTACTTCCAGCTTGCGGGGATCGGGAACCGGTCGAGGTCCGTGCGGACAAACACAATGCCGGCGCCGGCCGGGGCGGGCAGAATCCGCACCTCGACCTGGACCCCACTGTGCAAGCCTACACCACGGACTTCGACCGGCCTTTGCGTGGTCGTTTCAAATCGCAAGTGCGACTCCTGCTTATGGGTTTTGAAGGGTTGTGTTGGCACGTTCGGGGCCAGTTGTAAGTTATTGATTTCTAATAGGGTTTTAGTAGCAGGGGTGTGGTCGGACTAGGACGGATGACCGGTTTAGCTGTGGTCAAAGGGTCGCACATGTGTTACACTGAAAGATGTGAAGGACAGGACTAAGCGCAATCTGACCCTGTCACTGCCCGAGGGCCTCATCCGGTCAGCTAAGGTTCTGGCCGCCAAGCGCGGAACCTCGGTGAACGCATTGGTGCGGGAGAGTCTGGAAGGCATGGTCCGCTCGGAGGACACGGTCCAAGACGCCCTGGAAAGGATACTCTCCTTCTCGGCGGAAGGCCTGTATCGAACTACCAGGAAGGTGTCCCGCGAAGAGTTACATGAACGATAGGGCCTTCTTCGACACCAACATCCTGGTCTATCTGTTCGACAAGCGCGAGGCACAAAAACGGACGATCGTCGGAGAACTCCTGGGGCGCTACTTCTCTAAAGAACGAGGCGTGCTGAGCACCCAAGTCTTGCAGGAGTTTTTCGTAAACGTGACCCGGAAGGCAGCGCAGTTGTCGTCCAGCGAGGCTACGGCTGTCGTGGCCAACTTTCTCCGGATGGAAGTCGTGGTTGTCACCGGGGCCCACCTCCTGGACGCCATTGCTATTCACGAGCGCTACCAGCTCTCCTTCTGGGACGGCCTGATTCTGGCCGCAGCCAAGTCGAGTGGGGCGTCCGTTCTCTTCACCGAGGATCTGTCCCATGGGCGGGTTTATGACGGGGTGCGAGTCGAGAACCCGTTCCGGTCCGCTACCAGTTAGGCCTCCCGTGATATCCTGGCGGTTTCCCGAGCTAAAGGGCTATTAAGAGCGGGCGCCGTGCCCCGGCTGTTTCTTATCGATACCTTCGGGCTGATTTTCCGGGCCTACCATGCGCGGGCCCGCAGCGGCGCGCCCCCCATGCGCACGCAGGCGGGGCTCCCTACCGAGGTGGTCTACATCTTCCAGTCCATGCTGCGGAAGCTGGTGGAGGACCACCGGCCGGACTACCTGGCCGCCGTCTTCGAGAGCAAAGAGCCGACCTTTCGGGACGAGATCTACGCCGAGTACAAGGCCAATCGCCCGCCGCCGCCGTCCGAGCTGGTCGAGCAGCTTCCCTACGTCCGGCGGCTGCTGGCGGCGCTGCGGATTCCCATCCTCGAATACCCGCGGTTCGAGGCCGATGACGTGATCGGGGCGCTGGCGCGGCGCGGGGCCGAGCAGGGCCTGGAGGTCTATGTCGTCACCAGCGATAAGGATCTCATGCAGCTGGTGGACGAGCGCGTGCGGGTCCTGAACCCGGCTAAGGAGGACCTGGTTTACGACGCGGCGGAGGTTGAGAAGTTCATGGGTGTGGCGCCGGGCCAGGTGGCCGACCTGCTGGCGCTGAAGGGCGACGATATCGACAACATCCCCGGGGCGCCGGGCATTGGCGATAAGGGGGCGCGGGACCTGATTCAGCGGTTCGGGTCGGTGGAGCAGGCGCTGGAGCGGGCCGCCGAGGTGGAGCGCCGGACCTATCGCGAGAGCCTGCAGCAGAACCGGGAGATCATTCTTACGAGTAAGAAGCTGGCTACCATCGACACCTCCGTGCCGGTGGAGCTGCAACTGGACGCGGTGCAGGCCGGCGAGCCGGACCCGGAGCAGCTTCGGGCCCTCTACGAGGAGCTGGAGTTCCACAGTTTACTGAAGGGCTTGGCGCCGGCGGCGCCGGCGGCCACCGATATACCTACCGACTACGGAACCCTAGCGACTGCGGAGGAGTTGCAGGGGTGGTTCCGGCCGGGGACCCTGGCCGTTGCTCCGGCGCTCTCACCCCTGGGTCAGATCGAGCTGGGGGGCGTTGGTTTGGCTTGCCGCGCTGGCCGGGCCCGGGAGGTCCCGCCGGAGGCTGCCCGGACCGTGCTGGCGGACGCGTCGGTGGTCAAGGCCGTACATGACTACAAGTCGGCGCTGGGTCGGGTGGCTCTGGCCGGGGTGGCGCACGACACCCGCCTCTACGCTTACCTGCTGGACGCGAACCGGTCGAACTACTCCCTGGGCGAGTGCGTGCTGCGGCAGTTTCACCGGACCCTGACCGGCGACCCGGCCGAGGCGGCCGACTACACGCTGCGGCTGGCCGAGACGCTGGCCCCGCAGATCGACGCCGCGGGGCTGCGTCAGCTCTACGAAACTATGGATCTGCCGCTCTCACCAGTCGTCTACCGGATGGAACGGGCCGGGATTGCCATCGACCCGGGAGTGCTGGGGGAACTGTCGGTACAGATGGAGAGGCGGCTGGAGGGGCTGACGGTGGAGATCCATACCCTGGCCGGTAAATCCTTCAATATCAATTCTCCACAACAGTTAGGTAAAGTTTTATTTGAGGACCTGGGGCTGCGTTCGGGGGGGCGCTCGTCCAAGACGCGGGCGCTGTCGACGGCGGCGGCGGTGCTGGAGGAGCTGGCCGAAGAGCACGAGATCGTCCGGAAGGTGCTGGACTACCGCCAGCTCTCGAAGCTCAAAGGGACCTACGTGGAGGCGTTGCCGCTCCTGATCCATCCGGCCACCGGACGGCTGCACACCACTTTCGACCTGTGCGGGTCGGCGACGGGGCGGTTGTCGTCGGCGGACCCCAATCTGCAGAACATCCCGATCCGGACGGAGTTGGGGCGGCAGATCCGGGCCGCCTTTATCCCGCGGCCGGGGTGGCGCTTGCTGTCGGCCGATTACTCGCAAATCGAGTTGCGGATCCTGGCCCACTTTTCGCGCGATGCGGTGCTCACCGAGGCCTTTCGGCGGGGTGAGGATGTCCACACCCGCACCGCCGCCGAGGTTTTCGGGGTTCCGCCGTTGCTGGTGGGGCCGGAGGAGCGGCGGCGGGCTAAGGCGATTAACTTCGGGATCGTGTACGGGCTGAGCGCGTTTGGGTTGGCCAGACAGATCGACGTCGCCAGGGGCGAGGCTCAGGCTTACATCGACAGCTACTTTGCGCGCTACGCGGGGGTGAAGAGGTTCATCGACGCGACGGTGGCCGAGGTCCGGCGTACGGGGATGACGCGGACGCTGTTCGGGCGCATACGGGCCATTCCGGACATCACCGCGCCGAACCCCAATGCCCGGGGGTTCGCGGAGCGCACGGCGGTGAACTCGCCGATCCAGGGTACGGCCGCGGATCTGATCAAGCTGGCCATGATCGCTATCGACCGGCGGCTGGGGGAGGAGGGCTTCCAGGGGCGGATGCTGTTGCAGGTGCACGATGAGCTGCTGTTTGAGGCGCCGCCCGGGGAGGTGGAGGCTCTGAGCAGGCTGGTGAAGCACGAGATGGAGTCCGTGTATAAGCTGGAGGTGCCGCTGCTGGTGGAGGTGGGGGTGGGGGACAATTGGAGGGATGTAAAGTAGAGGGGACACGGGCGCATGATCGGCCGCATCCTAGACCATTACCGCATCGTCGAGCAGATCGGCGCCGGGGGCATGGGTGTGGTCTACCGCGCCCACGACGAGAGGCTGGAGCGCGACGTCGCGCTGAAGGTGTTGCCGTCCGGCGCGCTGTCGGATGAGGCGGCCCGCAAGCGCTTTCGTAAGGAAGCTCTGGCCCTGTCCCGGCTCAATCACCCCAACATCGCCACGGTTTATGATTTTGACACTCAAGAAGGAGTGGACTTCCTGGTGCTGGAGTATATCCCCGGGACCACCCTGAGCGAGAAGCTTTCCGGCGGCGGGCTCCCCGAAAAGGAGGTGCTGCGGCTGGGTGTACAACTGGCGCAAGGCTTGGAGGCGGCTCACCGGGAGGGGGTGGTGCATAGGGACCTGAAGCCAGGCAACCTGCGGGTGACGCCGGACGGCCGGTTAAAGATCCTCGATTTCGGCTTGGCCACGCTCCGGCACCCGGCGGGTCAGGAGGCCTCCACGGTCAGCCTGGCCCAAACCGCGAAGGTGGCGGGGACGCTTCCGTACATGGCGCCGGAGCAGTTGCGGGGCGAGCCCGTCGATGCCCGTAGCGACCTTTACGCCGCCGGAGCGGTGCTTTACGAAATGGCAGCCGGGCGACGGGCGTTCGCCGACAGTCACGGAGCGGAGTTGGTGGCCGCCATCCTGCAGCGGACGCCCGCGCCGCCGGCCACGGTGAACCGCACCATCACGCCCGCTCTGGAAAACATCATCTTGAAGGCGTTGGATAAGGATGCGGAGCGGCGCTATCAATCGGCCCGGGAACTGGCGGTGGACCTGGAGCGTCTGAGCGTGCCGACTACGGCATTGCAGGCGCGGAAGGCGAGGCCGCGCCGCTGGCCGTGGGCCGCGGCGGCAGCGGTGGCGGTTCTGGCGGCATTAGTCCTCGGGCTGGATCTGCGCGGCCGGCGCCCCGGGCGGGTCGAGTCGCTGGCCGTGCTGCCCCTCAAGAACCTCACCGGCGACCCGGCGCAAGAATACTTCGTCGACGGCATGACCGAGGCGCTCATTACCGACTTGGCCCAGATCCGCGCCTTGCGGGTGATCTCGCAGACCTCCATCATGCAATACAAGGACGCGAAAAAGCCGCTGCCGGAGATCGCCCGGGCCTTGAACGTGGAGGCGATTGTGGAAGGCTCAGTGCTGCGGGCCGGCAGTCGAGTGCGGATCACCGCGCAGTTGATCGAGGCGCGCAGCGATCGTCACCTGTGGGCCAATAGCTACGAGCGGGACCTGGGCGACGTGCTGGCGCTGCAACGAGAGGTGGCGCGGGCCATTGCCGGGGAGATCCGGATCCAGGTAACGCCGCAGGAGCAGGCCCGGCTGGCCTCCGGGCGGGCGGTCCACCCCAAGGCCTATGAAACCTACCTGCAGGGGCGTTTTCATGCGCTGAAGTTCACCGAGTCGGAGATCCGCAAGGCGCTGGAGTACTATCAGCAGGCTATCGCCGAGGACCCCACTTACGCCCCGGCCTACTCGGGGCTGGCCGACGCTTACAACCTGCTGGGCATGATCGGCGTTGCGGCCCCCAGGGAGGTCTGGCCGCGGGCCAAAGAGGCGGCTCGCAAAGCGCGAGATCTCGACGATGCCCTCTCGGAGGCGCACGTCTCGCTGGCCAATGTTCACGCCTTTCACGATCGCCAGTGGCAGGAGGCGGAACGGGAGATCCGGCGGGCCATCGAGCTGAACCCCGGACGCGCGGATGGCCACCACTGGTATGGCCACTACCTGGAGATTGCCGGACGCCTGGACCAGGCCCTCGCGGAAATGAGGCGCGCCCGGGAACTGGATCCGCTCTCGTTTCTCATGAACTGGGAGGTCGCCCGCGCTCTTTATTACGCGCGGCGATACGACGAGTCGATCGAGCAGTACGGCAAGACGCTGGAACTGGACCCGCTCGTCTTCCGAGTCCATGGCAACATCGGGTGGCCCTATGTGGCAAAGGGGATGTTCCAGGAGGCGGTGGCGGCCTTTGAGAAGGCGCGGGCCAGCTCAGAGGGCAACCCGGAGAACATCTTTGCGCTGGCCTATACCTACGCGGCGTGGGGCAAGGGTCCGGAAGCCCGCAAGGTGCTGGCCGATCTGTCCAGACGCCCGTATGTGCCTCCAACCTTCGAAGCGCGCGTTCTGGTCCTGCTGGGCGAGAAGGACCGGGCATTCGAGCTGTTACGGAGGGCCGACACGGAGCGGGATTTCGATCTGAACTGGCTGAAGGTGGATCCCACTTTCGACCCCCTGCGGTCGGACCCGCGGTTTCAGGACCTGCTGCGCCGGATGGGGCTGCCGCCGTGATCGGCGCCCGGCTCGCCCGGCTCCTGGAGCCGCCTGACCCCTTTGTTCACGATCCTGGCGAGCAGGAGGTCGACGCCCCACTAGGTCGCTGGAATCTGTATGTCGGCGGGGCCCGGCGCGACCCGGAAGGGTACGTCAACCTGGATCTGCTCGCGGCGCCGGGGGTGGACGTGGCGGGGTCGGTCGAGTGTTTGCCGTTTCCCGACAACTTGTTTCAGCGCGTGGAGTGCGACGCGGTGCTGGAGCACGTGGAATGTCCGGAGCGGGCGATGCGGGAGATCGAGCGGGTGCTGGCGCCGGGGGGATTTGCCCACCTGGTGGTCCCGTTCTGTCATCCTTTTCACGAGTACCCGCGCGACTTTCGGCGGTATACCCCGGATGGACTGCGGCAACTGGCGGGGTCGCTCGAAGTGGTGGCGGAAGGCTGGCGTACCGGGCCGACGGCTACGTTGCTGGTGTTTGTGCTGGAGTACGTGAAGCTGTGGCTGCCTTGGCGGCCATCGCGGGCGGTGGCGCACGGCGTGCTGGGGTGGCTGCTGTTTCCGCTGCGGTATCTGGATCTGATTCTGCTGCGCTCGCCGCGCGCGGGACAGATAGGGAACCACTGCTATGTGTGGCTGCGCAAGTCAGACCAGAGCGTCGATCGTCAGCGCCCGCAGATCCTCGAGCAGTAAATCGGGCGAGAGCGCGGCGAGTTCTTCGCGCGTCGAGATGCCGGTATGGACGGCGATGGCGCGGGCGCCGTTCTCGCGCGCGGCGATGATGTCGCTGGGCGCATCGCCGATGAGCGAGATGCGCGCATCGCCATCGATCCAGCCTTGAACGCGCGCGTGGCGGATGGCTATGCGGGCCAGGGCGGAGCGGTCGCGAGCCATCTCCGCAAAGGCGCCGAATCGGAAGTAATGCCGCAGGCCGGCGCGGTCCATCTTCTTCCATCCGATACGCGTCAGGTTACCGGTGACCAGACCGACGGGCACGGCGCGGCGGCTCAACGAGTAGAGCAAACGGCGCACTCCGGGACAGGTTTTCTTGCGGAGGTCGGGACAGCGGCGGATGTAGATGGACTGGGCGCGCTCGATTATGTCTGGCATGTGACGCCGGATTGCGCGGTCGGGCGCGCCGGCGTCGCGCATCATGCGCGCCAGAATGTCGGGATCGAGCATGCCATGCACGGGGATGTGCTCGGTAGTGGTAGTAAGGCCGGCCACGGCGCGCACGGCGTCGACCAGTGC
>JBGOUV010000198.1:0-12303 GCA_041477815.1 Terriglobia bacterium | reverse complement strand
GGCAACGAGATCATCGCCATCACGCCTAGCTCGACGCCGCCATTGCAAGCCGGCACCTACTATATGGCTTTAGGATTACGGTCGCTCGGTACGGCAGTTGCTGGCACGATCGTCGCTACGGTGTCTCCCGGGGCCGCCAGCCCGGCGATCAGCGCCCCGCTGACTCTGGATTTCGGCATGGTGACGCTGGGGCAGAGCAAAGACCTGGGCCTCACGATCTCCAACACCGGCGGATCGGCATTGGCCGTGGCGTCGGTGGCCAGCTCGAATGCGCAGTTCCGTCTCGTGTCGCCCTCCACGCCCTTCAGTTTGCCCCCCTCCGGGACACAGGCGTTGTCCATCCGGTTTCAACCCACAGCCGCAGGCACGCAAACCGGAACTCTCACCCTTGCCAGCAACGACCCGGTTCGCTCCAGCGTCAACGTTACGGTGACTGGGAGTGGCCAAGCCGCAACCGCTCCACCCGCTATTGCAATATCGACCGCTTCACTGAACTTCACGGCGCAGGCCGGGGGATCCAATCCCGCTACCCAGACCTTCACTGTGCGCAACAGCGGTGGCGGCACCCTGAACTTCCAGGTCAACGCGACTCAGGTCTGGCTCTCGGCGTCGCCCACCCAGGGTAGCTCGGCAGGCAGCGGTGTCACCATTACCGCCTCGGTGACCATCTCGGGGCTCGCCCCAGGCAGCTACAACGGCGAGATCCGTGTGGTGCAGTCGGGCTCGGCCCTCTCCGAGCAAGGCGCCGGCCCGGCACAGGCTGGTCCGGTGGCGATCGCGGTGCTGCTCACCGTCAGCGCGACGCCGGGTGTCACGCCGGTAATCAGCCAGGCCGGCGTGGTCCACGGGGCGAGCTTCCAACCGGGAATCGCTTCTGGATCGTGGGTCACCATTCTAGGGGTCAACCTCGCTGCGACCATGCGCACCTGGCGAGATTCCGATTTCATCGGGAACCGCCTGCCGACCCAGTTGGACGGCGTCAGTGTCAACATCAACGGGAAGCCCGCGTACGTCTATTACATCAGCCCAACACAGATCAACGTCCTCGCCCCTGGAGATGGCGGCGAGGGTTCCGTAGCGGTGGAAGTGGTCACGCCGCGGGGACGTAGCGCGTCAGTCGCCGTTCAGAAGCAGCGCTTTGCTCCTGGATTCTTCATGTTCGACTCGGAAGGACGAAAGTACCTCGCCGCTGTTCATACGGATGGAACCCTGCTGGGCAAGCCCAATCTGTTCCAGGGCGCCGTGGCTACTCGGCCCGCCAATCCGGGAGAGGTCATCCTGCTTTTCGGGACCGGCTTCGGTCCCACGGATCCGGCTACCCCGGAAGGGGAGATCGTCAGGCAGGCTGGGCGATTGACCACACCGGTCATCGTTCGGATTGGCAATGTATTCGCTGACGTCGCCTTCGCCGGAGTAGTGGGAGCGGGACTCTATCAGTTCAACGTAACGGTTCCGAATCTGCCAGACGGCGACCAGGCAGTCGTGGCGGAGATCGGAGGCTCTCGTTCTCAGGCTAACGCGCTTATTACGGTTCAGAGTCAGTAGTGGAGAGAACCCAAAATTATGGCATGCCGAGAGACACTCTCCGTGATGCTGGTTTCTTATGTTGGCGGTACCGCGTCTGCCCGCCGCCAAACGGGCCAGAAGCCCACAATCAAAGGGCAGGTCCTGGAAATCCCGCTCCGCTCTCCGGCCCGACGTTCGGCTCGCAGCAAGCAAAAGCTGCTTGGACAAGTGGGAGGAACGGCTCGATGAAGGTTGCTCCCTTCAGGCCGGCAAACCGGCATCCAGGAAACTCGCTCTTGATGAAGCGAGTTTAGCGTAGGTGTTAAATATGACTGCCGCCGGCAGTGGAGGTCGAACCGGCAGTGGAGGTCGAAATGGAAAGCTCCATCATGCGACAATTCATCTCCCTCGCCTTAGTCTTCGCACTCCTTGGTACAGCGCCATTAGCCGCAGCCGCCAGCCCAGACTGGTCCACGGTGAAGGCACTACCTTCCGGCAAAAAAATCCGTGTCAAATTGAAGGACTCTGCCACCCTCATCGGAGCGATTCAGAGCAGTAGCGACGACGGAATCGTGCTGACGCTGGGGAAGAACAGTCATCGCACTCTGTCTCGCACCGACGTCTCCCAAGTAATCTTACGTGACCGCTGGCGCAATGCACTCATTGGCCTCGGTATCGGTCTCGGCCTAGGGCTGGCTGCAGGCATGCGAGAGTCACACGACGAATACCAGGATCTCGGCCGCATCATTGGCTTTACCGTAATCCCGAGTCTCGGCTTCCTCGTCGGATTTCTTATTCCCAGGAACAAAGTAATCTACCGCGCCACGCCGTTACCGCCCGCTTCTGAACTTGGTCGTCCTGCGCCGCCGCCCCCACCAATGAACAGCGCCACCTGATTCATTCATCGCCATGATGGGGCAGCCCCGGCCCCACTTCGGCGGGGTCTAATCTGCTGAAGGGCAGACGCGCTGAGGCGTGACGCATCGACCGTGAGGGTTGGACTAGACTAGGAGCCTGTCCGAGTATTCGAGAATTGGCTCGATGGACCACAACATATTGTGGTTGAAATTGTTTCTCTTCCACAATATGTGACCGACAAAGGCATTTCTCGGACAGGCTCCTAGGCTAGTCTAGCTATTAATCGTTAGCCACCCAACATCGCACCAGGCGCCGAACCGGGTTGCTGACAGCTAAGAGCTAATTGCTAATAGCTTCTTTTCCTACCTCAGATTGACCGAGCCCGAGTTCGAGGTCCCCTGGGCGTTGCCGGCAATGACCGCCACCGACAGGATGGCGTCGATGTCGCCGCGCACGTTGAAGGTAATGGTCGCCGTGAACTGGCCCCCGAAGGGCGCCGCCGCGGTGCTGGCGAACCAGGCCGCGAACGGGCCGTCGACGGGCAGGTTCAGGCTGGTGGTGTCCAGCTTCAGATCCTTCTTATCGGGGTCCGTGGCCTGGGTGAAGGTGAAGGCCAACTGGTTGACGTTACGCGTGGTGGCGTAGCCGGTCACCAGGATGGTGAAGCTGGTGGTGGTCTTGGCGGAGAGCTGTACGCTGCGGAGGCGCGGCGGACCGGGACGCACGGTGATGGTGGTGGCCGGCGCGGTGGTGGGGGTCAGGTTGATGTTGCCGGCCTCGGTGGCGAAGGTGGCGCCCAGGGTAATGACGCCGGCCACGGTGCCGGTTTGCAGCCGCACGTCGGTGGTGTTGACCCCGAACAGCGCCCGCGTGGCGCCCGCCGGTATGATAAAGCTGAGAACCCGGCCGCCCTGGGCAAACTGGATCGCGGGATCGTCGGCGAAGAAGTCGGAAGCGAAGGCCAGGATCAGCTTCCCGGTGAGGTTCACCGGGTACGCCGACGCCAGCGTCACCCCCACGGTGGCCAACTGCGCGGCGTCCGCGGTGGCCGTGATTCCGGGGAAGGTTACGCGCGGCAGCGCCGGCGGATCGTTGCCGACCGACGACACGTTGAAGGTCAAGGCGTCCACCTTCAGGCTGGCCGTCGCCGCGCCGGTCAGGATGGGCGTAAAGTTGATGGCGAACGATACGGTCTCGCCGCCCCCGAGGCGCGCCGGCAGCGGCGGCAGCTCGGCCAGGGTGAACACGGTGGAGCCGGGGAGAGTGATGCTGGTGACGAAGGCTGGAGAGTTGCCCGTATTCTGAATCTGGAAGCGCGCCGCAGAGGTCGCCCCCACGGCCGCCGGCGGCACAATCACAGCGCCGTTGTTGAGCACCGTGGTGGTCGCCGCCCCTACCACGAAGGCATAGGTCAGAGTGGACCCCAACCCCACGCCGCTGACGTTGAAGAAGGCGTCGTCCACGCGCAGCCGCGACGTGAAGGTCCCCTGCTGCACCGGAGCGAACTGGACGCTAAAGGTCAGGGTTCCGCCCGGCGTCAGAGTGACCGGCAGGAAAGGGACGTCGATCAGGGTGATCTCGGCGGCGCCGCTTACGGCGATGCGGGTCACCACGCCGTCGGCGTTCCCGGTATTGCGCACCCGCACGGTCACCGCAGTCTTCTCGGTGAGGTTGGTCTGCGGCAGGGTGACGGTGTCGTTGGCCGCCAGCGGCCGGGTGGTCGAGCCCGACACCAGGTCATACGCCCAGGAAGCGCCGGTGCCCGTACCCGTCAGGTTGAAGGTGGCCGTGGTCCCGTTCAGGAAGTCGACGCGGACCGAGCCCGGGCTCGCCCCCAACTGGAGCGGAGCATAGGTAATGGTGATACGCACATCCTGGCCCGCCGGGACCAGCGCCGGCAGCAGCGGCACGCCGCCGATGGTATACTGCGCCCCCGCGAGCGCCACGGTCTGGACTGTTCCCGGCCCGGTACCCCGGTTGCTGAGGATGAAGGTGGCGGCGTTGGTCTGATTGATCGCCGTATCCGGAAAGGCGATGGTCCCGCCCGAAGCGATCGAGTTCTGGCTGCCCTTCGGCGGGATGAAGCTGAAGCCGAAGTCCGGGGTGACCCCCAGCAGGTTGATGGTGAAGCTCCCGGCGGTGCGCACGCCTTCGGTGAACGCCACCACCAGCCGGCCCGGCAGCCGCGCCAGGCTGGTGGGCGAGAAGGCAATCAGGAAACTCATCGATTCGCCGGGATTCAGCGTCACCGGCAGCGCGGGGGCGGCGGTCACGGTGAAATCCGTGGTCCCGGTCAGCTCGAAGGATCCGATGATCGCGGTCTGGGAGCCGCGGTAGGTGAGGGTCACCACCGCGTTCACGAGCTGCCCGATCCCTTCCGACTGGAAGTTCAGGGTAGCGCCATCGGCGAGGTTCTGGAGGATAGTGCCCTGCTGGGACCGCACCAGGAACTGCGACTGGGCCAAGCCCGACTGCGGCCACAAAACAGCCGCCAGACAAGCGCCAAGGAAAATCTGGAACGTCTTCTTCATGGATTTAGTTGTCCCTGCCTGCCGGCACGAAGTAGACCTCGGGGTTCTCCACGTTATCGAGCACCTGCAGCGGCGCCTCTCCGGGCTCGTTGAGCAGGAAGGCGGTGCGGCCGTGCAGCCGCTCCAGCTTGCTCGGGGCGCCCTCGGGCGTCGCCCGCAGCTCGACCATCCGCGCGGCCAGATCCACTACCAGCACGCTGCCGCGGTCAGCGCCGTTGGCCACAAACACCCGCCGGCCGTCCAGGCTCACTTCGACGCCCACCGGGTTCGCGATGCCGTCGCGCTCCGAGGCCAGCGATTCTACGGCCGCCTCGCCGGCGAAATCCCGCAGCAGGAAAAGCTGATTGGTAGCGGAGTCGGTGAGGACGGCGTCGCGGTCGCGGTTGAGCAGCGCCACCGCCGAGGGCGACCCAAACACGCCCAGCGACCGGGGCTCGACCCGCTCGCCTTCCTCGGGTACGCTGATTCGCACCAGCGCGCCACGCCCGTTGTCGGCGACCGCCAGCAGCGCCTCGCGGCCGTCCGCGTCCAGCGCCAGAGCCCTGACCGCGCCGCTGAGACTGGACAGATCCAGCACCGGTCCCGCCGCCGGGTTGCCCGGCAGCCCGCGCACCACCTGCAACCGCCGCGGCTCGGCCTGATAGAGCGCCGCCGCCGTGTTGGCCGCGTTCAGCACCATGCGGTCCGGCCGGATCGCGCCGGTAATGCGGCTGACCGCGGGCGTCGCGCCCAGGTTTCCGGCCAGGTACAGGGCGTCACCCTCGGCCGCGACCAGCAAGCTGAAATCGCCGGCCGACGAGAAAACCGCCTGCGCCACCAGGAACGGCAGCTCCAGCGGCGCCCCCAGATGAGACGCTCCGGGGAGGCCGTTGATCGGCCGCACCGTGTGCGTGCGCCCGTCCACCACGTAGCCCATCACCGGGCCGCGCAGCGTGGTTGTGTCCGCCTGTGCCGCCAGCGCGGCGAGCAGGCCGGCAGCCAAAACATACGGTAGTGTCTTTGTCATTTGCATCGGATAAAGTCCGTCCTGGTTACCGCGGAGTTCCCACTACCACTGTGCCCGGGGTGATGGACGTCCCCGGCGTGGTGGTCGTGGCGGTCGTCGTTTCGTCGTTGCGCGAGGCCGCCGCCGCAATCGCGGCCGCAATCCCGATCCCCACGACAATGGCGATGATCTTGCCCCTCCCGAATCCCTTCTTAGCCTCGACCTTGTTTACGCCGCCGGTGGGCAGGGAGTTGCTTTGGCCGATCACGGCGGTCCCGGTCTTTTCGCCGGCCGCCGCCGACACCTGGATCTGGAACCGGCCTTCATACAGGTTCGGCCGGAATCCGCTCGCCGTAGCCCGTCCCTGATCGTTGGTCGGCACGGTCACGGTCCGGGAAGCCCCGAAAAAGGTGCCTCCGGGTCCCCGATCCGGCAGCGCAAAGGTCACCTTGGCCCCGGATACCGGCCGGTCCGTCTCATCCCGGACTTCGACGGTGGGCTCCTTGCCGGCGCCGAGCTGGATGTTGTTGATGGCGCCTTCCCCTTCCACTATCATTATCTTTAACCCGGGCCGCGCCTGCGCACTGAGGGGCCCCTGAGCCAGCAGAAGGCCTGTCAACACCAGCGCTACCGTCTGGTACCACGCTTCTCGCATCCCTCCTCCTATCCACGACCAGGACGCTCCCGGAACGTCTTTTGTTCCGCGGCCGGGCGCAAACCTGCAATTATAGCAACAGCTTCCGGCTACAGACACATAACGACGAAAGTGTGGGGCAAAAGGTTAGCCCCGCCGGGCAGGAATCGTGTCGAGTCTCGGCGCCGGGAGGTTGCCAGGGCGGTCCGGTTCCGGGATCGGACGTACCCGGAGCTGGGACGGCTGGCTCTCGATTCTGGTGGCCGCTGCGCATCGACCCGGTGGAGGCGTTACGACAGGAGTAGCGCGGGCGTGGTAGACTCAAAGCACATGGCAGCTCACACCCAAATCTCGGTGGAAGAATACCTTCGCACCAGCTTCGACGGCCCGGAACGGGAATACCTGGATGGGGAAATCGTGGAGAGAGGAATGCCCAACCTACCGCACAGCAACGCTCAGCGGCGGCTGATGGCGTGGTTTGCCGGGATGGAAGAGAGGCTGTCCCTGCAGTGCTTCCCGGATCTCCGCCTGCGCGTCGGCGAGAGGCGATACCGCGTGGCGGACCTCGCCGTCTTCGAGGGGCGCCCGACCGAGGACGTCCCTTCTTCTCCTCCCCTGGCCGTTATCGAGATCCTCTCCCCCGATGATCGCTTCGCCGAGATTCTTACGAAACTCGAGGAATACCGCGCGTGGGGTGTGGCTCACGTCTGGTTCGTGAATCCCATTAGCCGCAAACTCTACGTCTACTCCGCCGGCCTCAGCGAGGTGGCGACGCTGCGGCTGCCCGCATACGGCGTCGAGATCGCCGCCCCCGAGGTCTTCCGCTAACCCCCGTCTCCTACAGCTCCCAGGGCGGGCGCGAAAATCCCGGCAGGCGAATCCCCGAGTCGAGCGCCGGACTCGACGGCGGCGCCATCGGGACGGTAATGTACTCCACCCGGCCCCACTGGATGCGGTTCGTCGTGAACGCCACATGCCCTTCCGGGCGCTCGCTCGGTAGAAACATCGACCGGAGGAGGTCGAGACCGGTCTGCGGCCCGGCAGGAGGTCCGCTTTCCGAGTCAGCGGCCTCGCCGCTCGGATGGTCGATCAAAGACTCGAACGCCGGCTCGGCCCAGGTGTTCCCCTCTGCGGCACGGGCTCGAGGCTCCCGGTCCCGCCACGGCCAACAATGGCGCTTGCGGGCAGCAAGTCGGGGGTAACAAAACACAACACTCCTTCGGTTCCCGAGTGTGGCCAGGGGTACTAGCCCCTCACCGGCCCATGCGCCGCTAGAGAATCAACCTCCTCGAGCGCCATAGCGCCCGTGCGCGCGGCGAAAAGGGATAGCAGACGCGTGTAAGTTACTGAGATAGATATTCCTTCGAACATGTGGAGCTAAACGTCACGGGGGATCGGGAAGCCGCCCCGCTACACGGAATTCTCGCTTCGACCACCGCATGTCGTACTACGTAGCCCATAGATAAATAAGTACTTGACAATTCCTAAGCTCTAATAGTATTCTTCATGCTGTTGGCGTGACGCCTGCGGCGTTGAGCAACTACTGCTTACAACTTGGGCGCCCGAGGGCGCTGAGGAACGGAGATGGTATTATGCCGAAGACTCTGGTAACTGTCGCGTGGCTGTTTCTGCTGGTGCTCCCCGGTTACGGCAAGGTAATCAAGGTGCCTCAGGAATTCGGTACGATTCAGGCAGCCGTTGACTCCGCCGATCCCGGGGACAAAATAATGGTGGGGCCAGGGACGTGGGCCGGCGCGACGATCACCAAATTCTTGATTCTCCTAGGTGAAGGAGACCCGGTTATCAACTCTGGTCCGACCGCCGTGGCCGGGCTGCCGGTGGGGTTCTTCTTGAATGGAACGGCAGGTGCGCCTCACGGAACCACCATCCGAGGATTCACGTTAGACGGTACCGGTTTTGCAACAGCGGGGACTAATCTGGCGTTCGCAGTTTTCGGTCGAAAGGCCAACAACATCTCGATCACCCACTGCACGGTTTTGGGCACGATTCAGGGTATTACGAACACAGCCGGCGATGGCTGGACCATTTCCCACAATAACATCGTCAATCAGGGGACGCTCTCGTGGGGCGGTGGAATAGGCGTCGTTGTCCAGACCAGTTTTGGCGATCAAGCAGATCGTGCGGTTGATAATACGATCACCTTTAATAACATCACGGGAATCGAAGGCTCTCCGAATGGGTTTGGCGTGGCCGGAATCGGCGTTATCAGCGCAGACAACACGGTTGTCAAGAATAACAAGGTTGTCGTGAACAATATCGTCGCGAGTGAAAACGTCGGCATTGGAATCCTGGTCGACAACATCGTCTGCGGCGGTCCGTGTGTTGTCAACCCGGCGAACACCGGCGCGTACATTGTCAACAACGATACTCGCGGCAGCGGGCTCGGTCTCTTCGTAGGCGATGACGGCACCGCACCGAATGACAATACGGTGGGGCTGGTGCTCCGAGGCAATTTCGGAACAAATCTGATCGGCAGCCTCGGGCCTGCCGTCGATATCAAGAATCGGAATCGCTTCTCCTGTCTGGGAGAAACGTGCCCCAACTGAAGGAGCCATCATGCCGAAACACTTCCTCGTTGTTGCCGCCCTCCTATCCGCCCAAGCGGTATTCGCTCAGAATAGTGGCCCACGCGCTTTCGTGGACTTCAATGTCCTGCCCTCCTCGCCCGCCCAGGCGGTAAATGATCCGGCCCAAGCGGGCTTCAGCATCCGTGTCCAGGAAATCACGGTGATGAACACATCGTCTAGCGCTTTCGAGAATGCCCGACTCATCTGGTCCGTGCGTCCGGCGGGCGCCAAGTGCGAAATTGGAACGATGACGTTCAATCGCGGTGTTCTCGACCCGCGCTCGTTCCGCTCCTTTGTGGGAAACGGAGCCGCTCCCATACAAGCGCTGGGAACGATTCGATCCGACTCCACTCGGCCGGCAGTCGTCGCGGTACGATCTGCGGCAGGGGTGCAGTGCCAGTTGGAGGCGGCTCTCCACGGCACCGCTCGTGGCGCCCAGTTCGCCGCGGCGCCTCGCGGCTGGCATCTGGACCGGTAAAGCCGCGGCAGGCCCAGTCGCCAGCGCTCACCAGCGATAGCGACAACTACATCACGGCATTCAGCTCCCAGAAGGAAAATGCGAAGAGAGGCCCGCGCAAGCGGGCCTCCGATTGCAATTCTCGTTGCAATTCTCGAAGAAACAGCCGAAGGAATCGCGGACCGGCCATCCATTTTACTTAATACAGCTCCCACGGCGCGCGCGAGAATCCCGGGGCCATCTCCCGGCCGAAGCGCAGCGGGGGGAGGCCGTTCTCGAACGCTCCGATGTCCGGGGCCGTGCCGGTGTAGTCGTCGTTGAAGCCGGGCAGGCGAACGCCGGCGTCGAGGGCGGGATTCTTGGCCTGGACCAGAGGGTCGGTAATGGCGAAGTCCTTGCCGCCGCGGCTGTACTCCACGCGGCCCCACTGGATGCGGTTCATGGTGGACGCCAAATACCACTCCGGGCGCTCGCTGGGGAGAAACATGGAGCGGACGAAGCCGCCTCCCAGGAAGCTCCCGGTCAGGTCGTTCTGAAAGTCATTGGGCGGCGCCCCGCGATCCTGGGGATAGGCGCGCCCGCGAGAATAGAAGATATTGTTACGGCTCACGGCGTTGTGCAGCTCGTGGCTGCTGAATACATCCAGTCCCCCGTTGGGCTGCAGCGCCGTATTGTGGAAGAGGAACCGATAACCCAGGCCGGTGCTGACGCGCTCGCCGTTGATAGTCAGGTAATTCATTCCGGTCTTGATCATCATGCCGCCGGTGCGGTCCTGATGGGAAATGCGGCTCTCCCCGAACACGTTGCGGAACACGTAAAGCGGGCCCATGGCCGTGGCGGCGGTGGCGACGTGCACGAAGGTGTGGTGGAGATAGTTGCTCCAGATGCGCACGTTGCGGTTCGCGCCCTCGCTCTCGATGGCGTCATCCCAGCAGTGGGAGACGATGTTGCCGTAGATATCCGAGTCGCGGTTGGGACTTCCTTTGAAGCTGTAATTGCTGGAGCCGCCGATGCCGTCGTTGAAGCCGTGATCGTCGGTCGAACGAATCACGTTGTAGCGGATAACGTTGCCGCCGCGGGAATCGACCAGCGACACCGCCTGCGGCCCGGAAGGATGCCCGCTTTCCCAGTCATTGGCCCCGCCGCGCGGGTACTCGATCAGGTTGCGCTGGATCACCAGGTGACCGGCGTCGTTCTCGGCATAGACGCCGCTGTCCATGCCGCCGAATACGCCCCACACGCGCGCCCCCCCGACGCGCCCCCAGCCCGTAATGTGGCAGTCCTCTACCACCACGTGCTGCACGCCGGTCCGGATCAGCACGCCATGAAGGCCCGCGTTCTTCAGCTCCAGTCCGCGCAGGATTACGTAGTCGGCCTCGACCACTATGTTGTAGTCGGATAAATTGAACACGTCGCTGACGAACTTCGTCCCTGCCGACGGCGTTACGAGATGCCAGCCCTGCTCCGTGCCTCCTTCGCGGATATGCAGGGTCTGGTCGGTGGCGCCGCCGGGCAGAAAGGTGGTCTTGCCGATGGGAAACTCCTCGCTGCGGGTGCGGCCCTGGAAGTCCACGTGCTCGCCGTCCGCCTCGAGGCGAATGTCGTATAGCGTGGCCGGGTGCAGGCCTACCAGGGATCCACGGTACTGGCGCTCGCGCTGGTCATAGACCAAGGGATACCCTTCGCGCCAGGCGGCACTGCCGGCGGCGCGATACCGCACCCGGCAGGCGCTTTGCGCCGGGGCTCGGTCGTAGTACAACCCCAGACACTCGAACGTCGGCTCCGCCCAGGCCTTCCCCTCGGCGGCACGGACGGGAAGCACCAGGGCTACTACCAGCAGCAAGCGGCGCGTCATGGTGACAGTCTATACTACGGAGTATGAGAATGAACCTCCTATTCCTGTTTGTGGGATCGCTGGCGCTGGGACCCGGTGCGGCCTTGGACGTGGCGCCTCCGGCGGATCAGATCGCCTCGGCCCTGCTGGCGGCGCCGCAGGAACGGCGGAGCGCCGCCACCGTACTCGGCTACAACGCCGCCGGCGAGGTGGTGACGCTCCGCAAAGGCAGCAACGATCTCATCTGTCTCGCCGACGACCCTCGCGAAAAAGCGTTCAGCGTGGCTTGTTACCACAAGGATCTGGAACCGTTCATGGCCCGCGGGCGCGAGCTGGCGGCCCACACCAAAGGCAAAGAACGGCACGAAGCACGCTGGAAAGAGATCCAGGAGGGGAAGGTCCCGATGCCGCGCGAGGCGCGGATGCTCTACGTCCTGATCGGCAAGGGCTACGACGCGGCCAAGGGGGAAGTCCTCGATCCGTACCTGCGGTGGGTGGTCTACGTCCCCTATGCGACCCCGGAGTCCACGGGACTTTCCACGACGCCCGGCCCGGCGCCGTGGCTGATGTATCCGGGAACGCCGGGCGCCCACATCATGATCAGCCCTCCGAAGCCGAAGTAACCTCGCCGCTCGAGACTACTTCGCGAAGGTGAAGCGCCGGCCGGGGGTAACCAGGAGGCCATTCTTCTGGCGGCCCGGGACCGGGTTGCTCCGGAGGCGGCGGTGCTCACCGTTCTTCTGGCGGCCCGGGACCGGGTTGCTCCGGAAGCGGCGGTTCGCCGTTCTGCGGTGGTGATCTGGCCGGCGTGCAGCCAGGCGCAGGGGAGGTAAGGGGCCAGAGGAAGAGGGGTTCTCAGGGGGAGGCACCAGGTGACAACGGCGGACGTAGTCATCATCGGCGGCGGGAT
>JBGOUV010000127.1:0-16017 GCA_041477815.1 Terriglobia bacterium | reverse complement strand
CTCGCCGCATCTATTGACCATCGACGGAGTGGCCCAGGTCCTGCTGCTGAGCGCCACCGGCGCGGCCAGCGTCGCGCTCGCCGACGGGGCGCTGCTCTGGGAGCACCCATGGAAGGGCTATCCCATCGTGCAGCCGAACGTAACCGCGGAAGGCGACGTCCTGATGAGTGTCAGCGAGAGCAGTGGCATTCGCCGCCTCGCGCTCGCGCATACACCCGGCAATGGCCCCCGCGGATGGACCGTCGCAGAGCGCTGGACCTCGAACGGGCTGAAGCCCTACTTCAACGACTTCGTCGTTCACAACGGACATGCCTACGGCTTCGACGGCAGCATCCTCTCTTGCATCGACCTGAAGGATGGCACACGCAAGTGGAAGGGCGGACGCTACGGCAATGGCCAGCTCCTCCTCCTGGCCGATCAGGACCTGCTGCTGGTGCTGTCGGAAGAAGGTGAGCTGGCGCTGGTGCGGGCGACACCCGATCCGTTCACGGAGCTCGCCCGATTCCCGGCGATCGAGGGCAAAACCTGGAACCACCCGGTGCTGGCCGGCGACGTCCTGCTCGTTCGCAACGGCCAGGAGATGGCCGCCTTCCGGCTGTCCCTCGCGGGCCGCTGAGGGGTGTGGGCCCGAGGGGCCGCCCCACAACACGACTCTAGCTGGAGGGGGAGTCTGTGCCTGGAATTACCCGCGTCAGGTCCTCGCTCAGGATCGACGGACACCAGTTGGCCTCGATGTGCTCGATCACCAGGTCGGTGCCGCGCCTATGGCTGACGAACGGCCGCTTGCGCGGATCGTACATGGCGTCGGTCAGGTCGCGCGCCAGCACCACCTGGAGGCCGACCTTCGTGAACTGCCGGATTCCGAAGGAGCGGTTGAGGATGCAGATGTTGGTGTGGACGCCCATCAGCGCGATGTTGGTGATGCCTTCCTGCTTGCAGTAGTTGTAGATCTCCTGGCCGTTGTCGCTGACGCCGTCAAACCCGAGGATGTCGATGGCGGCGTGCTGGCGTATCCAGGGATACCGGCCGGGCCAGGTCTTCGCCCGCCGAACCGGATCGTCGCAGCCGCCCTCGGTGTCGTCGATCGGGAAGTTCTTCGCCTCGGCGGGCTCGCGCGGGCAAGCCAGAATCGGTATGGTGGACGGAGCCTTGGGCGCGCGCTGCAGGCGCTGCCGCTCGGGTCTTCCCTCGTAGAATTTCATCGTGTCGCTGGGGGCGTGGACGATCATCACGCCGAGGCTGCGGGCGGCGCTGATCACCTGGTTCATCCGCGGCGCCATAATAGCTACGCGTTGCGCCGACAGGCTGCAGGTGTGATCGTCCCACATATCGCAGATGACGATGGCGGTCTGAGCCACCTCCCAGCGCAGCACCCGTTCGGCCTCGCCGCGCCTGCGGGTCCGCAGGCTGAGCGTTCCGGGGACTTTGGGACGATTCAGCGCCGCAGCCTCGCGGCCCGCCTCCGGCGCCTGTGCGGCCACCGCCGCCAGAGCTCCTGGCAACATCCCGAGGAAAGATCTTCTCCGCATATGCCCTCCTGGTCTAACGCAACAGATCCATCGTTACGATATCAGAATTCTGCCGCAGCCGGTCGAACGCGATTTGCTTGCCATCCGGGGTAACATCGAAGTTCTGTAGGCAAGGGCGTCCCAGGTCCTAACGCGACCTATGGCGAGCGCACAAGCTGGTTATACTCCGAGTGGGTGCCGATCCAGACCACGTAATGGTCCCTGCATGCAAGCGACCCATCGCTCGATAGTGATCGCCGATGCGAACCGTGAAGCGATCCTCGGTGCCTTGCAGGCGCCGAAAATGAAGAGAAGGGTGGTTCGGGTGCTGGCGCCACACTTGGTAGTTCTTGACGGCCAACCTCTGAATGTCGACCGGGAGACTCTGGAAGAGAACCCAAAATCGCCGGCTGGCGCCGGACTTCATTTTGCCGGCGGCCACTCACGAAGAAGCCCTTCTTCGCGCTCTTTTTCGGCTTCGTCGAAGAGGAAGCCGAGCCTGCCGGCACTGCAATCCCGATCCAACTCCTCATTCCATCGCTTCTGTTCGCGCTCGCGGAACCACTGCGCAAGGCGCCTGAACTCTTCGGGCGGCAACCGGTCAATGGCGTCTTCAATCTCGTCCACGCGGCTCATACTTCAAGTCTAGCATCGTTGCATACTTGTCTGTCACCTCGGACACGCTCATCACGTATCACGCTATTGCCGCCACTTACTTCTAGTATTCAGCCCCACTCTTACGAAGTAAATTAACGAGGTCCTGGTGACCACTTCGGGCTGCTATTTCCCAAGGCGTGAGCCCGTCATTACTTCGTGTCGTGACATCGGCGCCTGCGGTAATAAGCAGATCCGCAGTCGACGCATGGCCTTCGAAAGCTGTCATATAGAGAGGCGTGAAACCTTCGCAGCTTCTTGCGTTGACGTCGGCACCCTTGGCGATGAGAAGCTGCACCAGGGCGTTACATCCCTTCATGGCGGCTAAATGCAAAGGCGTCGAGTCGCTTGGACTGATCTTGGTTTGAACGTCGGCACCCTTGGCAATCAGCAACTCCGCTGTAGCGGTGTGTCCGCCGTGGGCCGCCACGTATAACGGCGTCTCGCCGCCTGACGCATGCGGATCGACAATTGCGCCCGTGGTGACTAGTAGGTCGACCGTCTCCGTATGGCCATTCTGCGCTGCTGCATGAAGTGCCCCAAAACCGTTACTATCCTGTATGTGGAGATCTGCACCTTTCTTGATGAGTACCTCCACCACGGACGTGCTTCCATTACGCGCCGCTATCATCAACGGGGTCCAGCCGGTCTTGGCCTTAGCGTTGACGTCGGCCCGGTTCTCGATGAGGAGCTCGACGACGGACTTGTATCCACTCTGGGCTGCCGCATACAAGGGTGTTGCCCCGTCCTCATTGCCTGCGTTAACATCCGCGCCGTTCGCGATCAGCAACTCGGATACCGCGCGTTTGCCACAAAGAGCCGCGCCGATCAGTGGCGTGCCTCCATTTCTCTCACCACGAAGGTTTACATCGGCACCCTTCTCGATGAGCTGTCGAGCCAAGTCTGCGTTTCCGGTCCTGGCTGCTTGGTGAAGGGTCCACAACCCGAGGAATTTGCCGCACTGCAACATCAGCCGAAGCCATGCCGCCCTCCGACGCTGCCTAACGGCGTCGTTCTTGCAACTCCGCACATCGAAGCCCGAATTGATCTGCTCTTGATACCCGGTGGCAGCGCGATCGAACCACACATAGGCTTGAGCCGGGTCATGCGGGACCCCTTCTCCATGCAGATACAGAGAACCCAGGTTGTATTGGGCCGCGGCAAATCCCTGCTCGGCTGCCTAGACCCAATAGGTGGCGGCTTGCTTGTTGTCCTGTGGAACGGCCTGGCCGTTCGAGTAAAGGTTGCCAATCGCGTACTGAGCTGCAGCCGCACCCTGCTCAGCCGCTCGACGCCACCATTTCAGCGCTTCTCTGTAGTCCTGGGGCACGCCAGTCCCAGACGCATAGTAGGCGCCGACATTATTTTGAGCAGCGACGTTTCCTCCCTCAGCCCGTCTCAACCATTCTTGGAAGTCAACATCGTCGGGACCCCGTCCGAAGAGCGTGTCGACGCCGTCGTCATGTGCGTTCCCCACTTCCGCCTCCTCTGAGTAGGGACTAATCGGCTCCCTGTCGGGCTAACGCTGCGATCCAGCTCACGCAATTACACCAACTCCTTGATCGGTTCCCCGGTAGTGTCATTCAGCGAGTTGGCGATCTTGATGGGGCGGCCGACGGGGGTCATGTATTCCTTGTCCCACTGGATACCCATGGCCTTATACAGGGTGGCGAAGACGTCGCCGAGGCTGACCTGGCGCTCGACGGCGTAGGCGCCGCGCTCGTCGCTTTTGCCGACGGTCTGGCCGGTGCGGAGGCCGCCGCCGCCCAGCGCGATGGACCAGCAGATGGGCCAGTGATCGCGGCCGAGGCCGGGATTGACGTAGGGGGTGCGGCCGAACTCGCCCATTACGATAACGATGGTCGAATCGTAGAGGCCGCGCTGTACCAGGTCGTCGATTAGAACTGAGAGGGAGCGGTCTAGCGGCGGGGTTAGGCGGTCGCGGTGCGTCTTGTCGTTATCCGCGTGGGTGTCCCAGGAGTTGCCGTGGTAGCCGGCGGCGGTTACGAAGCGCGTGCCGGCCTCCACCAGGCGACGGGCGAGCAGCATGCTTTGGCCGATGGAGTCTTTGCCGTAGGCTTCCTTGGTCTTGTCGGACTCCTTGGAAAGATCGAAGGCCTCGCGGACGCCCGGCGTGAGGATCATCTCCCAGGCTTTCTGGCGGAAGGCATCCATCTTGGTATGCTCGACGCTCTTCACCTTATCGCGGTACATATGATCGACTACGTCCAGGAAGGAGCGGCGGTTCTCGACGGCCGCCGGGGCCAGGGACTTCGGCAAGCTGAGGTCGTCCACCTGGAAGTTCGCGTCGGCCGGGTCGGGGATGGTCATGGGATCGTAGTCGGGGCCCAGGAAGGCGGACTTGAAGTAGTCCTGGTATTGGCGGTTGCGCTCCCAGCGGGGCACGATCACGTAGGGGGGCATGCCGTTGAGCGGTCCGGTCTCCTTGGCCACGATGGAGCCGAAGCTGGGGAACTGCATCGCGGGAATATGCAGATGGCCGGTGGCGGCGTAGTGGACGGCCTGGGGATGGTCGTCGCCGAAGGAGCGCACGGTGCGGACCAGGGCGAGTTTGTCCATGCGCTTGGCGAGCTTGGGCAGGAGCTCGGAAATCTGGATGCCGGCGACGTTGGTGGAGATGGGCCGGAAGCCGCTGATGTTCTTGGGGTCCCAGGTGTCCATCTGGCTGGGGCCGCCTTCGAGCCAGACCAGGATGCAGGACTTGGCTTTGCCCGCGGGCTTGGTGTCGGTGGCGGCTTCGAGGCGCAGCGCCTGGGTGAGATGGATGCCGAGGAAGCCGAGTGAGCCGATCTTGAGGAAATCGCGGCGTCCGAAATCTTCTTCGGTTCCGCATTGGCAGCCGCGCCGGATCATCATAGCGTTTACTCCTGTTCTTCAGTGGTTCTCTGCAAACTCCCGCGAGCTGACGACGGCCCATAGCAGGTCCCGCAGGGCCTCGTCGCGCGTGGGAGTCCGGGCGATCAGTTTGGTTAGCTCGGCGGTTTCCGTGGGCGTGGGGAACCGCGCGAAACCGGCCAAGTAGAGCTCTTCGATAATTTGAGCGTCGGGGGTTCCTTGCTGGAGCCAGCGCTCCAGACGCGAGCCTTTGGACGCCAGCTTGGCGTTATAGGTAGAGCCGGCCAGGATATGCAGCGCCTGGCTGAGATTGGGCCTGGCGTTGCGCTCGGGAACCGAGAAACGGTTGGGCCGCCCGTAGAGGTCGAGGAACGGCGAATAGTAGATGTCGGTCTCTTTCAGTTGGACGGCCCGCGTTCCGGCGGGGGCGCGGCCACCGGGACCTTTGGTGTCGGGCATGGCCGTGCTGAAGACTTCGGGGACGCCGGTCACGTCCGATATGGCATCGAGCAATATTTCGGCGTCCAGAGGGCGGGGTTGCGCGTGGGAATAGTTCGTCTCGTCGCCTTCGTTGGTCGCGTTGGCGCGGTTGGATAACTGGTAGGTGCGCGACTGCACGATCAGCCGCATCAGGCGCTTCAGATCGTGGCCGTTCTCGACGAAGTGGGCGGAAAGGCGGCGCAGGAGCTGCGGATGGGTGGGGGGATTGGTGCTGCGGAAATTATCGACCGGATCGGCGATGCCCCGGCCGAAGAAATAGCTCCACATGCGGTTGACGGCGGCTTCGGCGAAAAAGGGGTGCGCGACCATCCACTGGGCCAGCTCCCGTCTCGGGAAATTGGTCGGCGTGTAGGGGATCTGTTTGCCGTCGAGCAGCATGGGGACCACTTCCTGCTTGGTGCGGGGGTGCAGGACGCGGTAGTCCTTGGCGCCGGCGAGGTCGGCGGCGATCTCCTTGCCGCCGGGGCTGTCAAACACCACCGAGGTGTTGTTGCTACCCAGCTTGAACATGGCGCCGAAGAAGGCCGTCATGCCCCAGAACTGGTCCTGGCTCCATTGCTCGTAAGGGTGGTCGTGGCACTGGGCGCAATCGAGGCGGCGACCCAGGAACACGCGCACCTGCTCGCCCATGCCGTCCTGCGGCGGCGGGATGACGAAGTAGGGGAGATAGTGACGCGAGGCAGGGCTGTAGCCCTGGGCGGAGATGCGCTCCAGGGCGACCTGATCCCAGGGCTTGTTGGAGGCGACGTTTTCCCGAATCCACTCCCAGTAATACTGGGTCCACTTGGGATTTATGCCTACCTGAAACACGGCCACGCGGAACAGGTCGGCGAAGCGGAAGGTCCAGTAGTCGATGTATTCGGGGGTGTTCAGGAGGGTATCGATCAGCTTCTCGCGCTTCTTGGGATCCTTGCCGGCGAGAAATTCGCGGACACGGTCGGGCGGAGGCAGCGTGCCGGTGAGGTCCAGGCAGACGCGGCGCAGAAATTCGGAGTCGGAGGAAAGCTCCGAGGGAACGATGTTGAACAGGCGGAGCTTGTCGAAGACTTCCTCGTCGATGAGGTTGTTGCGGGTGACTTTGGGGTAGTCTTTCAGGGGCTCGGAGAGGACGGCCACGCCCGCGCGGATCAGGTGGCCGGCAGCCTTAATGAGGACGCCGGTCTCGCCGGGCTTCTTGGCCTCGATCAGGCCGCCGGACGAGACCGTGGCCACCCCGGACTGGCCGGGCTCGTAGAGCACCTGGTGGGTGAAGTCCTCGGTGGAGCCGTCGGTGTTGTAGGCGGTGACCAGGAAGCGGTGAGTTTCGCCGGGGCGGAGGAAAACGTCGCGCGGGAATACGTCCAGGCGGGCAACCTGGGGATCGTCCTTCTTGGCCTCAGCGCCGTAGGAGGCGCCGTTCCGCACCCAGTTCAGGATCGTCTCGTAGTCCTCGGAACCTTTCGCAAAACGCGGGCCGCCACCATGCGCCACGGTCATGGTGGCCTTCTGCAGGATCAGGCTCTGGTCAGGGTTCTTGGTATCGACGCGCGGCTTCCTGGGCCCGCCGGATTCCGCGGAGAGGACCTGGAATACGCCGCCCTCGACGATCCACTTGTAGTCTTCCTTGGGATGGATTCCCTGGGTGGAGAGCTTGAAGCCGGCCTGACCTTTGACCCCGCCGTGGCAGCCCGCGCCGTTGCAGCCGCGGCGGGTGAGGATGCTGCCGATGTCGCGGGCGAAGCTGAAAGGACGTTCTTGAGTGGAGCCCTCGATCTTCAGGGTGGCCCGGGCGGAGAGGCCGGAGACGGTGGCGGTGAGGACGGTTTGTCCGTCGCTGGTGGCGAAGACGCGGCCGGACTCGGCTTCGTTCAGGCGGGCGAGGGCGGCGTTGGAGAGCGTGAAGCGGGCTTCGGTGGTGAGGTCGTGCTCGCGGTTGTCGGAGTAGCGGCCGGTTACTAGGAATTGTTGGGAGGACTTTTTGCCTCGGAGGGTGCGGGCTTCGGGGGTGAGGTGGAGGGAGAGGAGTTTGGGAGGGGGGGCGGCGGGGGCGACGAATGCCACGCAGAGCGCCAGGGTCAGGAGGTGGTGGGGCGGCCCCCCTGGGCTGCGTCGGGCACCTTGACCGGCTTTCCTGCGCATGACCGAAAGAGTCGGGCCGGGGGGCCCGACGCGGGCCTGGGGGCCCGCCCCACGCGTGCTCATCGTGCCTCCGTTGTCTTCGTCGCGGGATTCTCCGACCCTTCCGCGGCTGGTTGCACCACTGTCAGGAGAATCTTCTTTACCAGGATTGGTTTGCCCAGCTTGCCCCCTACCGTGGGTTGAGCCATCACTCGGGCTTCCACGGGAGCGCGGGTGGCCGGCGTCGCGGAGTCGCTCAGGAACAAGAAGGTTGCCTTCTGGCTTTCCGGTTTGAATCGCTCGATCTTCCCGGCGTTGAAGGGCGCCGGGACCTGGGGCACCAGCTCCGTTCCCATCACGGTCCTCACGCCTTCGGGCAGGCCCTCAACCGTGAGGGCAATCTGGCCGTCGAAACCCTCTTCCTGATCGGTATCGATGCTGAGCTTGGTGACCTCCCCGGCTACCAGGTTCACCTGGTCCGAGGCGACGTGAACTTCGCCCATGTGCGGAACCTGCGGGCGCAGCAACACCCGATAGGCGAAGCTTTTGTCTCCGTAGAGGTGCGTGATGTCGCGGATTTCGAGGATGAACTCTCCGTCGCGCGGAAAGGAATACGTGGTCTTCGGCTCGATCTGCTTGAGGATGGTGTCGCCGCAGGTATTCACCCGGGAGTGGACGTTGGTGAAGGCCTCATCCCCGTCCGCCGAGACGATCCTTAGATAAGGATTGAACTGCGGGATGGTCTTCTGGAGCGTCTGCACCTCGACGGCGATGCGGTCGCCGCCTTTCACGCGGAACTTCACCCGGTCGATATCGGCGGGGTTCTCCATGCTGCCCTCGATGAGGACCGGAAGGGTGACGGGGACCGGCGCGGACGACGCCCCATAAGGATCGTCATCGATCTTGAGTACCGGGATATCCGGGATGGCGGCGGGGGGGACGGCGCGGGACCAGAGCACCTTAAGACGATCCGGCTGCAGCTCGCGTTTCCAGGAGCGCTCGCTCCAGGCGAGCTGGTCGGCGGACGCAGGCAGGTGCGCCGCCGCCATGGGATCGGTCTCGGCTTTGTCGGTCGACGCGCGCCGGATGGAAAGCTGATAGATGTGGTCCGCGCCGCCCTCTCCGAGGAAGCCACCTAGAAGAAGAACATACCGGCCGGTTTTTGTGAACTCGTAGGTGAGGGTGGCGTGCAGGGAATAGCCGGGATAGGGCACCGGCTCGTCGTTGAACGCCAGCTCGGTCAGGCGGTCGGGCCGGAACCAGCTTCCGGTCGGTTCGTAGAGGGTGAGGTAGGGGTCGAGGCCGCCACCGGAGGAAAGGGCGTCGAAGCGCAGTTTCTCGCCCTGGTGGGCCTCCAGGACGTAGTAGTCGGTTTCTCCGCCACCGGTGAGTTTTCCGTTGACGACTACGGGATACGCCGGGATCGGCTGGCTGTTTTGGGGCGTGTCGTGCCGGGCGTCGGATTCCATCATGGCGGGCTCGGCGTGAACCCGAATCGGGAGAGGATTGGAGAGCCCGCCCGGGATCAGGAGGCGCAGGTAGTGTACGCCAGCCTGCGCCCCGGGAGCCACTTTCACAGCCAGGGACAACAACTGCAGGGGTCCGCCGGAGGACGACTTTTTCTTCGTCGCCTTTTTCGGAGTGCCGCCGGAGGACTTGTCGGTTTCGACGCCGGAGATGGTGGCGGAAAGGTGTTCGCAGTCGAACCAGACGGCGGTGACGCGGTCGAGGGCGCGGCCCCGGATGGTGGCTTTGAATTCAGCGCCTTGCTGGCCGCCGAAGGGAAACAGGGAGACCAGCTCGGGGGCGGGCGGCGCCGCGGCTCGAACTCCCAGCCACAAGGAGGCTACTACCGCCGCCGCCAATAGCGCTCGCCGTATCAGCATTCGCCCGTCTCCAGCCCCTTAAGAAACCATCCTTAGCATAGCATTGGCGCCAATCTGTTGGAGGCGTTGGAGGCAGTCTTTTTTGGGCATCGCGCGGCCTCCCCGCGGGCGCCCGCCCCACATTGTCACCCACATTGTCAACGGTTGACTTTGGGTTTGGGGTGGCATAGGATCTTACCAACAAGGATGGTGCCTTATGCGCAGAACGCTTTATCTGGGTGTTTTTGCATGGATCGTGATGAGTGGCTTGCTTCTGGGGCAGAGCGATAAGTCTACGATTCGAGGGACAGTCACCGACCAGACCGGGGCGGTTGTTCCCACGGCCACAATTACGCTGACAGAAGTCGGCATCAACAACGTCGTCCGCGCCGTGTCCACGGACGGGAACGGGAATTATGAGCTGTCCGATCTGAAGCCGGGGGTCTATCGCTTGAAGGCGGAGGCGGCCGGATTCAAGACCTTTATCGCCGACGACGTGCGGCTGGACACTACACAGATCCGGCGCGTGGACATGACGTTTCAAGTGGGCGCGACCACGGAAAGCGTGACGGTGACGGCCGGGGCGGCGGTGGTGACCACGGATACGGGAGCGATCAGCGGCAACTTTTCGAAGATCTCGTTCAACGATTCCCCTTCGGTGAACGTTTTGCCCTCGCCGTTCGCGATGCTGACGACGATTCCCGGCATCCAGGGAGCGGGGTGGGGCGTGCGCGTGGCCGGCCAGGCTCCGGGACAGTTGTCGCAGGCGTTTGACGGCGTGGATAACGACCGCTACGGCGGGGCCAACACCAGCTTCCACGAGGAAGTGCAGATTTCGCTGGTGAACAGCTCGGCGGAGAACTCGCGCATCACCAGTTACAACATGACCTCGAAGCGCGGCGCCAACCAGTACCACGGGATGGTGTACTACAAGCACTTCAACTCGGGTCTGAACGCGCGCAACTACTTCGATCCGGTCAAGACGCCCTTCATCCAGCACGAGTGGCAGGGCGAGGCCAGCGGACCGATCTGGAAGGACAAGACCTTCTTCTACGGCTCCTGGTTCAGTCAGAAGATACCGCTGGGCTCCTTCAACAATGCGACCGTGGCTTCCAGGCCCATGCGCCGGGGCGATTTCTCGCAGTTCAGCGCGGCCAATCAAGTGCTGCAGGACCCGCTGTCGGCGGCCAACGCGGCCGGCAACCGCACGCCGTTCCCCGGACAAGCCATCCCGGCGAGCCGCATCAGCCCTTTAGCGCGCACCGTATTGGACACCTACCTGCCGGAGCCGAACCTGGGGAACCCGGACGTCTTCACGGCGAACAATTTCGGGTTCGTTCATCCTTTCCACTATGACTTCTTCAAGAGCAACTCGGTGTTCTGGCGCGTCGACCACAACCTCACGCCGAAGAACACGCTGTACTTCCGTTGGCGCATGGGCTGGACGCCGTACGTATTGGTGAGGAACCTGCCGAAGTTTACCTGGACGCGCTATCGCCACCAGGGCCAATGGATCATTTCCGATACGCATGTGTTCTCCCCCACCGTTGTGAACACGTTCCGCATGGGCATCTCGCCGAACAAGATCACCGACGGGGACACGCAGGCGAATGTCAGTCCCCTCAACGGCGCTGATTCCGTCAAGGCCCTCGGCCTGCAGGGCGTCAACAAGGGCAATTACAGCGCGCAAGGATTCCCGAGCATGAACATCACCGGGTTGACGCCCCTGGCGACGATAGCCGGGGGGGTGCTGGCCAACGACACGGACAAGTCGTTCGAGGACTCGATTACCTGGAACAAGGGGAAGCACGTGTTGAAAGCCGGCGGCGGGCTATGGACGTTCCAGTCGTTTGTGGGCACCATTCCGGAGGGAACCTTCGGGTCGTTCACCTTCAACGGGAGCATGACGCGATCGCAGATCGGCTTCGCGGACTTTCTGTTGGGCATCCCGCAGGCCTCCACGCGGCTGGATCCGTTTACCAACCGGACCCGCACCAATAAGGAGATCGGCTTCTACGTCACCGACACGTTCAAGGCCACGTCGCGGCTGACGCTGGACTACGGCCTCCGCTACGACCATTACGGCGTGCCGACGTACACCGACGGCCTGATGTACAACTGGGACAAGGCCACCGACACGGTGAATGTAACCTCGCAGGGCGCCAGCCGCATCCTGCCGCTCTACCCGAAGAACATCAAGATCGGTACCGGGCCGGTGATCCCCAACGCCGACCACAAGGACATACGGCCGAGGCTGTCGGCCGCCTACCGTCTGACCGACAAGCTGGTGTTTCGAGGCGGCTACGGCGCGTTCACCGAGCGGATCGATTATTTCACGCGGGTGCTGAGCGGCGGGCCTTTCCAGATCGCCGAGAACTACCAGAATGTCATCGCTCCGGGCGGCGGCGGGTTCTTCCAGTTCCCGAACCCGTTTCCGCAAGACCTGGGATCGGCCAGCATTCCCAGCCAGAGCATCACCGGCTATCCGATCGATACCAAGACGGGCACCATCCATCAATTCAACTTCACCATTGAGCGCGACTGGCACAACATCGGGTTCCGGACCTCCTACGTGGGCTCCCGAAGCACGGGTTTGAATTACAACGTGGGCATCAACAAGCCGCCACCGAGCCTGATTCCCTTCGCGCAGGCGCGCCGGCCGTTCCCGGAATTCGTGGGGGCCACCGAGGCTCGCAGCGACGGCCAAAGCAATTACGACTCGATCCAGATCCAGGCGCAGAAGCGGATGGGCGACTTCCAGTTCAACGCGCACTGGACGCTGGCCAACAGCATGTCGAACTACCTGGTGACGGAAAACCCCTATGACGTGACGAGCCGGTGGGCGCGGGAGGCAGGCGACCGGCGGCAGTACGCGGTGATCACCGGCACCTGGCGGATGCCGTGGGGCCGCGGGCGCAAGTACCTGACCAGCGCGCCGGCCGCGGTGGACCATCTGGTGGGCGGCTGGACGCTGAGCACGATCAGCTACCTGACTTCCGGCTTTTTCTTCTCGCCGGCCTTCTCCGGGTCCGATCCTTCGAACACCAACACCGTCGGCGGCCTGCCGGACCGCATCGGCAACGGGAACCTGGCGGGGGACAAGCGTTCCTATTCGCTATGGTTTGATCCGACGGCGTTCCGGGTCCCGGCGCCGGGCACCTTCGGCAACAGCGGGGCGAACGTCCTGGAGGGACAGGGTATCAACGCGCACCACTTGAGCCTGGCCAAGCGGTTCCAGATCAGCGAGCGCTTTTCCACTACGTTCACCACCATGATCTCCGACATCTTCAACACGCCGCATTTCGTCGAGCCTTCAGGGAATATTTCCGTTCCGGCTACGGTGGGCCGTTTCACCACGATCGTGACGGATTACGGACCCGAGAAGCACAACGGGCGCCGGCTGGCGATGATGCTGCGCGTGGAGTTCTGAGGTGCGGCCGGCAGGGGCCTGCGGAATCGGCCTGCTGCTGGCCGTGGGAGCGGCCTGCGCGAAGCTCGATTGCGTCCCCTGTCATCGGGAAATTGCCACGTCCTTTGCGCGGACGGCGCACGCCAACGCGTCCCGGAAAGCCGGCGCGGACTCGATTCTGGGCCCCTTTGAGGCGGGGAAGAACCAGATGCTCACTCGCGTTCCGGGCGTGTATTTCCGGATGGAGCGGCGCGCGGAGGGCTTCTATCAGACGGGGGTAGAAGGCGGGCGCACACGATCGGAGCGCTTTGACCTGGTGATCGGGTCGGGACGGCGGGGGCAGTCCTATCTCTACTGGCGCAACGGTTTGCTGTTCCAGTTGCCGGTGTCCTACCACGTGGGTACCGGACGCTGGATCAACTCTCCCGGGTACGTCGACGGCGCGGTGCACTTTGAGCGCGGCATCCCGCCGCAATGCCTGGATTGCCATGCTTCGAGTTTTCGGCTGGAGCGGACGGCCGGCGGGGTCCGGTATGGCAGCGACTACTCCCTGGGAATCGGCTGCGCGAAGTGTCATGGCGAGGTGGAAACACACGACCGGATTGAGCGGCCAAAGGGCATGGACTTGTGCGCGCGGTGCCACTCGGGTCTCGAAGAAGAGAGGACGCCGCAACCCGACGTCCACGGCAACCAGGTGGGGCTGCTGCGCGCCAGCCGCTGTTTCCAGAAGACCGCGGCCATGACCTGCGGGACTTGCCACGATGTGCACCAGGTGGAGCGGGACTTGGCCGCACTGTCGGAGCGGTGCGGTGGTTGCCATACTGAGGGGACGTGTCCGGTGGCGCGGGCCATCGGTCCGGTTGCGCGGGGCCAGTGCGTGGACTGTCATATGCCGGTCCTGCCGTCGAAGCTGATCGAGGTGCAGTCCTACCGCACGCACCGGATCGCGGTGTACGGAAAGAAGTGATGCCCTGGCTCGCGCTGTTGCTGGCAGCTCAATTTGTGGAAGTGGGCGTTCAAGCCGGACTGACGCACCGGCACGAAAACGGGGCGTCGCCGCAGAAGCTGATGATGGAAACGTTCGGCTCGGGTGTCGCCGCGTTCGACTTCGACTTGGACGGCCGGGTGGACCTCTTCTTCGTCAATGGAGCGGATCTCGCTCGTGGCAAGGCTTCGCCGGGGCACAGGTTGTACCGAAACGTGGGAGGCGGCAAGTTCGAGGACGTCACGGCGCGCGCCGGACTGCGAGGCAACGGGGGATTCGGCACGGGGGTGGCGGTGGGCGATTACGACAACGACGGCCGGCTCGACCTTTACGTGACGGGCTACGGCGCCAATCAACTGTTCCGGAACCGGGGGGACGGCACGTTTGAGGAGGTCACCACACGCGCCGGCGTCGCGGGCGGGGGCTGGTCCAGCAGCGCGGGTTTTCTCGATTACGATCGGGACGGGGATCTCGATCTCTACGTGGCGCGCTATCTCGAGTACGACATCAAGGACAATCCTTATTGCGGTTTCCGGAAGCCGGGCTACCGGATGTACTGCGATCCGCGTATGTTCGACGGCAAGACGGATCTGCTCTATCGCAACAACGGGGATGGCACGTTCACCGATGTTTCGAAGGCGGCGGGTATTGCGAACCCGGCCGGTAAGGGACTGGGGGTGGCCGTGGGAGACGTGGATGGCGACGGGTGGCCGGACATCTATGTCGCCAACGACGGTGTGCGCAATTTTCTTTACCACAATCAGCGCAACGGCACCTTCGTGGATATCGCCTATGGCGCGGGGGTCGGGCTGGACGGGCACGGCAAGCCGCAGGCCGGCATGGGAACGGAGATTGCCGACTATGACGGGGACGGGCGGCCGGACATCTTTGTCACCAACTTTGCGCTGGAGCTGAACACGCTGTATCGCAACCTGGGGCATCTGCTGTTTGAAGATTTCACCGAGGCAGCGGGGCTAAGTTCGGGCTTGGAGCCGCTGGGTTTCGGTACGCGGCTGTTTGACTTTGATAACGACGGCGATCTTGACATCCACGTCACCAATGGTCACGTCATCGATAACGTCAAGCTTTACTATCCGCAACAGTCGTACGCCCAGAAAGACCTGTTGTACGAGAACATCGGCGGAGGCAAGTTTCGCGACGTGTCGGCGCAGGCGGGACCGGCTTTCCGGATGGAGCACGTGGGCCGCGGGTCGGTGGTGGCGGATTTCGACAACGACGGCGACCTGGACATTGTGATCGCGAACGTGGGCGACCGGCCGTTTCTGTTTCGCAACGACACGACGCCCCGGCGGCACTGGCTGGCGGTCGAGCTGCGCGGCAAGGCGAGCAACCGGTTCGAGGTGGGGGCGCGGGTAACGGTGACGGCGGGGGAAAGGCGGCAGGTCCGCGACATGACCAACGTGGCGAGCTATCTCAGCAGCGGTGAATTGCGGCTGCATTTCGGGCTGGGAGAGGCGGCGGTAGCGGAGCGGGTGGAGATCGCCTGGCCTAGCGGGGGGCGGCAGGTCTTGGAGACCGTGAAGGCGGACCAGGTGCTGCGAGTGGAGGAACTCAGCGGAGCCCGTTGAGGTGGCGCCGGGCTTCTTCGTGGTCCGGGCTGTGCTGGAGGGCGCGCTGGAAGGCTACGCGGGCGGCGCGGAGGTCGCCCTGGTCGCGGAGGATAAGACCCTGCTCACAGGCGGCGTCGGCCATCAGGTCCTGGAAATACTCGGAACTGAACTGAGGGGCGGATTCGACGTTTTTCAGCTCGGCGAGCGCCTCCGAGAAGCGGCGCTGGCGGCGGAGGGTTTGGGCGAGTCTCAAGCGGGCTTCGGCGCGAGGCAGCGCCTTGCGAAAAGCGGCTTCGGCTGCTTCCAGACGGTTGTGATGGAGGTGAATGGAACCGAGCGTCTGGTACATCTCAGGAGTGACGAAAGGCGAGGCGATGGCGCGATGCAGGTCGGCGAGGGCCGGAGCGTCCTGTTTTTGGTCCCAGTAAGCGAGGGCGCGGAAGTAGAGGACCGGCGCGGCGTTGGGATCGGAGGCGAGGGCGCGCGTGGCCAGAGCGACGGCTTCCTCGGTATAGCCCTGCCGGCGGCGGATCTCCCCCAGCAGAGCCACCAGGTAGGGCGAGTCGGGAGT
>JBGOUV010000386.1:0-6552 GCA_041477815.1 Terriglobia bacterium | reverse complement strand
GGGCGGAGCCGTCAACGTGATCACCAGGCGGCCCGAGGCTGCTGAGCTGAGGGTGTCTGGAGGACTCGGCGACTTCGGCTGGAACCGCGAGAGCGTGGCTGGGGCCTTTCGGCTGGGGCCGTGGAGCCAGCATGCCGCGTTGTCGCGCGATTTCTCGACCGGCTTCAGGCCGGGCCGCGACTTCCGCAACACGGCGCTGGCCGCCGAGTCGTATCTGGATACGCGCCTCGGCGCGACCAGGGTCCTGTATGCGTACAATGACCGCCCCTTCGGCGCCGACGGGTTTTACGGGGCTTACCCGTCCTGGGAAGAAACCGGGACGCAGCTGGTGGCGGCCAGCCAGACCATCCGGAACCACCGGCTGCAGTTCAGCTACCGGCGGCATCGGGACCACTACGTGCTGTACCGGTACCAGCCTGAGGTGTTCCAGAATTTCCATACGGCGGGGACCTGGGAGGGGTCGTGGACGTTCCACCGGGCGCTGGGCTCGATGGTGGACTTTACCGGGGGCGGGGAAGGGCTGTCGGAGTCGGTGGACAGCACCAACCTGGGGCAGCACCAGCGGGGTAGGGGCTCGGCGTTCGTGGTCGTGCAGGCCCGTCCGGCGCCGCGCCTGACCGTGACCGCCGGGCTGCGCGAGGAGGTGTACAGCCGGTGGAGGGCGGTGACCAGTCCCACGCTGGCGGCCGGGCTGCGTCTCGGGAAGGGATTTAAGGCGCGGGGGAGCATCGGGCACGCCTTCCGGGTCCCCAGCTATACCGATCTGTACTACCACGATCCGTCGAACGTGGGCAACCCGGGGCTGCGTCCGGAGAGCGCCTGGACCTACGAGGGCGGCCTGGACTGGTGGGGACGGCGGGGCACGACGGCGACGGCGGCCTGGTTCCATCGCCGGGAGCGCGACACCATCGACTTCGTCCGCCCGGCCGGGGCCGCCATCTGGCAGGCCCTCAACTTCCAGCGGCTCAACTTCCACGGCGGGGAGTTCGAGGTCCGGCAGCGGCTGCGCGGCGGCGATGTAGGGGTCAGCTATACCATAATGCGGGCCTCGCGGGACCTGACGCCGGGCGTGGCTTCGCGCTACGTGTTCAACTTCCCGCGCAGCTCGTTGGCGGCGAGCGGCCGGATCGCCCTGGGCCGGCGCCTGGCGGCGCGGACTCGGATCGGGGCTTTCAACCGCTCCTGGCATGCGACGCGGGGGTTATGGGATGTCGCTCTGGCGGGGCAAGGGAAGCGGTTTCAGCCGTTCTTGCAGGTGACTAACGCGCTCAATACCTATCACGAGGCCTTTCCGGGGCTGGCCCAGCCGGGCCGGTGGGTCCGGGGGGGGGTGCAGATCCAGCTTGTGGCTCCGCGTTAGGGGAGCGGATCCCCGGATTCCTGAGTCCTCCGCTCCCTTACTGTCGCGGTTTGGTGCTGTGCGGGCCGGGTGCTACCGTACCGCCATCTGCGCCGCGTTGGACCGGACCCCGCCGATGGTGAGGATCACCGGCTGGTTGCCCGGAGCTACGCCTGGGGGCATACGGATGGCTACCTGGTAGAGGCCGACGAACCCGGGCGCCAGCGCCGAGGCCAGCACCGTGGCATCGCGGCCGCCTACGGTGACCGTGGGCTGCTGGGCGGTGAGAGCGATGGGGCCGGAAGGCGCGAACGCACCGCTGGGAACGGCCGGCGTCACCGCGCCCAGGCCGGTGCCGAAGATGCTCAGAACCTCGTCCGCCACCGCCGGATTCGTCGCCGACACCAGCGAAAAGTTGGCGTTCTTCAGGACCGCGGCTCCCAGCGAGGTCACAAAGATCCCCGGCGAGACCGGTCCGACGCGCAACGTGGTCGGGGCGCTGAAGGTGTCACCGCCGCGGACGACGAATACCTGCGCGTCGCCGGCCGCGGTCTCATAAGGCACCTGGGCATTGATCTGGTTGGGGCTGACGAAGAACAGGGCCGCCTGGCGGCCGCCGATCCGTACATCGGTGCCGTTCAAGCTGGTGGGCAGCGCTGGGGTGTCGACACCGCCGCCGTCGGAGGTCGTACCGGCCAGATTGGTCCCGTAGAGGCTGATGATCGCGCCCGGCGAAGCGGGAGCAATCTGGGCGTCCTGGACGGCGTTGATGATGCCTCCGGCGTTGATGGCCGGGGCCGCCGGCGCCCCGCCCAATTGGGCCCGGATGGCCCCGGAGCCGAACTGGCGGGTATGCAGGTTCAGGTAGAACCCGCCCGGATTGGCCAGCAAGTCGTTCACCGCGGTGAGGGCGGTGGTGTTGTCGGCATCGACGTTGATCAGGCGCGAGATGTTGCCGTTGCTCGGGTTGGTGACCGAGTTAGCGCCGCTCAGGCCGCTGTCGATCACCACGCCACCGGGCGTGCCGGCCGGCGCCCGGTGAATGTGGTAGCCGATGAACTCCGTGGTGGCATCGGGGAACTGGTGGTTAGTGTCGAAGATCACGGTGGCGCTGGTGACGCGGCCGCTCTGGGAACGGACCGGGTAAATGTGCACGTTGGCCACCCCGGAGGCGGTCAGGCCGGTGGGGGTTGGCACCTCCTGCTCGGTGGTCATGTCCAGGCTGAAGTGGACGTTGCCGGTACGGAGAAGCTGGCCGCGGGCCGCGCCGGCGCCGAAGACCGAGGTGTGGATATTGACGTAGTGACTGGCTGGGTTGGCAAATATGCCCTGCAGGGCGGTCAATTGCACCGGGGTCCGTATCGGCACCCACCTGACGATCCGGCCGGGGCCGGTGGCGTTGACGGGATTGGCGCCGCTCAGGTCGGTGCCGATCACCACGCCGGCCGGCACTCCGGCAGGTCCGTTGTGGATGTGCAGGCCGGTGAAGGTCTGATCGCCGGGGAAGTTGTGGTTGATGTCGAAGCGCACCTCGCCGGTGACGATCTGGCTGGAGGCGTCCCGCAGCGCGACGCAGGTGATGGCGGCGGCGCCCGAGGCGTTCAAATCGGGGATGGGGGGCGTCTCATTGAGGGGCGACATCACGCCGCGCAGTTGCAGCACCTCGGCCCGGGCCAGTTGGGCGCGGATTTCTCCGCCGCCGTTCTCCCGGGTGTGCATGTTCATATAGAACTGGTCGGGCCGATCCAGCACGCTCTGCAACAGCGCGCCGTTGGTGACGGTGACCTGCCGGAAGACGCGCCCGGCGCCGCCGGGATGCTCGACCGGGTTGGCGGCCGAAAGGTTCGTCCCGATGACTACATTCGCGTTGGTGCCGGCTGGGGCGTTGGGGCCATGGATGTGCAGGCCGGTGAAGTTGGTGGCTGCGGTGCGGCTGTAGTTGACCTCGAAATCGACGACGCCGGACTGGATGACGCCCTGCGCGTCGCGCGTTACGTGAAAGGTGATGGTGCCCGAGCCGATGGTGTCCACTCCCGTTATCGCGGGGTTTTCATTTTGGGGCAGCATCACGCCGTAGAAAACAGTGGTCTCCAAATCGTGCGCCCAGGTCATCCCGGCGGCGAGCAACGCCAGAGCGAGCATCCTGAATTTCATGCGATTTCTCCTAATCTGAGGTGCAATTAAACGGTACACCAGAAGCACACCCCCGGGGTGCCATCCGGGCGAGATTTAACACTTTTGGTCTCCGGTGCTATCCTGAAGGGAAATTCCGTGAGCCTCCAGACTTTTTCACCGCCGCTCGCGTCATTCCAAGTCGGGAGTCAGAATTGATCTTTCGCGAGGTCGAAGATCGCGACTTGGTCCTGGCCGCCCGCAAGGGTAATGTCGATGCCTATAACCGGCTGGTGTCCCGCTGGGAAAAGCGCGTCTACAACTACTTGTTGCGGGTGGTCAAGAACCGTGAGGATGCGCTGGATCTGTGTCAGGAGACGTTCTTGAAGGCCTACCGCTACCTGGGCAAACTCGACGACGTGGGGCGCTTTCCGCAGTGGCTGTTTCGCATCGCCCACAACGAAGCGTTCACGCAGTTTCGCCGGGAGCGGCCCGAGATCGACGACGAGCCGGAGGAGCAATCGGGCGGTCATGCGATTCCGGTGGCCGGCTCGGCGGTGTTTCCGCTCGAGTTGACGCTGGCCGTGGAGCGCGCCCTGGAGCAGCTCGGTCCGGAGCAGAGGGAGGCGGTGGTGCTCAAGGTTTATCAGGGCTTCAAGTTTGAGGAAATCGCTCTGATTCAGTCCTGCCCGGTCTCCACCGTCAAGTCGCGCCTGTATGCAGCCTTCGAGCAGTTGAAGAGCGTTCTGGCCCCTGCGAGGAATTTGAGAATTTGAGGATTGGAGGATTTGAGAATTGCCTCCAGGCGGCCGCTAATTCTCAGATTCTCAAATTCTCCAATCCTCAAATTCTCAGATCCTCAGGAGGAGGTGCTGTCGTGCCTTGTTGCCCATTTGACTTGCGGGATTACCATCTGGACGAACTGCACGCCGAGCAGCGGCGGCAGGTAGAGTCGCACGTGGCCGTTTGCGGCGCCTGCCGCGAAGAGCTGGACCGCCTGCGGCTGACCCGCCAGGCCTTGTTGCGGCTGCCCGAGGAGGAGATACCGCGGCGTATTGCGTTTGTCTCCGATAAGGTCTTCGAGCCGGTCTGGTACGCCCGGTGGTGGGCGGCGCTGCCCCGGCTGGGATTTGCCTTGGCGGTGCTGGCGGCCGTCTTCTTTGCCGGGGCGTGGTCGGAACGCCGCGGCCAGGCCCAGGTGGCCCAGGCCATCCAGGCCCTGGAGGTACGGCACGACGCTCAGATGCAGGGTGTCGAGGAGGCGTACCGGATGGTGGTGCAGCAGATGAACGAATTGTATCGGCGCGAGGGCGAGGTGCGACCCGCCTCGTTCCGCCAGTAGGCCGTTATGTGGATCGCTACGCTTGTCAGCCTGCTCCTGGCCGCCGTCCCGCAGCCGATCGGGGAGGGTCGCGCCGTCGCCTCCTCGTTGAAGAACGTCTCCCGCACCATCGACGACCGCGTCCAGCAGATGACCGCCCGGGCGCCGTTTGTACTGCTGGGGACCACCCGGGGCGCCTATCTGCCGGGTTACGGGGCCATCTTCAGCCTGGAAGTGAACCTGGTGCCGGTGGCCGGCCTCAGTCCCTTCCGTCCGGCCTATACGCCTCAGGAGATCCAGAACATCAACCGCCAGAAACGCGAGAAGATGGGGGCGCTGCGGGCGGGGCTGCGACCGCTGCTGGCGGAGCAGGCGGCCGGCCTGGTGCAGATTCCGCCTGGTGAGAAGATGGCGCTGATCGTAACCTTATTTAACTTTCATTGGGAGGACACTACGGGGCTGCCGTCGCAGATTGTGCTGCAGGCTACGCGGCAGACGCTGCTGGACTTGCAGGCGCGCCGGGGCGGCCCGGCGGATTTGGAGAGGGCCATCGATCTGAAGGAGTTTTGATGCGCCGAATTGCACTGAGCCGCGACTGTGAGGGAGCGGTTGTTCCAGACGCCCACAGCAACCGCTCCCTAACGGTCGCGGCTCGGTGGCGGATACCGAAGAGGGAGTCTCAATGGACCAACGCCTAGGCCAGATCCTAATCCGCAAAGGCCTTCTCCAGCAGCCCGACCTGGACAAAGCCCTGGAGTTGCAGCGCGAGCGCGCCGGAGACAAGCTGGGCAAGATCCTGGTGGACCTCGGGTTCGTGGCCTTGCGCGACGTCCTGATTGCCTTGGCCGAGCAACTGGAGATCCCGCTGGTCGCGGCCCAGCACTTCCCGGCCGTCTCTCCGGAGCTGGAAGGCATCGCCCCGCGGTACATGCGCCAGTTCAAGTTCCTGCCTCTTGAGATCGAGGACTCGATCGTGACCCTGGCCATGGCCGATCCGCTCGACTTCGAGACCGTCAACACGGTGCGCCTGTTCACCAAGATGGGCGTTCGCACGGCCCTGGCCGCCGAGCAGGAGATCCTGGACGCTATCGATAAGTACTACGGCGAGTCGGAGCAAGCCATGACCGTGTCCGAGGGTGACACCGCCGAGGCGAACGAAGAGATCGAGCACCTGCGCGACATGGCCAGCGAGGCGCCGGTGATCCGGCTGGTGAATACCATGATCGCCCTGGCGCTCGATCGGAGGGCCAGCGACATCCACATCGAGCCCTATGAGAAGGAGTTCCGCATCCGCTACCGCATCGACGGGGTGCTCCAGGAGCAGGAGCCGCCGGCGCGCGAGTTGAAGGCCGCCGTCACCAGCCGGATCAAGCTGATGGCCAAGCTGAACATCGCCGAGCGGCGGCTGCCCCAGGACGGCCGCATCAAGCTCAAGGTGCTGGGTCACGAGGTGGATCTGCGCGTTTCGACGCTGCCCACCCTGTACGGCGAAAGCGTGGTCATGCGCCTGCTCGACCGCTCGGCGGGCGATTTCTACGATCTGGGCAAGCTGGGCTTCGACCAGCACATGCTCTCGCGCATGGAGTACTACACGTCGCTGCCGCACGGCATCCTGCTGGTTACCGGCCCTACCGGCAGCGGGAAATCGACCACCCTCTACTCCGCCCTCAAGCGCATCAATCTGCCCGACAAGAAGATCATCACCATCGAGGACCCGGTTGAGTATCAGATGGACGGTATCAATCAGATCCACGTGAACCCGGTGATCGGCCTGACCTTC
>JBGOUV010000426.1:0-5716 GCA_041477815.1 Terriglobia bacterium | reverse complement strand
CCTACATGGGCCGTGTGCCCAGCCGGCATACCTACTTTGCCGGTGTGGGACTGGCGCTGCTGGTGGGCGCCGCGGTGGCCCAGGTGGCCCAGTCGCGGCGGCGGCTGGTTCCGGCGCTGATGTGTCTGATCGTGGTGCACAACTGCGGATACCTGTGGACCCGGAAACACCGGCAGTTCCTGGAGCGGGCGGCGCCCACCGAACAACTCCTGGAACACATCCGTTCGCATGCGGAGTACAGGGGAGATTCCTGGGTGGTGGGCTTTCCGTACGACCAGCATGTTCTGAAGTCGGCGGTAGAGGTGGCCACCGGGCGGGATCCGGCGCGACTGATTTTTGCCGATTGGGCGCCCCCAGGAGCCCACACACTGCGGTGGGACCAGGACCTAAATCGGTTGGTGGTGCTGAACTGACTACTCCGCCGCGCTGCTAATCTGGACCAGAGGATTCGTTACCAGCCGCGGGCCTTCGAGGGTTTGGGGGTCGCGCCAGAAATCGACCGTGGCCACCTGCTGCACGCAGGACACCGTGCAGTAGGGGGCGCATTCCTTCTTGGTGTAATACTCGCGGCGAACGTCTTCCGTGGTGTACTGCTCCAGGGGGACGGCGGGATAGCCGCGCTGCTGCGAGCAGTAGTGGACCAGGCCCTTCTCGCAGATGTAGAGATACCGCCCGCCGGACCGGCAGCGCCAGTGGTTGGGCTGGCCGTTGGCGATGTTGTCCTGGAAATGATTCACGCGGGCGTAGCTGGCCTTGCCCAGGGCCTTGATGGTGTGGTAGATGCGGCGCTCGACCTCGCTCAGGGGGCGGAGCTGGCCTTCCGCATCGTGAATAATGCCTACGGTAGAGGTAAGGCCTAAAGCGAGGGCGCGATGCGCCACCACCAGGGCGTCCTCGGGGTTATGGATCCCGCCGCCGACCACGGAGTTGATGTTCACGTGGAACTCGGCGTGCTCGGCCAGGAGCTGCAGCTTCTTGTCGAGGACCTTCAGGCTCTTCTTGGAGACATCGTCGGGCGTGACGTTGTCGATGGAGATCTGCAGGTGCTCGAGGCCGGCCTGATTGAGGCACTGGATACGCTCGGCGGTGAGCAGGTAGCCGTTGGTGATCAGGCCGGCCATCATGCCGTGATGACGGATGCGCCGCACCACTTCGTCCAGCTCGGGGTGGAGCAGGGGCTCGCCGCCGGAGATGGTGATGACGGTGGTCCCCAGCGCGGCTAACTTGTCGATCCGGCGGTGGAGGGTCTCGATCGGCACCGGGGGCGAAACCCGGTCGTATTCATTGCAATAGGTGCAATCGAGGTTGCAGCGGCGGATGGGGATGAGGTGCGCGAGGAGGGGATGATCCCGGTCGGCCAAGCCCTTCGCGATCATGCGCCACTCGCGGTAGCGGCGGTGCATGGCCAAGGCCCGGCGGCGGATTCGGGTAGACAGGGTCATCTTAGGGCGTAAAGTGAACATTTGATTACAGCATAGGGGAGCGGAGGGGGCAAGAGATTGCAGCCAGTGGGCGCGGATCGGGGCCTAACGGGGCTTCCTTAGCGCCGAACCGCGACCGTGAGGTGCTACCGTGGGTTCGTGAGCTACGATCTGATTCTTCGCCGTGGCCGGGTCCTCGATCCCTCGCAGGGGATGGACCGGGTGGCCGACGTAGCGGTGGCGGGCGGCCGGATTGCGGCCGTGGGTCCGCGGCTCGAGGCGCCGCCGGAGTGCCCGGAGCGGGACCTGGGGGGCCTCTATCTGTGTCCGGGGCTGGTCGATCTGCACGGTCACTGGTACGAGGGCAGCGCCTTCGGCATCGATCCGGCGATCTGCCTGAACCACGGCGTCACCACGGTGGTCGACGCCGGCACCACCGGGTTCGTGAACTTCGAGGAGTTCCGGCGGACCCGGATCGAGAACGCCCCGCTGCGGGTGCTGGCATTCCTCAACATTGCGGCGATAGGAATACCTACGCCGTTCGCCGGCGAGTTGGAGGACCTGCGCTACGCCCGGCCCGTGGAGACCGCCGAGCTGCTGGATGCTCATCCGGCGCTGCTGGTGGGGGTGAAGGTTCGAATTGGCTCGGCGATGTCGGGCGCGAATGGATTGCCCGCGCTGGGACGGGCGCTGGAGGCGGCGTCGGGCCGGCGCGCGCCGGTGATGGTCCACATCAGCCGGGGGGCCGAGACGCCCGAGATCCTGCGCCGGCTGCGGCCGGGGGACATCCTCACGCATTGTTACCAGGGACGCGGCGACGGCCTGCTGCTGGAGGACCTGCTCCTGCCCGAGGCGCGCGAGGCGCGGGCCAACGGCGTGGTGTTCGACGTCGGACACGGCTGCGGGAGCTTCTCCTGGAATACCGCCCGCCAGGCCTTCGAGCAGTTCTTCTATCCCGATACCATCTCCACCGATCTGCACCGCTACTCGGTAGAGCGCTTTGCCTTCGATCTGCCCACCGTGATGTCCAAATTCCTGCACCTGGGGATGTCGCTGGCCGATGTAGTGGCGAAAACCACCTGCGCCCCGGCCCGCGTCCTGGGGCGCGAAGGCGAGATCGGGACGCTGCGTCCGGGGGCCCAGGCCGACCTGCTCGTGTTTTCGCTGGAGGAGGGGGAGTTTCTGCTCCAGGATACGCACTTGCAGACAGCTAAGGCCGCGCGCCGGATCACCCCTCGCCTGGTGATGCGGGAGGGCAGGTGGGTGGAGCCGGCGGCGGTGCGGCTGCGCCCGCTCCAGGAGTGCGACCGGGAAGTATTCCGGCGGATCGAAGAGACGGCTTGAGGCGGTGAGCACCACGTCCCGGCTGACACTCTTATACAATGGTTGTAGTCAAAGCGGAGTCGACCATGACCCGGTTGCGAATGGAAAGGCTGGAACTGACCTACGAAGCGATATTCTCCCGCCTTGCTTCGGGCGTGCTGGATGCGCCGGGGGCTCTATGCGACGGCCTGTTGATCGGGCTGGAGCCGCTGGGGGTCACGATCGAGGATTTGGCTTTCGACGAAGGCGACCCAGCCGAGCGCGGAATCTCCTGCGACCTTGATCAAAGGGACGCCCGCCTGACGGTGAAGGCCGACCGCTTGGAACTCTCTTTTACGGATCTCACTCCGGTGGGAATCCAAACCCACTCGGAGGTGGTGGAGGCCGCGTGGAAGGCCGTGGGCCTTGGTCAACCGGGGAGCGTCAGGCGGCAGACGCTGTCGTTTGAGATGGACTCGGAGATCCTGGATGGTGGGTACCAGCCGATGCTGGATCGCTGGGCGCCGCCGCCTTCCGTGCTGCCCAAGGGCACTGAGTCGGCGGTCGTATTCTACTTACCGGCAGAGCCCCCTTGCGGCTACGGAGAATCCAATCTTGTCCTGAACCGTTCGGCGCTCGTGCCAGGCGGCTTGTCGGTAAGCGCGATGATCGTTTTTGAAGGCGAAGCCGTAGAGCCGCGTGCGGTGTTGGCGTCAGCCTGGAACAGACTGCTGGAACTGCTGGAACACCTGGAGATCGAATGCGCAGCATAAGCTTGGGGAGCTATGCCAAACTGACCCTCCCCGGTGGAAGACCAAGCGGCCGGAAGCTGGGAAGACGCTGGCGCGCCGTGGGCAAGACAAGGCTGCGGAAGCGTGGCGTAACCGTTTCGGCTGCGGCATTGGTGAGAACCCGTCGGGGCATGCCAACCCACCACCGGGCTGCTCAGCCGCCTGCGTTCAACCCCAGAACCTTGGAACAGGAATGGTTGCGAGAGGCCGGGCCTGAGTATGCAGGCCGCTGGGTGGCACTGGAGGGGACAGGGCCGGTGGCGTCGGGGACGAGTGCACGAGAGGTAATCAACCGCGCCAAAAAGCTGGGGTACCATCAGCCGCTAGTGGTGCGTGTTCCCATCCCATCAGATGCTCCCTTTGCCGGTTGGTGAGACGTGGCCTTCCAACTGTCAAGCTTTCGCCAGCGATACGTTTACAGCTCCCCAGCCATCACTGTTCCGTTGATCCTGAGGTCCGGAGAACAGCGAGTGGAGGTTCTGGCCACGGTGGACACCGGGGCCGACTTTTGTCTTTTTGACCGAGAGTATGCGGAGGCGCTGTCTATCGAGGCGGAGGCGGGGACGCCAACCCCTTTCCAAACAGCCAACAGCAGCTTTACGGCCTACGCCCACACCGTATCTCTGGAGGTGCTGGGGATTGAGTTCGACTCCGTCGTTTACTTCTTTGAGGATGCTGCAATCAGGAAGAACATAGTCGGACGTCTGGGATGGCTGGACCGAATCCGGCTGGCTGTGGTGCACCATGACTCAACGCTCTACCTGAGCGCTTACGACGAAGCGTAGCTCGACGGCCCTTTCTGCTAGAGTGACGCTATGCATCTCGGCATCCTCGCCCTCCTCGCCGTCGTCTTCCCCCCGCCGCGCCCTCCCTCCAACGACATCACGATCGAGAACCGCGTCCCCGTGCGGATGCGCGACGGGGTGGTGCTCTACGCCGACGTCTACCGGCCGACCGGCGAGGGGAAGCATCCGGTGCTGGTGTCGCGGACGCCGTACAGCACCGAGCGGGCCCCGTCGGCCTACGTCCCGGCGGTGTTCTTCGCGCGGCGCGGGTATGTATTCGTGTTCCAGGACGTGCGCGGGCGGCATGAGTCGGGGGGAGAGTGGAATCCGTTTCTCCTGGAGCAGAACGACGGCTACGACACCATCGAGTGGGCGGCGCGGCAGAGCTGGTCGAATGGGAAGGTCGGGATGCAGGGCGCGTCCTACCTGGGGCACGTGCAGTGGCAGGCGGCCATGAAGACGCCGCCCAGCCTGACGGCGATCTTCCCGAACCTCTCGTCGACTAGTCTCTATCACGACACGATTACGTTGAACGGGGCGTTCCGGTTGTCGCTGGCCTTTGGGTGGGGTCCGGTGCGGCAGGAGTCTCGCATCATGCAGAACATCGGCCTGCACACCACACCGGGCGAGCCCGAGGCGCTCAGCTTCGAGCGGCTTCTGTGGCATCTGCCTCTCCGCGAGATGCCGCAGCTTGCCGGGCGCAAAGCCGCGTTCTACGACGACTGGCTGCGGCATCCCGACTACGACGACTACTGGAAGGCCGCCAGCGCCGAGGAGGTCTTCGACCGTATCAAGATCCCGGTCCATACCTTCGGCGGATGGTTCGACATCCTGGTGCAGGGGACCCTGCACGGGTACCAGGGGGTGAAGGGAGCGCGGCGGATGGTGATCGGGCCGTGGGGGCACGGGCCGACCCGCAAGTACGGCGACCTCGACTTCGGGCCCGAGGCCGAGGTGGATCCTCAGTCCGTGGAGCTGCGCTGGTACGACCACTGGCTTAAGGGCATGGACAACGGCTTCGACCAAGAGCCGCCGGTGAAGCTCTACACCATGGGGGTCAACCGGTGGCGCGGCGAGAGCCGGTACCCGCTGGAGCGGACCGAGTATCGGAAACTCTACTTCCACAGCGCGGGGAAGCCCAACAGCGTCCGGGGGGAGGGGCGCCTGGCCTGGGAGCCGCCGGCCGGAGACGCTCCGCCGGCACGGTATCAGTATGACCCGGAGAACCCCGTCCCCAGCATCGGCGGCAATAACTGCTGCGGGGCGCCGACGCCGGCCGGTCCGGTCGACCAACGCCCCGTGGAGACCCGGAATGACGTTCTGGTCTACACCTCCGATTTCCTGGACCAGCCGCTGGACGTGACCGGACCGGTGAAGGTGGTGCTGCACGCGGCCTCCGACGCCCCGGATACCGACT
>JBGOUV010000481.1:0-4456 GCA_041477815.1 Terriglobia bacterium | reverse complement strand
GCCGCCGCTGAACGCCATCACGTTAGGCATCGGCCGGCCTGAACCAGGGGATTCAAACGGATGGCTGAACAGAATCCGGGCTCTCCGCGGAGGGCCACGCCATGAAGGTCGCCTTCGGCCTGAAGGCTCACTCCGGCTGGGCCGCCCTCGTCGTCCTGGGGGCCCGCGGCGACGACCTCCAGGTGGTCGAGCGTCGCCGCCTCGAGCTTGTCGACGACGATGCGTTGTGGGCCAAGCAACCCTTTCACGCTGCCGCCGGCCTGCCCCCGGACGAAGCGCGCGAGGTCGTCCGCCGTGGGGTAGAAGCGGCGCGACGGATCGCGGTCCGGGAGATGCGAGCGGCCGTGCAGCGCGCCCAGGACGCGGGACGCCAGGTGGTTGCTTCCGGCGTGCTGGTCGGGAATCCTATGCCCGGCTGGAGCGTCGAGGAGATTCTCGCGGTGCACTTCCGCATGCACCAGGCGGAGGGCGCGCTGTTCCGCGACGTGCTGGTCCGCGCCGTGGAGGCGTGCCACTTGACGCTGGTCGCTATTCCCGAGAAGTCGCTGACCGCGTACGCGACCACGGCGCTGGCGACTCCGGCGGGCACCCTGTTAGAGAAGATCGCGGCGCTCGGGAGGTCCGTTGGCCCGCCCTGGGGGAAGGACCAGAAGGAGACGGCGCTGGCGGCCATGATTGCACTGGAGGGGGCGCGCTAGTGAGCGCGCCGCCTCGCGAACAACTTGCCCGCCGGCGTCACGCTTTGCTGTCTTATTGTTCTATCATGAGTTCCAGGAGGTCCCACCGGTAAGCCATGCGGGTCACATCCACTGTTCTGCTCCTGGCGTTGGCGGCCGCCGCCCAGGAGCCGGTCACGCTCGACGGCCGTTCCGCCCTGGTCATTTCTAATGACAAGCTGGCCCTCACCCTGCGGACCCAGGGCGGAGCCATGGTCCGGCTGGTCATGCAGGACGACCCGGACAAACTGAGCCCGTGGCGCGCCGGCATGGGCCATTTCGTTTGTGTGGATGGCTTCGGGTCCGTCTCTGCGGAGGAGCGGAGGGCCGGCCTGCCCGGACATGGCGAAGCGAACCGCGTACCCTGGGAAATGGTCTCCTCGGAGAGGGAAAACAGCGGCGTCACGGTGGCGTTTTCTGCGACGCTGCCCCTGGTCCAGGAGGTCTTCCGCCGGACCCTCCGCCTGGTCGACGGCGAGAACGTGGTCTACGTCGAAAGCGAGCTGGAGAGTCTGCTGGCCTTCGACCGGCCCGTCAACTGGGGCGAACATGCCACCATCGGCCCGCCCTTCCTGGAGCTGGGAAAGACGGTCGTCGAGATGTCGGCCCAGCGGGCCATGACGCGCTCCCATGAATCGCAGAGCGAGAAGCCGCATCGCCTTGTCTCGTTCCAGGAATTCTCCTGGCCGCTGGCGCCGGGGCTGCTCGGGGAGCTCATCGACGTCCGCCCCGTGCCCGCCACAACGCCCGTCGGCGACCACACTACTTCTCTGATGGACGTTTCCCGCCGCCTGGTCTTTGTCACCGCCTTCCATCCCGACAAGCGGCTGCTGCTCGGGTACGTTTTCCGCCGGGAGGAATACCCCTGGACGCAGCTCTGGGAGTTCTATCCGGCCGCCGAGAGGATGGCCCGCGGCATGGAGTTCGCCACCCAGCCCTTCGACCTGCCTCGCCACGAGGTGATCCAGACCAATTCCATGTTTGGCGCTCCGACCTACCGCTGGCTGCCGGCCAAATCGAAAATCGGGTCGGCCTTCCTGATCTTCTATACCCGCACGCCCGACGGATTCCGGAAGGTGGATGACGTGATCCTGGAGGGCGGCAAGCTGACCATCGAGGATCGTGGGGCGGGGAAGAGAATTACTCTGGCGGCCTCCGGCGGCCTGTAACCCGCTGGTGGACGGTGGGAGCGCGGCGCTCGCTCTCAGCGTGCCGCGTCGGCTCCTGCCGACGCCTGGGCAGGGGTCGAGATGAGTCTCGACCCGGCAGGCTAAAGCCTGCGCCACGTTTCATAACAGGCGCTCAGCGCCCTTCGCTCGACGGCGGCACTATACCCTTCAGACGCAGGTACACCGCCATGTAGCCATACTCCTCGTTACTATGGGTCGTGTTCCCGACCAGGGCCCCCAGCTTCGTTCGCTGGCCGCGGCCCGTCTTGATCATTTCGCCAGCGGTCGCGTCGGTCAGGGAGTCGTAGGCGGCGTTGCACGCGGTGAAGGAGTCCTTGAGCGCCGCCACCAGGTCCGCTTTCGACGTCTTGGACGCCGCGTTGGCCTGCGCCGTCCCGCCCGTGACCGCGGAGCAGGTGCGCATTTGAGCGTCGGCGACGTGGGCCACCAGCTGGCCGAACGCCCGAATCTCGGGCACCGGCTTGAAGCCGTAGTTCTCCTCCGGCATCTTCTCGGCCATCTTGGTCAGGTTGTTCTTGATGCCGGTGTAGGCCTGATTCGCCTCCGTGCTAAGCGGATTGGCGGTTTGGGCCTGCACGGCGCACGCGGCGGCAAGCATCATCAGGAAATAGCGATTCACCTTGGTTCCTCCTCGTTTTCCAAAACTGGAATGTCCTATTATAGGATATGAGAAGAAGCAACGTGGCGCTGCGTCTACAGCCTTCCCTGCTGGAGGAGGCTCGGCGCGTATCGGAATCCGAGGGTGTGGCGCTGAACCAACTGATCCATGTCGCCGTGGCGGAGAAATTATCCGCCCTGCGGACCGAGGAGTACTTCCGCGAACGCGTCGGGCGAGCCAACGTGGAGAAGGCCCAGCGGATCTTGAAACGCGCCGGCAGAGGAAAGCCTCCGGTGGCAGGGGACGAGGCCTGACATGGTACGATGCCGCTATGAACCTCGACCATCGGAAGTGGATTCCCGTCCTCGCCGGGCTGCTGGCGCTGGGCCTGGGCCAGACGGCCGGCTGGGGCCAGGTGAAGGCTTTCGTCGGCGCGCGGCTTATCGACGGGTCCGGCAAACCGGCCGTTGAGAAAGCTACCCTGATCGTGCGGGACGGGAAGGTGGAGGCGGTGGGACCGTCAGCGTCGGTCCGAACGCCCGCCGGGGCCCAACTCATCAGCCTCGGCGGGAAGACCGTCATTCCCGGTCTGGTGAACGCGCACGCCCACCTCTCCGAAGCATCGGGCCCGCGCTCCGGTCCCGAGTTCTACACCGCAGAAAGCGTCACGCGCCAGCTCGGCCTCTACGCCCGCTACGGTATTACCACGGTGTGGAGCCTGGGCGGGGACGGAGACGCCGCGGTCAAATTGCGCGACAGCCAGGATACGCCCTCGCTCGCCCGGGCCCGGATCTATTTCGCCGGACCGGTCATCGCCGGCAAGACCCCGGACCAGGCGCGGCAGATGGTCGCCCAGGTGGCCGCCATGAAGCCCGACGTGATCAAGATCCGCGTCGACGATAACCTGGGAAGCACCCCGAAGATGGCGCCGGAGGTCTACCGCGCCGTGATCGAGGAGGCGCACCGCCGCGGCTTCCGCGTGGCCGTCCACATCTTCTATCTGGACGACGCCAAGGCTCTGCTGCGCGCCGGCGCCGATTTCATCGCCCACAGCGTCCGCGACCGGGACGTGGACGAGGAGTTCCTCTCGCTGCTGAAGCAGCGGAACATCTGCTATTGCCCCACCTTTACCCGCGAGCTTTCTACCTACGTCTACGACTCGACGCCGGCGTTCTTCCAGGACCCCTTCTTTCTGCGCGACGCGGATCGGGAGCTCGTGCGGCAGTTGCAGGAGCCCGAGCGGATGGCCGCGATACGGAGCAGCAAGAGCGCCCAGGGTTACAAGGCGGCCATGCCCGTCGCCCGGCGCAATCTGAAGAAAGTCTCCGAGGCCGGCCTCCGGATCGCCCTGGGCACCGACACCGGGGCCGCCCCCGGCCGCTTCCAGGGCTATTTTGAGCACCTGGAACTGGAGATGATGGCGGAGGCCGGCCTGACGCCGCAGCAGGTTCTCCGCGCGGCCACCGCCGACGCCGCGGCGTGTATGGAGCGCGGCGACCGCCTGGGCACGCTGGAGCGGGGCAAGTGGGCCGACTTCCTCGTCCTGGACAAGAATCCGCTGGAGGATATCCGCAATACCAAGACGGTGCGGTCGGTTTGGATCGCCGGCAATGAAGTGCGTTAGGGAGCCGGCCACGGGGCCGGCTGCGGCCCAGGGGGGCCGGCTGCGGCCAGGGGGGCCGGCTGCGGCCAGGGGGGCCGCCCTGGGGGCCCGCCCTACACGCCCGCCGGAACGACGTAGGGCCTGCGATAGTCGCGGGTGAGCAGCGCGTTGGCCTCGTCGTCCCCGAGGAACCGGCCGGTGGACTGGGCGAGCCGCACCTTCCGGCCCACGCGGTAGCTGATGTTGGCCAGGTGGCAAAACGCCGCCGACCGCGCGCCGATCTCGATCTCGGCGTGCAGCAGCTTGTGGTTGCGCGCGCGAATCGCCTCGAAGAAATTCTTCATGTGCG
>JBGOUV010000051.1:0-24254 GCA_041477815.1 Terriglobia bacterium | reverse complement strand
GGCAAGACCATCCTGTTCGTCGGCACCAAGCGCCAGGCCCAGGAGGCCGTGTCCGAGGAAGCCACGCGTTGCGCCATGTACTACGTCAACCAGCGCTGGCTGGGCGGCCTGCTCACCAACTGGACGACCGTGCAGAAATCCATCAAGCGCCTCAAGGAGCTGGATCGTCTGGCCGCGGAGGGCACCTGGGAAGGCCGTCCCAAAAAGGAGATCATCCGCCTGGGGCGCGAGCAAAAGCGCCTGGAGCAGAACCTCTCCGGCATCAAGGATATGCCCGGTCTGCCCGACGTCCTGTTCGTCATCGATTCCCGCAAGGAAGCCATCGCCGTGAAGGAGGCCCGCAAGCTGGCCATCCCCGTAGTTGGTATCGTCGATACGAACTGCGACCCCGGCGAGGTGGATTGGGTCATCCCGGGCAACGACGACGCCCTGCGCGCCATCCGGCTGTTTGCCAGCAAGATCTCCGAATCGGTGATCGAGGGCCGCGCCCTGGCCGCCGAGCACGAGTTCGTGGCTGAAAAAATCATCACCGAGGAGCCCGAAGAAGCCGTCGCCCACGACCTGCTCAGCATGGCCGACGTGCCCTTCGCCGAGATCGCCGAGCGCGAGGCGGAAGCCGACGAAAGCCTCGAAGTCGCCGGCCGCAGCCCGCGCAAAGGCCCGGCCTCGGAATCCGCCGAGGTGGTGGAAGCCCCGGCGGTCATTGCGGAATAGAACGGGGACATCCCGTCCCCATCCGAATCTCTACGAACAGCAGGTGTGAGCAATGGCGGAGATTACCGCACAAATGGTCAAGCAGCTCCGGGAAAAGACCGGAGCGGGAATGATGGAGTGCAAGAGCGCCCTGGTGGAGGCCGGCGGCGACCTGGCCCAGGCCGAGATCGTCCTGCGCAAGCGCGGTCTGGCTTCCGCTCAAAAAAAGGCCGGCCGCGCCACCAGCGAGGGCCTGGTGGGCGCCTACATCCACCCCGGCGGCAAGCTGGGCGTTCTGCTGGAGGTCAACTGCGAGAGCGACTTCGTCGCCCGCACCGACGACTTCCAGCACCTGGTCCGCGACATCTCCATGCAGATCGCCGCCACCGATCCGCGTTACCTCCGCAAGGAGGACGTGGACCCGGCGGCCCTCGACCAGGAGCGCGACATCCAGCGCGCCCGGGCCCTGGCCGAGGGGAAGCCCGAAAAGATCGTCGACAAGATGGTGGAAGGCCGCCTGTCCAAGTTTTACGAGGAGGTCTGCCTGCTGGAGCAGCCCTTCGTCAAGGACAACACCATGACCATCGGCCAGCTCATCGCCTCCAAGATCGCCAAACTGGGCGAGAATATTACGGTGAACCGATTTGTACGGTTCAAAGTAGGCGAGTCGGCCGGCTAGCGTCGAAGGGGTCATGCCCAAGTTCAAGCGCATCTTGCTGAAGCTGAGCGGGGAAGCCATGGCCGGCGACACCGGCTTCGGCATCGATTCCGCGCGCGTGGCCGAGATCGCCGGCGAAATTCAGGAAGTGGCCCGCGCCGGCGTCGAGGTGGGGATGGTGGTGGGCGGCGGCAACTTCTTCCGGGGCCTGGAGGCCGGACGCGGCAATCTGGACCGCGTCGCCACCGACCAGATGGGCATGCTGGCCACGGTCATGAACGCCCTGGCCCTCCAGGCCGCGCTGGAGCACCGCGGCGCCTTCACCCGGGTCATGAGCGCCATCGAGATGCACCAGATCGCCGAGCCCTATATCCGCCGCCGCGCCATCCGCCATTTGGAGAAGGGCCGCCTGGTCATTTTCGCCGCCGGTACCGGCAGCCCCTACTTCTCCACCGACACCGCCGCCGCCCTCCGCGCCGTCGAGATCAAGGCCGACATCCTGGCCAAGGCCACCAAGGTCGACGGCGTCTACGACCAGGATCCGGTGGGCCATCCCGAGGCCGTCCGCTACGACCGCATCACCTTTCAGGACGTTCTGCAACGCAACCTGGCCGTGATGGACTCCACCGCCATCGCCATGTGCCGCGAGAACCGGCTTCCCATTCTGGTATTCAACCTGAATGTGGCCGGCAACATCCTGCGCATGGCCCGGGGAGAATCCCTCGGCACCCTCATTTCGGAGTAGACGACTATGAAGGAACACCAACCCGCTGCCGCCGCTCCCTCGTACAACACCATCAAGGAGATCGAACAGGCCGCCAAGGCCCGGATGGAGAAGACCAAGTCCGACCTGCAGCACGAGCTGTCCACCATCCGCACCGGACGCGCCTCGCTCAGCCTGCTAGACCACGTCCGGGTGGACTACTACGGCACCCCGACTCCCCTCAACCAACTCGCCACCCTCACCGTACCCGAGCCCAGCCTCATCGCCCTGCAACCCTGGGACGTCACGCAGATCGGCAGCATCGAGAAGGCCATCCGCTCCGCCGACTTGGGGCTAAACCCGGCCAATGACGGTAAGGTCGTGCGCGTACCTATTCCTCCCCTCACCGAAGAGCGCCGCAAAGAGCTGGTGAAGCACCTGCACCACGTCCTGGAGAATCACCGGGTGTCCACCCGCAACATCCGCCGGGACGCCAACGAGAATGTAAAGAAGCTCCTCAAGGACAAGAAGGTCACCGAGGACGATGACAAGCGGGCCCACGACGAGATCCAGCGGATGACCAACAAGACCATCGAGGACATCGATCAAATCGGCAAGGCCAAAGAAAAGGAAATTCTGGAAATCAAGTAGGGCGGCCCCCTGGTCCGCAGCCGGCCTCCTGGCCGGCTTCCCGGAGTCAAGAGAACGACAGAGTGTTGGTGGTCTTTCGAGATTGGCGCCGGTCGTCACGAGTCGGACAAGATGGGCAGGCTGTAACTCCGCATCGTCACGGGAGGTTGTGGGTTCGAGTCCTACCTGGGGAGCCACCAGAAATCGACGTTTCAATTCTGTACTTTACGGGCGACCCCCATTCAAATAATGGTACTGTCTATAGAAGTATCTTCGCTCCCGGTCCAGTTCTCTCTGGTATTGGTTGCGTTCCCGCCGGCTGTAACGATATTCGCGCTCGAACCCCCGGTGCCCGCAACCGGGACCGTGCCGGTGCTTCCCCCAGGCCATCCCCGGAATCCCGAGGGCCAAAACCGCTACCAAGGCTGCATGGATTAGTCGTCTCATAGACTCCGCCCTCCTGCCGCCTTGGACGGAATCACGGCGCGCCTCGTTTCCTGGCGCCCTGTCGCGTGTAATTACGTACGTAGGACGCTAGTCTCCCGCCCCCAGTGCCTGCCGTTCGGCCACCGCCAGCCGCCGGATCTGCTCCTCGATGAAGGCGTGCATATGGTCCAGGGTTTTCTCCTGCGCCTCGGCCAATCTCCCCACGTGCTCTTCGGTCTTGCGTTCCGCTTCGCACAGATTGAACAGCAGTTTGTTGTACCCCTCCTGCACGTTGGACACGCCTTCCATGGTGGCCATCACCTTCTCCATCATGGCGATCACTTTCTCGATGAACTCGTGCAGCTTCAACTGGCTCTGCTGGACTTCGTCCATTCTCACCGACAGCTTCGCCTGCTGGTCGAGAAGGAACTCCATCGTGCGCTCGATATCCATGGCGGCTCTTAGTATAACAAAGGCCTCTCAGCCCGAAAACAGCAGCTTCCACAGCGTCACCACCAGCGCGTGCGTGATGCCCGACGCCACCACGCTCCGTCCCTGCCGCCACGCCTGCCCGTAGAACCAGCCCGTGATCGCGCCCAGCACGGCGAACCGCCAGTTAGGAAATTCCCGGAACGTCAGGTGCACCAGCCCGAACAATACGCTGGTCACCACCTGCGCGGCCACCGGACTCCCCAGGCTGTGACTGGTCAGATTCTGCCATACCCCCCGGAAGAACAGCTCCTCGTACAGCGCCACCACCAGGTACATCCCCACCCCTGTACCAACAATAAGTAGCGGATACATCCACCACTCCTTCACCACTACCGGCCGGTACCCCATGAACCCGATCCCCAGCCCCACCGCCACCCCCACCGGCAGGAACAGGGCAAACTGTTTCAGCCCCGCCTTCCACTCCTCGCCGGACGGCGCCCCCAGCCGGTACCCGCTCCCCTCTATCTTCCGTAGCGACAGATACGCCATCGCCCCCACGCCCAGGATCATGAACCGCCCCAGGATTTCGATCCGCACTCCCTCGAGCGGGCTAACATAGATCCCCCGATAGACCCTGCCCAACTCCGCCACCGCCACCGTCAGAAGCACCACCAGGTCCTGCCACGTCAGGTCCCGGCGGCGCGTCGGCGCCACCACAAACACCCACGCCGGCACGCCGGCAATCACCGCCAGCTTGCCCAGCGCCGCCCACGCGAACACCCCCGTCGGCACGCTGTAGACGAGGTACGGCACGATCCCCGCCAACGTCAACCCCACCGCCAATTGCCCCGGCCGCAGCCGTTCCTCGATCCACTGCCGAACCCCGCCGCATCCCGCCGCCATATAGAATGAAATCTGTAGGAGGAACGCCGCCACTACCGGCCCTGCCAACGATGCCGGCAACCCCAGCCGCCCCGCGTACACCGCCCCCGCCAGCGCCAGCACGGCGTTCGCTACTGCCAGCGTCCACCAGAACCCGCGGGGCATTCACCCATCTTATCCTCCTGGCCCTGCCCCCCGCCTTTCCCCAGGATCCGCCGCCCGATCTCCTGCGGGAGGTGGCCGCCAAAGCCGGCGAATTCAAGACCGCCCGCGACCAGTACACCTACCGCCAGACCGTCCTGTTCCTGGAGCTCGACCCCCGCGGCCTGGAGGTTGGCCGCTACCGCGAGGTCCGCGACATCATCTTCAACCCGCAGAAGGAGCGCACCGAGGTTTTCGTAGGCCGCCCGGTCACCGCTCTAAAGAACCTCCGTCTCACCGAAGAGGACTTCCGAGACATCCGCGAGGTCAAACCCTTCGTCTTAACCCGCGACGACTTCATCCACTACGCCATTAAATATATGGGCCGCGAACCCATGGATGACCTGGACTGCTTCGTCTACCAGGTCAAGCCCCGCCAGCTCCTCGACGGCCTGCGCCTGTTCGAAGGCCGCATCTGGATCAGCGCCCCGGACCGCCAGATCATTCGCGCCGAAGGCCGCCCCGTCCCCCAGATCTACCGCCAGAAAGGCGAGAACCTGTTCCCACACTTCACCACCCTCTACCGCCCCATCGACGGCAAGTATTGGTTCCCCGTCCGCACCTTCGCCGACGACACACTCCCCTTCCGCTCCGGCCCCCAGCGCGTCCGCCTAACCGTCCAATACGACGACTACAAACGTTTCTCGGCCGACTCGACCATCCGCTTCGAGGGCAAGTAAGCTGGTCACCGGCTACTGGCCAGCCGCTCCAGCGCCTCCCCCGCCACCAGCATCACCGTCTTGTCGTCCATCGCCTCCGCCCCCAGCTTCCTGTAAAACTCGATCGCCGGCGCATTCCAATCCAGCACCACCCACTGCAGCCGGCCGTACCCGCGCTCCACCGCCAGCTTCGCCAGGTACACCAAAAGCGCCCTCCCGATCCCCTTCCCCCGATGCTCCGGCTCGACGAACAAGTCTTCCAGGTACAACCCCGCCCGTCCCCGGAACGTAGAGAAGTTCGGAAAGAACAGCGCAAACCCCGCCGGCTCTTCGTCCTCATACGCCAGCACCACCTCCGCCACCGGCCGCGCGCCGAACAGCGCCTCCCGCAACCCCTCTTCGGTCGCCGTCACCACGTGCGCCAGCTTCTCAAACTCGGCCAGCTTTCGGATAAACGACAACACCAACCCGACGTCCTCCTCCCGCGCCATCGCCATTCGCATCACTGCCTCATTCGTCTCCCGTGACCGCCGGAATTAAGCCCGCACCCCCGCCGCCAGCAGCTAGTGTAAAGCCTTCGCGCCACGTTCGTCCATAGTCGGCCCGACGTGGAAGGGAAGCAGCTTTTCAAGACTGCGATCCAGCTCTCTCTTCCGGCGGAGGATAGCCTGGAATGAAAGTCTGCCTCAGCTCGCCCTTCGCACCGTGGTTTGGTGTATACTACTTCGTGCCGGAAAGCTCAAAAGGGGAATTCCGACCCAAGGGTCTTTGAGGACGTCTGATATGCGTATCACTCGTGTCGCAGTCTCTCTCTTATTCGCCTGCCTGGTTGTCCAGGCCGCCGATCCCACTGGAAGCATTGCCGGAACCGTGATCGACCCCAGCGGGGCGTCCATCGTCGGCGCCAAGGTGGTGGCCACGGCGCCCGCCACCGGTCTGTCGCGGGAGACGTTCAGCGCCGGCGACGGCGGCTATGTCTTCCCGCTGCTGCCGGTGGGGACTTACACGCTCGCGGTCGAAGCCGCCGGTTTCCGCCGCTTCGAGCAGCGCGGGATCGAGGTGAAGGCCAACGTCAGCGCGGGCGTGCCGGTCGCGCTGCAGATCGGGGCGCTGAGCGACACGGTCACCGTGGAAGCCAATGCCGAGCTGGTGGACACCAGATCCGGCACCCTGCGGCAGACGGTGGATCAGCGCACCATCATCGAACTTCCCCTCAACGCCCGGAACGCGGCGACGCTGGTGTTGCTGGCCCCGGGCACGACCGACCTGAATGCCGGAAACTCTCGTGGCTCGGGCGACGCGATGCAGGGCGCCACCTATCCCGGCGCGCAGTCCATTACCGCGAACGGCGCGCGCAGCGACGGCGTGAATTACCAGCTCGACGGCGGCAGTAACATCGATCATTACACCAACGTCAACAATCCGTTTCCCAACCCGGACGCGCTCGAGGAATTCAGCGTGCAGACCAACAACTACAGCGCCGAGCACGGACGCGCGTCGGGCGCGGTGGTGAACATCGTGACCAAGTCGGGCACGAACCAGTTTCACGGCAGCGCCTTCGAGTTCCTCCGCAATGGCGCCATGAACGCGCGCAACTTCTTCGCCCCGGTGGGCGACAAGCTGAAACGCAATCAGTACGGCGGGAGCGCCGGCGGGCCGATCATCAAGGATAAGCTGTTCTTCTTCGGCACTTACCAGGGGACGCAGACGCGCAACATCGCTTCGGGCTTGACGGCGGTGGTGCTGACCCCGGCGCAACGCAGCGGCAATTTCTCCGGTGTTTCCCGGCAATTGCGGTACCCGGACACGGGCCAGCCGATTCCAGGGAACATCATTCCCGCCAGCCGCATCGACGGCGTCACCGCCAAGCTGCTGCCGCTGGTCCCGCAGCCGACCTCACCGGACGGTTTTATCGTTTTCGATCGTCCCCTAAAGGAGCACGAGAACCAGTTCATGGGGCGCGTCGACTACAACATGACGAAGCAGCGCGTCTACGGCCGCTACTTCTATACCAAGCTGCCGCGCGACGCCGTCTCCGGGGCGCAGGATCTGGTGCGGGGCACCGGCGGACGGGAGTTCTTCAGCCAGAGCGCCTCGGTCAGCCACACCTACAGCGCCAGCGCCACGCTGCTGAACAATTTCGTCTTTTCGTACAACCGGAACAACGGCCTGGCCACGAGTGGAGCGCCCTTCAGCTTGAGCAGCATCGGCTCGAATATCGCCAGCCCGACGCCGCCTGAGATCAACGTGCAGGTGGCGGGTTTCTTCACTCTTTCCAGCGGGGCTCCGGGTGAATTCAATCGCCAGAATTTTCACTTTGCCGACAGCGTGCACTGGATTCGCGGCACGCACGAAATCTCCTTCGGGGGCGACTTCCTGAACATGAAAGTCGACCTGAACAACTCCTACCGCCAAGCCGGCCGCTTCCGCTTCCGCGGGTCGGGCTACAGCGGCAACGCGCTCTCCGACTTCATGCTGGGCCGCGTGGAGCGCTTCATCCAAGGCGGCGGCGAATATGCCGGGCGGCGAGGCAAGCTGGCCAGCCTGTTCGCGCAAGACAACATTCGTGTTTCCCGGCAGTTCACCCTGTCGCTGGGCGTGCGCTGGGATCCTTTTGTGCCCTACAGCGACACGGCGGGGCGGACGGAATGCTACCTGGCCGGGGTGCAGTCGACGCGGTTCCCGAAGGCGCCGCGCGGGTACCTCTATGCGGGCGATCCGCAGTGTCCGGATGGCGGCAGCAAGTCGAGCTGGATGCAGGTTTCTCCCCGCATCGGGTTCGCGTACAACTTGGGCGGCAAGGGACGCACCACCGTGCGCGGCGGAATCGGTCTGTTCTACCAGCCGCCGTTTGTGGAAGCGTTCAACAACATGGTGGACAGCGCGCCCTTCAGTCCCCAGTACTTCCTGTTCGGCGTTCCGTTCGCCAATCCCTACACCGGCCAGCGGAATCCGTTCGATCAGTCGACGTTCTTCCCGAACCAGCCGAACCCGCCGGCGTCCGGCGTGGACTTCGATAAGCCGGTGCTGGCGGTGTCCTATGCGAGCAACTGGAATCCGGCGCAGGTGCTGAGCTGGAACCTGACCATCGAGCATCAGCTCCGCGGCGACGTGCTGGCGCGCGTGGGATATGTGGCCTCCAAGGGCACCCATTTGGGCTTCAACACCGACCTCAATCCGGCGATATACCGGCCGGGGGCGAGCGGCGACGACACGCAGGCCCGGCGCTCCAACCAGGACTTCCAGACCATCACCCAGAACGTCTCGGGAGGCAACTCGATCTACCATTCGCTCCAGCTTGGCTTGGACAAGCGCTTCTCGCACGGCTTCCGGCTGGGCGCCAACTATACTTTCGCCCGGAGTATCGACTGGGTTTCGTACCTTACCGACCTGGACGGCATCAACGTGATCAACCCCTTCAGCGCGCGGGCCTACCGCGGGCTGTCCGACTTCCACGTGCCGCACCACTTGGTGGCGAGTTATCTTTGGCAATTGCCGTCGCCCCAGGGGAACCCCGTATTGCGCCAGGTGCTGGGGAACTGGGAAACAACCGGCGTCTGGAATCTGCAGAGCGGATTTCCGCTCACCATCTCGACCGGGGACGACATTGCGCTGAGCGGGATCGGGAATGACAACCCGGACGTGGTTTCGAAGCCGTCGCTGACGAGCGGCTCGCGCGGACAGCGGATCGACAAGTGGTTTACCACCGAATCGTTCCGGAACAATGCCCCGGGCACGTTCGGGAACGCCGGACGGAACATATTGCGCGGACCGGGCACGTTTAACGTGGATTTCGCGGCGCACAAGAACTTTATGCTCTCCGAGCGCTGGAAGCTGCAGTACCGGGCGGAGTTCTTCAACCTGTTCAACCACACCCAGTTGAATAATCCGTCGACGTCGCTGAGCTCGGGGACGTACGGCCGCATTACCGGGGCTCGGGACGGCAGGATCATCCAGATGGCGCTGAGGCTCTCCTTCTAGGCCGACTGCATCACTGCCTCACAAATCGCCGCTTGCGCAGCTCGTCCGGGGCCCCCAGAATTACAGCGTGCTATGCTACCCCTCCCCCCTTTCAAGACTGCGCTTCAGCTCTCTCTTCCTGTGGAGGATTAGACATGGTCTGTGCTTTGCCGGCCTCCAGCTCCGCCGTGTGCAGCAGGGCACCGCGTAGGACCGCGCGAACACCTCTCGAATGGCGAGCGGCATCGGGATAGCCTTGGCGCGAGCCAACTTCCACTGTCTCCCGGTACACCTCCTGCACAGTCACCACCGGGTTCGGCCATACTCCAGCAGTTCCATCGCACCGCAGCGGGCCAGCGTGACCAGCGAGGAGGCATCCACCACGAAAACGCCCCACACCCAGTATACGATAATCATACCTACGAGGCTGACTGGCCGAATTATTCCAATTTGACCCATACGGGGGAACTCCAGGCCATCTGGCCGTCGGCCTGCTGAATCCTTACATAGTAGTAGCTTTCGCCGGGTTTGGCGTCCTTGTCTTCGTAGGTGAATTCGGCGGTTTGGCGGTGGGGGGCCTGGGAGTAGATGTACTGGTTGCTGCGGATCAGGTCGATCTTATTAATGGGCGCAGTGCCGGTGGCGCGGCAGGTGATCTTGGGGCGGGTCCTGGTGGTGAAGGCCTCGCCCATGAGGTGGTCGTCGACGCGGAAGTCGAGGACGATGTTGTCGGTGGCGGCGTAGGCGTGGCGACGCTGGATGGCGTCGAGGAGACCGTCGCGGGTGGTGGATTCCACCAATAGGCAAGCGTAGGAAACGTGGGTGGAGGCGTGGTCGCTGGAGGCCTGGACGCCTAACTTGTAGCCCTTGGCCCAGGCGTACCAGATGAAGCCTTCGGGAGCGTAGCCGCCGGGTTGGGTGGTCTTATCGGCGGCGCGGGGAGCGCGGGGGGCGCCTTCGTGCTCGTAGGACATGCGATCGCCCTGGTAGATCTCGACCAGGGGTTCCAGGTCGGGGTCGTTGTCTCGCCAGTCGGTGCCCATCACGGTGCCCGAGGTGTGGGACATGGCCAAGCCGTTGTACCGGCGCAGGTACTGATAGAGGTTAGCAGCGCCTTCCTTGCCGGCCTCTTCGTCCTTCGTGCGCGGGAGGGTGCGGACGCCGCGCTTGGCGAACAGAATGTTGCGGTGGCCGTTGGGGAAGCGCAGGCTGCGCTCGTAGGCGTAGATCGGGGTGAAGCGGCCGGGGACGTAGAACAGGTCGTTGCTCTTTTGGATGGTCCACCACAGGTATTCGTTATCCTCACCGGAATTGTGGTCGGTGAGGGCGGAGTAGTCGAAGCCGGCGGCGTCGATGGTGTAGCGGTAGAAGTCCCAGACCGAGCCGTCCAGGTCGCCGTCGAAGCTGAGGTCGGTGTGGCGGTGCATATCGCCGCGGACGATGCGGTAGGTGCGGCCGCCGGCGGTGAGGCGGGTCTGCTGGAGGGCGGCGATCTGGGGGCTCTCGCGCGGATGTACGGGCGCGGCGGTGGCGGGGGGCTCGGCGTAGGGCTGGAGGGTGGGCGGCTGCGCGGGACCGGCGAGATCGAGCCAGCCGGCGACGATGCCGTTCTTCACCGGCGGATAGGGCTTGGACCAATTGCGGCCGTCGGTCGACCAGGCGGCCAGCAGGCGGCCGTCGGGGGCGGCGGCGGCGGCGAGGCGGAAGTCGTTGCGGCCGGAGGAGTGCGGCAGCGGGATGGGGTGGGACCATTGGCGGCCGTCGAAGGCGGTGGCAAAGTATTCCCAGTGACTATACTGCTGGAGGCGGTTGCGCTGGAGGGCCTGGCTCCAGACCTCGTCCATTTGGATAGTGCGGCGGCGGAAGAAGCACCACATGCGTCCAGCCTGGTCGCGGACGAGCTGGGGCTGCTCGTCGAACTCGGCGGCGGGGAAGCCGGGCGTCATCCAGCGGCCCTGGTCGAGGACGGCGATTTTGATGGCGCGGCGCTCGTAGAGGGCTTCGCCGGCGTTCTCGCGGATGAGGAAACCGGTGTCCTTACCCCAGTTGGGTCCGGCTTCTTCCCAGGCGATCCAGGGACGGCCCTGGGCGTCGGCGGCGACCGTGGCGTGGGCGTGGAAGCGAGGGGAGGAGGTGACGGCCTGCGGGGGTCCGAACTGTTTGCCGTCAAAGACGCGCGCGTAGATATTATAACTGCCGTTGTCGTAGGCGTCCCAGGCGAACCAGACGCGGCCGTCAGGGGCGGCGGCGAGGGCCGGTTCCCAGGCGTTGGCGGCGTTGGCGCTGACGGTGAAGGTTTCGCCCCAGGAGCGGCCGTCGTAGAAGCGGGCCTGGATTTCGGACTTGCCGCGAGTCCAGGCCTGCCAGACCAGCCACAGGCGGCCCGTCGAATCGAGGACCGTGCGGTGGAACATCTTGGGACCGGGCGAGGCGGTGAGGGGCTGCCAATCCGACCAATCCTTGCCGACGAGCCGGCTGCCGGCGAGTTGCCAATTGTCGCCGTCGCGGGCGGAAGTGATGGCCCAGAAGTCGCTTTCGCCGTGGCGGGCGAGGGCGGTGCGGAAGTAGACGCCGGGCTTGCCGATGGCGGTGGGGCGGCCGCCGACCGAGGCGACGAAGACGCGGTCCTGGTTGCGGGCGTAGCTGATCCAGGCAACCCAGGGCCGGCCGTCGGCGGCGAAGGCGACCGACGGCTGGTCGTCTTCGAAGCTGCCATGCTGGAAGTACCAGGGAGAGACGGCGCGCTCGACTATCACGCGGCCATTGAGAAACGGCGCCGGGCGGGCGAAGGGAACGTCGCTGGTGGCGAAGGAGAAGTTACCCTGCGAGGTAGTGACGCGGATCTCGGCGCGGGAGGCGGAGTCGAGGGTCAGAATAATACCGTTGGCCACCATAGGGCCCGGCGGGGCGAAGGCCTGGGGGTTGGCCGGTACCTCGTGCTTGGCGCCTAGCCACCAGTACTGGGGCTCAATCACGGCGCGGCGGCGCGTGGACGCCTTCCAGGACTTACCGTCGGGGTTGATCTGGTCGTCCTGGTAGAATCGCCGGCCGGCCAGTGTGACCAGTTTGGCGCCGGAGACGTCGAGGGAACCGTCCCAGCGGGCGGGCTCCGCGTCGGTGGCGCCCAGGGTGATGAGAAACGCCTGGCTGGGGGGCGCCGGGGGCGGAGGAGGGCCGGAGCAGGCGGCGAGGAGCGCGACGAGCAGCACGGCGACCAAAGTTGGCATGGATAGCTCCATGATACAGTACCGCTATGCGCGAAACGAAGATGAACCGCCGGGCTCTGCTGGCGGCCGGCGGTGGCCTCCCGCTGCTCGCGGCGGCGGCGGAGAGCGCTCCGCAGTTGAAAATTTCCGGGATGGAAATCCTGGTGGTGAAGGTGAACCGGCGCGGGGACTGGATCTTCGTCCGGCTGAAAACCGACAAGGGGGTGACGGGGCTCGGCGAGGCGTCGCAGGGGGGCGGGTTTACGCAGGCCTCGGGAGACCGCAACGCGGCGATGCAGAAGGCGCTGGGGGAGTTCTTCGAGCTGGTGCGGGGCCAGTCGCCGTTCGAGATCGAGCAATACCGGACCCGGGGGAGAGAGAAGGCCAAGGCGGGGGGAAGGCTGACGGTGACGGCGTTCTGCGCGCTGGAGCAGGCCCAGTGGGACCTGGCGGGGCGGGCGTTGGGAGCGCCCGTCTATGCCCTACTGGGGGGCAAGCTGCGCCGGGAGTTGGACGTCTACGCCAACATCAACCGGGCCACCAACGACGACCGCTCGCCCGAGGCCTTCGGCGCCAACGCCGGCAAGGCGGTAAGCGAGGGATTCCGGGCGATCAAGGCGGCGGTGTTCGACGACTTCCCGCCGTTGACCCGGCCGCAGGCGGAGTTGGACAAGTCCAAGGAACTGGGTATCGCGCGCGTGGAGGCCATTCGAAAGGCGATCGGACCCGAGGCGAAGCTGATGATCGACGTCCACAGCCACTTCAGCGTGCCCCTGGCGGTGGAGGTGGCCCAGCGCCTGGAGCCGGTGAACCTCTTCTTTTATGAGGAGCCGGTGAATCCGGTACGGCTGGCCGAGACGGCCGAGATTCGCTCGGCGATCAAACAGACGATGGCCGGGGGCGAGGTGCTGTTCGGGGTAGAGGGCTTCGTGCCGCTGTGCCGGAACCGGGCGCTGGATATCATCATGCCCGACGTCAAGCATTGCGGCGGGATCCTGGAGGCGCGCAAGATCGCGGTGGTGGCGGAGGTGGACGGCGTGCGGGTGTCGCCGCACAACCCCAGCGGTCCGGTGGCGACAGCGGCGAGCGTCCAGTTGTGCGCGGGCCTCCCCAACTTCCTGATCCTGGAGCACGCTTGGGGCGAGGCGGTGTGGCGGCCGGAGCTGCTTACGCCGCCGGAGGCGTTCCTGGGCGGGAGAATCCGGGTTCCCGAGGGACCCGGTTTCGGCGTCGAGCTCAACGAGAGGATGGTCAAGGCGCATGCCTAGCTTCCTCGCATTCGACCTGGGCGCGGAAAGCGGGCGCGCCATGGTGGGGCGATTCGATGGAGACCGGCTCACCCTCGAGGAGGCGCATCGGTTTCCCAACCGGCCGGTGCGCGTGTTCGGTAGCCTGCACTGGGACGTGCTGCGACTGTTCGAGGAGATGAAGAAGGGACTGGCCGCGGCCGGCGGGGAGCTGGCGTCGATCGGGGTGGATACCTGGGGCGTCGATTTCGGGTTGCTGGGACCCGACGGGGCTCTGCTGGAGAATCCTTTTCACTACCGCGACGCCCGTACCAATGGGGTGATGGAGAAGCTGTTCACCGTCGTGCCGCGGGCGGAGGTGTTTGCGAGCACCGGGATCCAGTTCATGCAGCTCAATACACTCTATCAGTTATATGCTCTTCGCCTGGAGCGGCCTCACGTGCTGGACTCGGCCCGAACCCTGCTGATGACGCCGGACCTGCTGCACTACTGGCTTACCGGGCGGGTGGCGGCAGAGTATACGATCGCCACGACCACGCAGTTCTACGATCCGCGACGAGGAGGCTGGGCGCGGGAGATGCTGGAGAGCTTGGGTTTGCCCGAGCGGATACTGCCCCAGATCGTGCCGCCGGGGACGGCGCTCGGTCCGCTGCTGGATTCAGTGGCGGGCGAGGCGGGGGTGAAGGCTGTGCCGGTGGTGGCGCCGGCGAGTCACGATACGGGATCGGCGGTAGCGGCGGTACCGGCGGAGGGCGACGACTGGGCCTTTCTCAGTTCGGGGACCTGGTCGCTGCTGGGGGCCGAGGTCGCGGAACCCATCATCAATGACCAGACGCTGAAACTGAACTTCACCAACGAAGGCGGGGTATGGGGGACCATCCGGCTGCTCAAGAACATCAGCGGCATGTGGCTGCTTGAAGAGTGCCGGCGGGAGTGGGCGCGGCAGGGCAGCAGTCTCGGCTACGCGGAGTTGTGCGGGGCGGCTCTGGCGGCGCCGGCGTTCACGGCCGTGATCGATCCGGATGATCCTTCGTTCCTGAGTCCGGGGGATATGCCCGGGAAGATCGCCGAGTACTGCCGGCGGACGGGACAGGCGGCGCCGGAGCACCCCGGGGCCATCACACGGACGATTTTCGAGGGCCTGGCGCTGAAGTATCGGGCGGTACTGGAGATGCTGGAGCGGATCCGCGGGCGGCGGTTTCGGGTTCTGCACATTGTCGGGGGAGGGTCGAAGAATGCGGTGTTGTGCCAGTTCACGGCCGATGCGACCGGGCTACCGGTGGTGGCGGGTCCGGAAGAGGCCACGGCGATTGGCAACGTTCTCTTGCAGGCGATGGCGCTGGGACATCTGCGGACGCCGGGCGAGGCGCGGGAGTTGGTGCGGCGCTCCTACCAGCCGCGCACCTATCTGCCTGGCAATCGCGAGCCGTGGGACGCTCAGATCCAGAGGGTCGAGGACGTTATAAGATAGAGTAGCCATGGCTCTGGCGGCAGGAACCCGGTTGGGACGGTCCGGCGGAAGTCCTGCAGCTAGGGACCACGGGGCGATCTAGGGCTGGAGGAACCAGGGGCGGGAGGTGGGGTCCTTTTTCAGGAAGTCGAGGAGGAGCTGGGCCACCTTTTCGCGGCCGGACGAGGAGGGATGGGTGCCGTCGGGACCGAGGTCTGCGGGGAGGTAGGCGAGGCCGTCGGAGCGGCGCTGGGCGCCGTCGGCCCAGAGGTAGGGTCCCCAGGCCAGCCAGGGGGAGCGGACGGGACCCCGGGCGGGATCATAGTTGAGTTCGGCGTCGCCGGCGATCTGGGAGGCGATGACCCCGCGGACGGCGAAGGCGCTCTCATAGGAGTGGGGCTCGGGGTTGAGGGGGGTGGTAGCGTAGCCGGCGTAGATGCGGCTGGAGAGGTAGGCGATCCGGAGGTTGGGATAGCGGGCGGCGAGGTTGTGGAGGGTATCGACGAGGTACCCCTGGAGGCGCTTGGCTTCGGCGGGGAAGGGGCGCTGGGGCATGATGATGGCCTGCTTGAGCCAGACCGCCTGGACCTGGCGGTCGGTGACGGCGGCGGCGGTCAAGCGGCCGGCGGCAACGCTCCAGAAGGCGGCGTGGGGATCGGCGGTGGTGTCGGCGGCCTGTCCGCCCTGAGCGCCGTCCACGAGGACCAGGCGGGGGTGGAGGCCGGAGCCGGCGGCGGCAAGCTTCTGGAAGACCTGGAATTCCTGGGTGGTATTGGACATGCCGATGGAGAGGAGGACGATCTTGCCGCCCGGGGAGGGGCGGCCGGCGGGGTCGAGCGGAACGATGCGGCGGGCGAGATCGAGGCCGGCGCGGAGGTGGGAGTCCGGCGGGGTGTTGCGTCCGCCGGGATAGAGACCGCCCGGCTCGGCGTGGTAGGTGGCGGGGCCGGTCAGCTCGGTGAGGGGGACCAGGCCGGTGGAGTTGCGGGGCGGGTTGGCTTTCTGGAACTCGGCCGAGCGGCGGGCGGTGAGGGTCTGGAAGAAGGCCTGGTCTTCGGCGGTGAGGGGCTCGCCGCCGCGGCGTTTGAGCAGGATCTCCTGGAGGCGCTGGTCTTCGGCTTCCTGCTGGGGCTGGGGGAGGGCGAGGGGGGCCAGGAGGGTGAGGAGGAAGAGGAGGCGCCCCACATTTTACAGGGGAGGGGTATCTCATGACAGCCCTACGGGGCCGACCCCGAGTAATTCACCCAGATGGGACTCGACCAGGCCAACTGGCCGTCGGTCTGCTGTACCCGGATGTAGTAGTAAACCGTTTCCTTCTTCCTCCCGCCCTGCTGGTCGGTAAACTCGAAGGCCACGTTCGGTTTGTTCGGCTGGAGGGAGTAGATCAGGCGGTCGGCGCGGATGACTTCGACCCGGGCGACGTCGCGGGTGCCGCGAATTTTGACCCGTAGAGGGAGCGGCCCGTCCGCCTGAAACTCGGAGCCCATGAAGTGGCCGCCCATGCGAACGTCGAGGAGGATGTTATCAGTGGCGCCGTAGGTGTGGCGGCGGCGGATGGCGTTGAGGATGCCCGCGCGGTCGTAGCGATCGGTATAGACCATGGCGTAGGAGTAATGGGTGGAGCCGTGGTCTGAGGAGGTGATGATGCCCAGGCGGTACCCCTTGGCCCAGGCGTTGCGGACCATGCCGACGGGGAAGTACCCGGCCGTCTTCATGTGGGCGGCGTCCTTGGATTCTTCGGCGGCGAGCGGGGCGCCTATAAACTCGTAGTTGGTGCGAGCGCCCTGGAAGATCTCGACGACGGGCTCGAGTTGGGGGTCGTTATCGCGCCAGTCGGTGCCCATGCGGGTGGCCGAGGTGTGGGAGATGGCGAGGCCGTTCATGGCGCGAAGGGCTTCGTAGAGGAGCTTGGTGTCGTTCTCCACGACGTCGCCGGTGCCGACGCCGGGCTCGTCGCCCTGGGAGTTCTGGCCCAGGGCGAAGGCGTCAATGCCCTGGCGCATGTGGAAGGGGGTGACGCGGCCGGCCCGGGTGGCAAAGAAAATGTTGCGATGGCCGTGGGGCTGGGTGACCGAGCGCTCATAGCCGAAAATGGGGACATAGGTTCCGGGGAGGTGGTACATGTCGGTCATCTTCTGCGTATACCACCACCAGTATTCGTTGGCGCCGCCCTGGTGGTCGGTGGAGGCGCCGAAGTCCATGGAGGCGGCGTCGATCATGTAGCGGTAGAAGTCCTGGAGGGAACCGTCCTGGGTTCCGCCGCCGTCCCAGGAGAGCTCGGTGTGGCGGTGGAAATCGCCGCGCACGATGCGGACGGACTTGCCGTCGACGGTGGTGCGGTAGGCGCGGATGGCCTGGAGGTCGGCGGCCTCGGCGGGGTGGGCGGGGGCGACTGGGGCGACGGGGGCGACTGGGGCGACTAGGGCGACGGGAGCGACGGGGGCGACGGGAGCGACGCGGCCGGCGTAGACCTCGTGGCGGAGGGGGCGGTGGGAAAAGGCATCGGGACGGTTGTCGGTGGACCAGACCAGCCACAGCGCACCGTCCGAGGCGGAAACGGCGTTGAGGCGGGTGGAGGAGCGGCCGCGGCTGTTGGGGAGGGCGGCAGCGGGGGTCCACGAAGCGCCCTGGAGGCGGGTCAGATAGTATTGCCAGTAGCCGCGGTTGGGGAAGGGTTGCTCGCCGGGCGGAGGCTGGTGGCGGCGCTTGGCGGCGACCCAGACGTTGCCCGCGGAGTCGGCGAAGACGTGGGGCTGGTAGACGAACTGGCCGGGGGCGACGGCGGGGGCGAAGGCGTGGTGCAGGGGCTGGGCGGGGTCGCGGAGTTGGCCGTTCTCCAGGCAGCGGATCCTGACCTCGCGGGCGCCGCCGAGTACGACACCGGGCTGGCGGTCTCGAATGGTGTAGCCGGTGTCCTTGCCCCAGTTCGCGCCGCCGGCTTCCCAGGCCACCCAGATACGGCCGGCGGAGTCGGCGGCGACCGTGGCGCGAGTCTCGAAACGGGGGGTCTCGGCGACGGCGAGCTCGGCGGCGGGTTGGCCGTCCTGGACGCCGGTCAGGTAGACGTCGTAGTTGCCGTTCTTGTAGCTGTCGTAGGCGATCCAGACCTTGCCGGAGGCATCGAAGGCGACGGCCGGCTCCCAGTCGTTGGCGGCCCGGTTGGTCACGCGAATGTCGGGACCCCATTGGCCGCCTTGGAAGAGCTTCAGGAAGATATTGGAGTTCTTGGCGCGGAAGCCCTGCCAGACCAGGGCGAAGCGGCCTTTGCCGTCGGAGGCGAGGCGCGGGTTGACGTCGGGGAGCGGGTCGCGGGTGAGGCGTTGGAGCGCTCCCCAGGTTTGGGAGGCGGGGTCGAAGGAACGGGCGTAGAGATCCCAATTGGAGTCCCGCTGCTCCGACCAGACGACCCACACGCGGTTCTGGGCGTCGACGGCGACCTGCGGGAGCCAGGCATCGCCGGCCGTGCCGGGCACCCATTGGAGGTTTTGCCAGCGCCCGTTCTGGAACTGGCGCAGTCCGATCTCGTCGCGGCGCCCGGAGTAGGAGAGCCAGGCGGCCCACAGGGACCCGTCGCCGGCGGCGGCGATGGCGGGCAGGTCGTCCTCGCGGGGCTCGGCGCCGATCCTGGCGGTGGCTTCGACCGGGGAGGCGCCGGTGGCCTGCATGACCGGTTCGAGGGCCTGGAGGGAAGGACGGCGGAGGAGCCAGAGGGTGGCTCCCAGGGTCAGGACCAGGGAAAAGGTGGCCAGCTTCCGCATGGCTCGAATATAGTATGATTGGCGGTTACAAGGCTATGTTCTCGCGTCTGGTTATCGGTTTCGGTCTGGCGGCGTGCGCCGTCCTGGCACAAGAAGCAGAAGAACGTCCGGAGGAGAAGATCGCCGAGAAGAACCCCTTCGACACGGCGGCGGACGCGGTCCTGGGCCGGCAGTATTTCCTGGGCCATTGCGCGTCGTGTCATGGATCGGAAGGCGAAGGGGGACGCGGCGTGAATCTCACCACCGGCCGCTACCGCCTGGGCAGCTCCGATCGCGAGCTGTTCCGCACCATCCGGCGGGGGGTCCCCGGCTCGGAGATGCCCGGCATCGGGCTGTCGGAGACGGAGGTCTGGAGAGTGATCACCTTCGTCCGCCGCATCGGCGCGCAAGGGGCTGAAGAAAAAGCGCCCGGCGACCCCGACGCCGGACGCGCGGTCTACGACGGTAAGGGCGCCTGCGCGCAGTGCCACTGGATCAACGGCCGTGGCGGTGTCCTGGGACCGGATCTGGGGGAGATCGGCCTGCGCCGGTCTCTGAAGTTCCTGCGCGAGTCCCTGACCGATCCCGACAAGCACATCGCCGACGACTACCGGACGTACGCGGTGGCGACACGCGGCGGCGAGCGCGTCCGGGGCATCAAGCTGAACGAGGACGACTACACGATCCAGCTCCGCGACAGCAAAGAGAACATGCGTTCGTTCAAGAAGGCCGACCTGAAGGAAGTGAAACGCGAGGCGGCGTCGATGATGCCGGCCTACCGGACGGCCCTGAGCGCGACCGAGCTCGAGAATCTGATCGCGTATCTGAGTTCCTTGCGAGGAAAGGCCAAATGAAAAAAATCCTGGCAAGCCTTCTGCTGGTTGCCTCCGGCTGCGCCGCAGCGGCCGAACCCGTCACCTACGAACGCCTCCTCAAAGCCGACTCCGAGCCGGGCAACTGGCTGATGTACTCGGGCAACTACTTCAGCCACCGCTTCAGCAAGCTGGACCAGATCACCACCGCCAACGTCCAGCGCCTGAAGCCGAAGTGGATGGTCCAGATGCGCACCACCCACAAGGTGGAGACCACGCCGCTGGTGGTCGACGGCATCCTGTACTTCACCAGCCCCCCCAACAACGTCATCGCCCTGGACGCCGAGACCGGCCGCCGCCTCTGGTCGTATAACTACAAAGTTCCCCCCAAGGTAGTGGTCTGCTGCGGCCAAGTGAACCGCGGCCTCGCCATCCTGGGCAACCGTCTCTTCATGGGCACCGTCGACGCCAAACTGGTGGCGCTCGACGCCCGGTCCGGCCGCGAGCTCTGGAAGACCGAAGTCTTCGACTACACCCAAGGGTACGGGGTCACCACCGCTCCCATGGTGGCCAAGGACAAAGTAATCGTGGGCGTGACCGGCGGCGAGTACGGGGTTCGCGGCTTCATTGATGCCTACTATATCTCGACGGGCGAGCGCGCCTGGCGCTTCTACACCGTCCCCGGACCCGGCGAGCCCAACTTCGGCACCTGGGAAGGCGACTCCTGGAAGACCGGCGGCTCCTCCATCTGGGTCACCGGCGCCTACGATCCCGAGCTGAACCTGGCCTACTGGGGCACCGGCAACCCCGGTCCCGACTGGAACGGCGAGGGCCGGGCCGGCGACAACCTCTACGCGGACAGCCTGGTGGCGCTGGACCTCGACTCCGGGAAGCTGAAGTGGCACTTTCAGTTCACGCCCCACGACGTGCACGACTGGGACTCGGTGCAGGTCCCCGTGCTGGCCGACATGACGTTCCGCGGCAGCCGCCGGAAGCTGGTCCTGTTCGGCAACCGCAACGGCTTTTTTTATGTATTGGATCGAGTGACGGGTGAGTACCTGCTGGGCAAACCGTTCGTCAAGCAGACCTGGGCCAAGGAGCTCGACGCCAAGGGCCGTCCCGTGCGTCTGCCCAATACCTTTCCCACCCGCGAGGGCGTGGCCGTATGGCCCGGAGTGACCGGCGGTCAGAACTGGTACTCTCCGAGCTTCAGCCCGCTGACCGGCCTCTACTACGTCGCCGCCCAGGAGCAGGGGAACATCTTCTTCAGCGCCGACGCCAACTACAAGCCCGGCCTCAGCTTCACCGGCGGAGGCGGCAAGCCCATCCCCGGCGAACCGGGGTTTGGAGCCGTGCGGGCCATCGTGCCCGAGACCGGCGAGATCAAGTGGGAGCACCGCGTCGTTTCGCCCTTTTGGGCGGGAGTCATGGCCACCGCCGGCAACCTGCTGTTCGGCGGCACTCAAGAAGGCCACTTCTTCGCTCTGGACGCCCGCACCGGCAAGCATCTCTGGAACTTCCCCACCGGCGGCTTCATCATCGCCAATCCCATCAGCTATCTGGCCGGCGGTAAGCAGTACATCGCCATCCCGGCCGGGGACGTCCTGATGGCCTTCGGCCTGGAATGAAGATCGGGGTCATCGGAGCGGGAGGCGCCGCCCGCGGCATCCATATCCCCGCCCTGCAGCTCTGCGCCGGCGTCGAGATCGCTGCCGTAGCCGATGCCAACCCCGCCGCCGCTGTCGAAGGCCTCCCCTTCACGACCAACTACCACGACCTCCTCGCCCGCCCCGACGTCGCGGGCGTGGTGAACGCCACCCCCAACCACCTCCACCGGGAGATCACCCTGGAGGCCATCCGGGCGGGCAAGCACGTCCTGTGCGAGAAGCCCCTCGGACTCCACTACGCCGAGACCGCGGAGATGCTGGCCGCCGCCGAAGCGGCCGGCATCGTCCACATGACGGCGTTTACCTATCGCTATATCCCAGCCGTCCAATACACAAAGTCCCTCCTGGACGAAGGCGCCCTGGGCGAGATCCGCAGCCTCCGCGCCGCTTACCTGATGGCCCTCTCCGGACATCTCACCGGCTGGCGCAGCGAGCGCCGCCTGGCCGGCTCCGGCGCCCTGGCCGACATCGGGTCCCATCTGATCCACATCACCCAGTTCCTGCTGGGCCCGATCGACCGGGTCACCGCCGCCTCCCGCAGCTTCCAAGCCGACGTAGACGACTGGGTCGGCTTTCTAGCCGAGTTCTCCTCCGGACCAGCCGCCACCTGCGAGATCGCCCGCATCTGCCCCGGCCGCGGCGCCGGCATCACCGAGAACATGTTCATCGAAGTCTACGGCTCCCAGGGCGGCGTAGCCTTCTCGCTGCAAGACCCCTGGGCCGTGTCAATCTGCGCGGGCGAGTGCGCTACGAAGCCCGCCGAGAACCTGACCCGCACCCCCGTCCCCCAGCAGTTCCTGCGCCTTCCCGGCTCCCCCCGCGACCCACACGCCCACGACCGCCGCTGGGGATATCGCTACGACCAAGACTGGCAGTTCGTAGAGAGCATCCGCCTGGGCCAGGTGCGTGAGCCCTCCTTCCGCGCCGGCGTCGAGTGCCAGGGTGTTCTGGATGCAGTCCTCGAATCCTGCCAAACGCGCCAGTGGACCAAGGTCCATGAAACCGCAGATGAACGCAGATGAACGCCGATAACCCCTCCTGGTTTCATCTGCGTTCATCGGCGTTCATCTGCGGTTTCAATTGTCTGCTCGCAAGCCTACTGCCCATGCCGGCAGCGACCAAAGCCATCCGCTTCCACCGCCTCTGGGACGGCAAGGGCAAGGTGTGGTCCAACGCTGTCGTCGTGGTCGAAGGCGACCGCATCCGCACCGTCGGCGCCCAGATCCCCCCAGACTCTGAAGTCATCGACCTGTCCCGCTACACCGGCCTTCCCGGCCTCCTCGACGTCCATACTCACATAACCTACTACTGGGACCAGGCCCCCGGCACCCGCCCCCGCGAGCAGAGGACCCGCCCGCGCCCAGCCCAGGAAAACGCCCGCCTAACCCTCCAGGCCGGCGTCACCACGGTCCGCGATCTGCACGCCTCCGAAGGCAGCGACGTGGCCATGCGCGAACTCATCGACAGCGGCGCCATGATCGGCCCGCGCTTGTTCGTCTCGACCCAAGGCCTGATCGCCGCCCGCACCGGAAAGGACCCGTCGGCTATAGCCCAAGCCGTCCGGGACCGCATCGCCGCCGGCGCCGACTGGATCAAGATGTTCGGCTCCAGCGGCGGCTTCGAGGACGTCTCCGGCAGCCCCACCTTCACCCTGGACCAGATGCGCGCCGCCGTAGACGCTGCCCATGCCGCCGGCCGGCGCATCGCCATCCACTCCTACGGCCCCGAGGGCGCCCGCCGCGCCGTCCTGGCGGGCGCCGATTCGCTCGAACACGCCATCGACCTCGACGACGGCACCCTCCAGGAGATGGCGCGCCGCGGGACCTTCTACGTCCCCACCATCGACCACAACCGTTACTATGCCGAGAACGCCGCTGTGTACGGGTTCGCGCCGGGCTCGGTCGAGCGGCTCCAGGCCTTCCTCGAACGCAATGTCGCCACCGCCCGCCGGGCCTTCCAGGCAGGTGTCCGATTCGCGATGGGCTCCGACGCCGTCTACACCATGTTCGGCCAGAACACCCGGGAGCTGGAGTGGTTCGTCGAGGCGGGCATGACGCCTGAACAGGCCCTACGCGCGGCCACTACCAACGGCGCTGTCCTGCTGGGCAAGGAGAAGGAACTGGGCGCCGTAGCCGCGGGCTACTACGCCGACCTGGTAGCAGTCGAAGGCGACCCGCTGGCCGACATACGCGCCGCCACCCGCCGGGTCCGCTGGGTCATGAAGGGCGGAGCGGTAGTCTTCAACGCCGCTCGGTGACTTCGACGGGCGTCCGGGTCTGGAAGCTCAACCGCGATTCGCTGGAGATGACGGCGTGTTCCCCGCGCGTGGCCAGCACGGCCCCGCCTCCGGCCCCCGCCCCCACTCCGGCTCCAATGGCCGCACCCTTGCCGCCGCCGGCAATGGCCCCGATGATGGCCCCCAGTCCCGCACCGACTCCGACCTTCTTGGCGTCGGACCCGCGCGAGCGTTCTCCCCGCACCTCATGCAGGTTGGTGGCGATGGAGAGCTTCTGCCCGTCGGAAGTGTGCAGCCGGACCAGTTCCACGGCCAGGTTCGACACGCCTTCCACCCGGCCGGCCTTGTCAGACCGCACCACGCGCCCTTCCACCTCCGCTCCCTTCTCCGCAATGACAAACCCGTCCACTACCAGGGGCTCTGCCAGGCTGGCGCTGAAGGTGTCGCCGGCGAAGTTGCGCTCCGTCGACAGGGTATTCTGGGTCCTTACTAACAAACGGCTTCCCGCCGGGATGCTAACGCGCCGAGGCGCTGGGGGCGGTGGAGGCGGCGCCGGTGTGGCGACGGGCGACGGCTCCGGCCGGACTGGCTCGGCTGCCGGAGGCGGGGGCTCCGGGGGCCGCGATTCTGCTACCGCCGGCGCCGCCGCCGCCCG
>JBGOUV010000573.1:0-3108 GCA_041477815.1 Terriglobia bacterium | reverse complement strand
TGCTTCGATCATCTTATACAATACTTCCTTGCTTATGCCACGAATTTTTGTTACCCGATTGGCCTGAAGCAGGGCATTCTGCACACTGATGTGAGGATCGAGTCCACTCCCCGAGGCTGTAACCGCATCAATGGGAACAGAAGCATCGGGAGCGAGGTTGTTTTCTGCCCGGTAGGCAGCGATGCGTTGCTTGGCTCCATCGATCAACTTCTGGAAACCCGCCTGGTCCAGGCTGGGCTGCGCCCGAACCCGCCGGCCGACAAACGCACGCTGCTGCGCCGCGTGACCTTCGACTTGGTCGGGCTACCGCCCACACCCGAAGAAGTCGAAGCCTTCCTCGCCGACCCCTCCCCCGACACCTTCGCCAAGGTCATCGACCGCCTGCTTGCCTCCCCCCAGTACGGCGAGCGCTGGGGACGGTATTGGTTAGATCTGGCCCGCTACACCGACGGCAAGCTCGGCGCTTTCAACGACACCCCGTGCCCCAACTGTTTCCGCTACCGCGACTGGGTGATCCAGGCCTTCAACGACGACCTGCCTTACGACTTGTTCGTCAAGGCCCAGATCGCGGGCGACCTGCTCCCCGACCCCCGCCGCTACATCGCCGGCCTGGGCTTCCAGGCCCTCGGCCGCAACGCCGATGACCAGGTCGACGTCACCACCCGCGCCTTCCTCGGCCTCAGCGTGGCCTGCGCGCAATGCCACGACCACAAGTACGATCCCATCCCTACCAAGGACTACTACTCTCTGGCCGGCGTCTTTCGCTCCTCCGAAGCCCACGAGTACCCCCTGGTCCCCGAGGCCGAGGTCAAGACATACAAGGAGCAGGAGAAGAAGATCGAGGCTCTTCAGGAATCTATCGATGAGTTCGTCCAGAAGCAAAACAGCATGCTCACCGAGATTCTGGGGGCCCAAACCTCGCGCTACCTCGTAGCCGTCTATACCGGCGCGGCGGACGGCGATTCCGAAACCCTGGAGCGCTGGCGGCAGTATCTCAAGGACTCCGACAAAGAGCATCCTTATCTCCGGCCCTGGTTCGAACTGGTGGCCGGCCACGCGCCGCTGGACGAGGTCACCCGCTTCGCCGAGGCTTTCCAATCCCGCTTCCTGGCCGTCCTGGCCGAGAAGAAGGGCATCGACGACCGCAACTACGTCCTTCTGGGCGGCGCCAAGGGCGTCAAGGACGAGCCCACCCGCCAGTACGCCAACCTGGAGTTCCTCGACGTCGACAAGTACTACCTCTGGCGCGACCTGGCCTCGGAACCCTACCGCAAGGCCTCGCGTGGTATCTACTACTACGGGGCCAAGGACCTGGGGCGCTTCCTGGCCTCCGAGTTCCGCGACTACCTCGACTCCAAACTTACCGAGATGGACCGCCTGAAGAAGGCGCTTCCGAAGAAGTACCCGTTCCTCGAAACCCTGCGCGACAGGGCCGAACCCAAGAACGTCCGCGTGGCCATCCGGGGCGAAGCCAAGAACCTCGGTGAAGAGGCCCCCCGCCGTTTCCTCTCCTGCCTCACCGCCGGCGATCCCGCGCCCTTCACCCAGGGTTCCGGGCGCCAGGAGCTGGCTGTGGCCATCGCCTCGCATCCGCTCGCCGCCCGCGTCATGGTGAACCGCATCTGGGAGCTGCATTTCAGCCAGGGGCTGGTCCGCACCCCGTCGAACTTCGGCCGTCTCGGCGACGCGCCCTCCCACCCCGAACTGCTCGATTACCTCGCCGCCCGCTTCCAGGAGCTGGGCTTCTCGGTCAAGGCCCTGCATCGCGAGATCCTGCTCTCGGCGGCCTACCAGCGCAGCACGGAACACAACACCGCCGCCTATGACCACGACCCTGAGAATCGCCTGCTCTGGCGCGGCAACCTGCGCCCCCGCCTGGACGCCGAAGCCCTCCGCGACGCCCTCCTCGCCGTCGCCGGCAACCTTGACACCACCTCCGGCGGTCCCGCTGCGCCGCTCGACGACGGCAACCGCCGCCGCACCCTGTACGGCTACATCTCCCGCTCCCGCCCCGACCCCCTCCTGGCGATGTTCGACTTCCCCGACCCCAACAACACCAGCGAGCAGCGCCTCACCACCAACAGCCCCTTGCAGCGCCTCTTTTTCCTCAACAGTACCTTCGTGGCCCAACAGGCCAAAGTCCTCGCCGGCCGCCTGGCCGAGGACTCCCCGGACGACCGCTCCCGCATCCGGCAGGCCTACCTGCTGCTCTACAGCCGTCCCGCCCGCCCGGCCGAAATCGATCTCGGCCTGGAATTTCTCGAACAAACCGGCGGCGCCTGGTCCCGCTACGCCCAGGTACTGCTGAGCTCCAACGAATTCTCTGCGGTGAACTGATATGACCCGTCGCGAAGCGATTCAACTACTCGGCGCCGGCTTCGGCTCGGTGGCCCTGGCCGACCTGCTGCAAGCCGGTCCCCGGGGGGAACCGCACTTCCCTGCCCGCGCCCAGCACGTCATCTTTCTTTTCCTCAACGGCGGCCTCTCGCAGGTGGACAGCTTTGACCCCAAGCCGATGCTCGAGAAGTGCGACGGCCAGCCCATGCCCGGTCCCAAGATCAAGACCGACCGCGCCTCCGGCAGCCTCATGCGCTCGCCCTTCCAGTTCCGCCGCTGCGGCCAATCCGGCGTCGAGGTCAGCGAGATCTTCTCCCGCGTCGGCAGCGTGATCGATGACGTCTGCGTCATCCGGTCCATGTATTCCGATAACGGCAACCACGGACCTTCTCTCTATATGATGAATACCGGCCACCTGCTCTCGGGCCGGCCTTCGCTGGGATCCTGGATTACCTATGGACTAGGTACCGGGAATCAAAACCTTCCCGGCTTCGTGGTCCTGTGCCCCGGCTATCCGGTCATCGGACCGGAGCTGTGGGGCTCGGCTTTTCTCCCCTCCAACTACCAGGGGATGTACGTCCCCAACAACGAGAAGGAGCCCGACCAGTTGGTCCGCAACGTCCACAACGCGGAAATCTCGGGCTCGGAGCAGCGCCGCCAGTTGGACCTGCTGGGCAAGCTGAACCGCCTCCACCTCGGACAAGTAGGCCCCCAGCCGGAGCTCGAATCCATGATCGAGTCCATGGAAGTCGCCTACCGCATGCAGGCGGA
>JBGOUV010000565.1:0-3261 GCA_041477815.1 Terriglobia bacterium | reverse complement strand
GATGGAATTCCTCCATCACGCTCTCCGCCTGATCGCCGGTCACCGTGCTCAGCTTGGAGATCTCCTTGCCCAGCGCCTCCACTTCCTCCTCTTCCAGCAGCTTGAACAACTCCCCGGAAGCCTGATCGCCCAGCGCCACCAGGGTGATAGCCGCTTTACGAAGGCCGGGGATGATATTGGCCGGTCGTTGAGTATTGGCGATCATGGCTCAGTTATCCGTTTCATGGATCCAGGTGCGCAACAACTGCACGGTGGCGCTCGGATCCTTCTTAGCCGAGTCCTCCAGCAGCTTGCGGAGCACCATGGCCTTGTTGCTGGTGATCTGCGGCATCGTCAACTGCAGCAGCGTAGCGTCATCGGCCTGGCGCTGCGCCGCCTGCATGTCCGCCAACTGCTTGCCCATCCGGTCGGCGCCGCCCGGTACCTGCACTGGCGCCACCGGCGCCGGCGCGGTCTTTCTCCCCTTCGCCGCCTTCTTGCGCCAGAACACCATTCCCACTACCGCCACCAGGATGCCGGCCAGCACTCCTAGCAGCACATATCGGTACCGGCGAAGCCATTCCTTGGTAAAAATAACTTGCAGCGGCTGCCACCCCGGCGGCGCCAACACCAGCGGCCGGTCCGGTCCCAGGGGGAGGATTTCCGGCGCCTCAAACGGCAGGTTCTCCACCGTGAGCAGGTCGCCGCGCGTCTCCAGGATCCCCGCCGCCGCCACGATCAGGTCCCGGATGGTCTTCATCTCGGGCGCCGTTCGCGGCGTCAGGACCCGCCCCCCGGCCGCATTGACGGTCGTCTTGTGGTCCACCAGCACCGCCACCGACAGCCGCTTGAGCGAGCCTTTTTCGAGCTTCATGCGGGTCACCGTCTTGGACGACTGATAGGTAAAGTTGTCCGACTTGCGGGTCAGCGAGCTGCCCCCGTAGCCGGCCCGCCCCGTCCCCCGCGGCACGTTGGAGGCCGTCCCCGGCGGCCCCGCCGCCCAAGCCGGCTGCGACTGCTCGTCGGTCTTCTGCGACGTCAGCATCACCGGGTTGGGGTCGATCACCTCCTCGGTCTGCTCGCCGGCATTCAGCTCCACCTCCGCCGATACGCTGGCCCGCGCTTTCCCCGGCCCCAGATACGGCTCCACCGTGTGCAGGATCTTCTGCGCGATCTCCCGCTCCGCGCGCTGCTGCAGCTCCAACTCTTCGCCCGACTCCGGCGTCCCCTTCTTCGGCCGCGACAACAGGTTGCCGGCGACGTCCAGCACCGCCACCATCTCCGGCGACAATCCCTCCACGGCGCTGGCTACCAGGTACGCCACCCCGCGCACCTGCTCGCCCTCCAGCTTCTGCGCCCGCCGCAGCTTCACCACCACGCTGGCCTTGGCCGGCTGCCGGTAGTCCAGGAAAATCGATTCCTTGGGCAGGCTGATGTGCACCCGCGCCTGCTCCACCTGGTTCAGCGACAACACCGAGCGCTCCAGCTCTCCTTCCAGCGCCCGGCGGTAGTTGACCTGCTCGGCGAACTCGCTCGACCCGAACTTGGTCTGATCGAACAGCTCGAACCCGATCCGCCCGTGCTTGGGCAGGCCGCTGGTGGCCATCTGCAGCCGCGTCTCCGCCAGCTTGTCGCTGGGTATCAGGACCCCGGTTCCGGTATCGCTGACGCGATAAGGCACGGCCATCTCGCGCAGCCGCGTTACCACCGCCCCGGCCTCTTCGCTGCTCATGTCCGTGAACAGCGGCTTGAAGTCGCGCTCCACGGCGTAGCTCTGGAGGCTCCACAGGCCGCCCCCCACCAGCGCCGCGACGACTACCAGGGTGACCTTCTGCCGCGTCGCCAGGCTGGTCCAAAGCTGCTGCAGTTGCTGGAGAAATTTGGGCACAGGCGGGGGCTACACTTGGATGCGCATGATTTCCTGATACGCCTGCACGACCTTGTTGCGCACCTCCATCAGGAGCTCAAAGGACAACTCCGACCGCTGCACCGCCAGCAGCGTCTTATGCAGGTCTTCGCTCTCGCCGGTGATCAGCCGCTGGATCTCCTGCCCCGAGTTCTGCTGCAACTGGCTGACCTTCTCCACGGCCTCGCGGAGGGCGCCGGCGAAGCCGGGTCCTTCGCCGGGGGCGGGGACGGCCCGGGGGGGGCCCGGCGTGGCGAGCGCGCCGCCCACCGGCGGAATTCCGAATAGGGCCATGACTGTGCTCCTTCGATGGTCGCCGCCCGGCGCCTCTAGCGCAGCAGGTCGATCGAGCGGTGGATCATTTCCTTAATCGCCGTCATCGACGCCAGGTTAGCCTGATAGGCGCGTACCGACGCCGTCAGATCCACCATGTCCTCCACCGGACTGATGCGCGGGAAGGCCACGTAGCCCTCCCGGTCCGCGTCCGGGTGTCCGGGAACGTAACGGCGCTCCGGCTCCGATTCGTCCACCGTGACCTCGGCCACGGCCACGCCCGCCAGCGGCTCCGCGCTCAGACCGGCCAGCATCGTCCGGAACGGCGTCTTCACCCCGGCCGACATAAAGATGGCGTCCCGCCGCCGGTAGGGACCTCCCTCCGGCGTGCGCGTGGTCTCCGAGTTGGCGATGTTCTCGACCAGCAGCTCGGTCCGCATCCGCTGCGCGGCCATGCCGCTGGCCGCTACCTCCAGCGCCGCAAACAGACTCATTAGCCGCCCCTTCCTTCCCGGATAGCGTTGCGAATACCCCGGATCTCCCTCTGCAACAGCACCGACGCGAGGTTGAACCGCATCCCGTTGTCGGCCAGACTCAGCAGTTCCCGGTCGAGTTGCACCGTGTTCCCGTCATTCTTGACGCCCTCGCCCCAGGCCTCCTGCACCATCGCCGGCAAGCCCGGCCCCGCCTGCGAGGCCAGCATCGTCCGCATATGCCAGCCGAAGTCCACCTCGCGCGCCCGGTAGCCCGGGGTGTCGGCGTTGGCGATGTTGCTGGCGGTGACCCGCTGCCGCAGAGCCAGCACGTCCATGAACCGTTCCAGCGTTACGGCCGTAGCGTCCAGCATAGAGCAAAGGCTAGAGCAAGCCTGGTTCCAATCGGTAACTGCTAGTAAAGACACCCCCGCTTCGTTCGGCCGGACGATACTAAATTGCCGGACGCCAATTGTCGGACACACCGGGCCGCGACCGTCAGGGAGGGCCCCATGGGCCTGCGGCCCACCAAAGGTGATGAAAATGGGCGCCAGTGGCGTTAGCCTGTAGGGTGGCGGGGAATGGAAGAGGTCGTTTCCGCTCTGGATAAGTTGAGGCCGTAAGGGAGTC
>JBGOUV010000482.1:0-4443 GCA_041477815.1 Terriglobia bacterium | reverse complement strand
GTGGCTCTCTCCCTACCGTTGCTCACGGGCGCCGGGCTGCTGGCCCGGAGTCTGCAGAATAAAATGAACTTCGATCCAGGGTTCAATCGAGAGAACCTGCTGCTATTCTCGACTGGATTCCAGCCGTCTGACTTCTCGCGAACCGGCCCGCTCTTGAAGCAAATTCAGGAACGAATGGCCGACTTGCCAGGGGTGCGCGCGGTCGGCATGTCGCGGCTTCCGCCTCCCTTGGCTTCTTCGGTGAAGGTATCAGTGGATGGAATTACACCCCTGCCTGAGGAGGACATGTTCACACGCTGGCTTTTGGTAGGGCCGGGTTTTTTCGGAGCGGCGGGCATCCCGTTGCTGGCCGGGCGCGACTTGAGTACCTGGGACCACGAGAACGCCCCGAAGGTATGTGTGATCAACACGGCCATGGCGGATAAATTCTGGCCTAACAGCAACCCGGTCGGCCGGCGCTTTACCGTCCGGCGTTCCGAGTCGGATTACAAAGTGGAAATCGTGGGCGTGGTGGAAAATGTCCGGGGGTGGTGGTTGAAGGACGACCGGTTGCGGCTGGCCTATTGCCCGATGCTGCAATATCTGCCCACGGATGGCCTGACGCTGCTCGTTCGCGCTGCCGGCGCCCCAGCGCCGGTAATCGCAGAGGTGAGGCGCAGGTTCCAGGATATCGATCGGAACCTGCTTCTGGACGTGAAGACCTGGAGCGCCTTTAACGACGAAAGGGAATCAGAATCGATCTGGCTCTCCAGGCTTTCGAGCGGCCTGAGCCTGATGGCGCTGCTGCTGAGCTGTATGGGGTTATACGGCGTTATCGCCTATTCGGTGGCTCGCCGGACGAACGAGTTCGGCATTCGCATGGCGTTGGGGGCGGAGCGTGGGGACGTGATTGGAATGGTGATGCGGGAGACGCTGCGGCTTGTTCTGATCGGGATTGCCGTCGGGCTGGCAGCGTCGCTCGGATTCACCCGGATCCTTGCGGGCATGCTGTTTGGCGTGGAGACCACGGACATGACGACACTCGCGCTGTCAACGGCGCTGCTGCTGTCTGTCGCCATGTTGGCCGGGTACCTGCCGGCCAGGAGAGCCTCGCAGCTCGATCCGTTGGTGGCACTCCGGCACGAATGATAATTCCGGATCCTCATCAGCCCCGGCCGCCCCCACCCGTAGACTCGGGCTCCAATTCTCAGCCAGCTAACCCCTTAATATCAACCACTTACGCTAACTCGCCCCCCCCGCTAATCCCCCTACCCTCTCCATTCGCCACACCCTTTTCCCCATTCGCTGCTTTCCCCTCCGAATCCCGCCCCCCCCTGGTGCACTATTACCCCCATGAGCACTCAGCCCATACAGCCGACCCCTGCCCCGCATCCGGGCCTGATTCAGATCGGGACCCCGCTCTCCTCGGTCGAGTCCGTCATCCAGGCCCGACTGGCCGAAGAGCGCCTCCGCCTCATGAAAGAGGCCGGCCTGAAGCAAAAACAAACCCACCACTTCAAGAAGCCCACCGAGCGCCTCTTCCTCGCCGACGAGCGCGGCAAGACGACGATCCTGTTCGGCGGCCTCACCTGGAAGCACGAGAAGCTGGTCCACGGCGCCCTGGAGGGCCTCGGCTACACCTGCGAGGCCGTCCCCACCGCCGACGTCGCCGCCTTCCAGACCGGCAAGGAATTCGGCAACAACGGCCAGTGCAACCCGACCTACTTCACCGTCGGCAACCTGGTCCAATACCTACAGCACCTCGAGAACGAGGGCCTCACCAAGCAGGACGTCATCGACCGCTACGTCTTCTTCACCGCCGGCGCCTGCGGCCCGTGCCGCTTCGGCATGTACGAGGCCGAGTACCGCCTCGCCCTCCGCAACGCCGGCTACGACGGTTTCCGCGTGCTGCTCTTCCAGCAGTCCGGCGGTCTCTCCCAGTCCGACGCCGAGGCCGGCCTCGCCCTCAACCTCGACTTCTTCCTCGGCATCCTCAATGCCCTGAACATGGGCGACTGCATCAACGAGCTCGGCTACCTCATCCGCCCCTACGAGGTTGAGGAAGGCGAAACCGAGCGCCTTCTCAACGAGACCATGGACTACATGCACGACGTCATGGCCAAAAAGCGCCCCTGGAAGCTCGACGGCGGCCTCCGCCGGTATCTCTCCGGCTTCGCCGACACCGCCGAATACATTGGTAAATTCGTCGACCAGCTCAAAGGCGACGACTACCTACCCGCGCTATACAAAGTGCGCGACCGCCTCAACCAGGTCGAAGTCGACCGCCTACGCGTCAAGCCCATCGTCAAGATCACCGGCGAATTCTGGGCCCAGACCACCGAGGGCGACGGCAACTTCAACATGTTCAAGTTCCTCGAGCGCGAGGGCGCCCAGGTGATGGTCGAGCCCATCGGCACCTGGATCACCTACATGATCCACCAGGTGGTCCAGCGCTATCGCGATCACAAGGGACTCGAAGAGGGCGCCATCCTGCCCCCCGCCTGGAAAGTCCACACGCGCGCCAAGATCGAGTGGACCTACCGCAACAAGCTGGCCAAGCTGAAGCTCGCCGAGGTCATTTTCAAACGCGAGTACCACAAGATCCTCGAAGCCCTGGGCGGCACCGGCCACCACCTGATCGACCAGTACGAGCTCCAGCGCCTGGGCCACCCCTACTACAACTCCCGTAGCGGCGGCGGCGAAGGCCACCTCGAAATCGCCAAGAATATCTACTACTCGCACAAGAACCTGGCCCACATGGTCCTGTCGCTGAAGCCCTTCGGCTGCATGCCCTCCACGCAGTCGGACGGCGCCCAGTCCGCTGTAGTCTCCCACTATAAGGACATGATCTATCTGCCCGTCGAGACCTCCGGTGAAGGCGAAATCAACGCTCACAGCCGCGTCCAGATGGCCTTAGGCGAAGCGAAAGCCAAGGCGAAACGCGAATTCGCCGAAGTCCTTCAAAAGACCGGTCTGACCCTGGACCAGTGCCGAACTTGGGTCGAGGCCCACCCCGAGGTCAAGCGGCCTCTCTATCACGTCCCTCACCAGGAAGGCATAATAGGCTCCGCCGCCACCTTTGTCCTCCACATCGCCGACCGCATGGCCAAGGTGAACTAACGAATGTCCTCCCCGACTCGCTTCTTCATCGGCATGGACGTCGGCTCGACGACCGTCAAAGCGGTGGTCATCGACGCCCAAACCGACCAGATCCTCTGGCAGGACTACCACCGCCACGAAACCAAGCAGCCCGAAAAGGTCATCGAGTTCCTCCGGCGATTCGACGCCGAGGTCCCCGAGCTCACGCCCGAGAACACTCGCCTCTTCATCACCGGCTCGGGCGGCAACGGCCTGGGCAAGTTCCTAGGCGGGAAGTTCGTCCAGGAAGTCAACGCCGTCTCCCTGGCAGTAGAAAAACTCTACCCCGAGTGCGGCAGCGTCATCGAGCTGGGCGGCCAGGACGCCAAGATCATCATCTTCAAAGAGGACCCGGAGACCGGCCGCAAAAAGAAGTTCCCCTCCATGAACGACAAGTGCGCCGGCGGCACCGGCGCCGTCATCGACAAGATTAACGCCAAGCTCCGCATCCCCTCCGACCAGCTTTGCCAGATGGCCTACAAGGGCGTGAAGCTCCACCCCGTCGCCGGCAAGTGCGGCGTGTTCGCCGAAACCGACATCAACGGACTCCAGAAACAAGGCGTCCCCCCCGACGAGCTCATGGCCTCGCTGTTCGAAGCCCTCGTCATGCAGAACCTCTCGGTCCTCACCCGCGGTAACACCCTCCGCCCGGTGGTCCTGCTGCTGGGCGGCCCCAACTGCTACATCCAGGGCATGCGCGACTGCTGGAAGCACAACATCCCCAAGATCTGGGAAGAGCGCGGCTACCCCCTACCCGAAGGTGTCCCCCCCGAGGACCTCATCCGCACCCCCGACAACGCCCAGTACTTCGCCGCCATCGGCGCCGTCGAGTACGGCAAGACCGAGGACGAGGAGATCGGCCGCTACAAAGGCTACGAGAGGCTCGACTGGTACATCACCATTGGACGCGATCAGGAAAAGGCCAAGCGCGCGGGCGGCGGCGGTCTTGCCAAGACCGAAGATGAGCTGTCGGTATTCAAGGAAAAGTACAAGCGCAAGCCCTTCATCCCCGCGACTTTCCAACCGGGCGAAGTGGTCCGCGGCTTCGTCGGCATCGACGGCGGCTCCACCTCCACCAAGGCCGTCCTCCTCACCGTCGACCCCGACCGCCGCATCCTCACCAAGTCCTACCAGCTTTCCAAAGGCAACCCCATAGAGGACTCCAAAGAGGTTCTCGAAAACCTGGTCCAGGCCATCAAGGACCAGGGCGCCACGCTGGAAATCCTGGGCGTCGGCACCACCGGCTACGCCAAGGACATCCTCAAGGACGTGATCGGCGCCGACGCCGCGCTCGTCGAGACCGTCGCCCACACCCAGGCGGCCCTC
>JBGOUV010000217.1:0-11810 GCA_041477815.1 Terriglobia bacterium | reverse complement strand
CTGATCAACGGCAAGAACAAGCTCTTCTTCTTCGGCGACTACGAGGGCAAGCGGGTCCGCCAGGCCCAGACGTTCCTGAGCAGCGTGCCCATCGACGCCTTCCGCGCCGGCGATTTTTCCGCGCTGCTCCCCCGCACCGTGATCGCAGACCCCCGCTCCACCCCGCGCGTCGCGTTTTCCAACAATGTCGTTCCGGCCTCGGCCATCGACGCCACTTCCGCCCGCATGGTCGCCCTCTATCCGCGCCCGAATCTGGCCGGCACTATCAATAACTTCCTCTACAATCCCGTGCAGACCAACCGCGTCGACCAGTTCAACGTCCGCTCCGACTACCGCACCAACCGCTCCACCATCTTCGGCCGCTTCAGCTACGAGGACCCCGACACCTACAACCCGGGCAACCTCCCCGAGCCGGCGGTCGGCGCCGGACCCGGCCGTCCGGGCCAGGTCGTGGTCCCCAGCAAGCAGGCCGTGATCGGCTACGGCCGTTCCATCTCTCCTACGAAGTACTACGAGGCGCGCCTCGGTTACTCGCGGATGTTCCAGGGCATCTACGATTCCCTCAGCACCCGCCGCACCTTCGCCGAAGAATTGGGTATCGCCAATGCCAATGGAGGCGGCGCCGCCGGCGGACTCTCGACCACCAACATCAGCGGCATGACCGGCCTCGGCGACGGCGCCGGCAGCCTCCAGAAGGTCAACAACAACTGGGAAATCGGCCAGGCCTTCAGCCTGGTCCTCGACCGCCACGAGCTGAAATTCGGCGTCGACTACATGTCCCGGCGCTTCGCCTTCCACTCGCCCGGCTCCCCGGCCGGCCGTTTCGATTTCACCGGAGTCTACACTACCTTCGGCCTGGCCGACTTCCTGCTGGGACGCCCGGTCACCTCGCGCCTGGACGTGACCAAATTCTTCAGCCTGAAGCGCTACCACGTAAGCTGGTACGTTCAGGACAACTGGCGGGTCAGCTCCAAGCTGTCCCTCAATATGGGCCTGCGCAACGATGTGGTGACCTCCTGGAAGGAGCGCCACAACCGCCTGTCCGGCTTCGTCCCCACCGGCGGCGGCAACCTGGTCCCCGTAGGTACTGCTCCCTTCACGGGCGACTCGATCCTCGACGGCCGGCCCATGAACCTCGGCCCGCGCTTCGGCTTCGCTTACACCCTGACCCCCAAGACCGTCCTGCGGGGCGGTGGCGGCATCTTCTATAGCTTCAAGACGGTGACGTCCGGCAACTCGCTCGCCAAGAACGCGCCTTTCAGCGGGACCCTGCTCGTGTCCAACGATGCCAACAACTGGGCCGCCGCCAAGCCCATCTCCGCCGGATTTCCCAGAGAGCGGCCCGAGCTCTGGCCCGTCCAAGGCAGCGGCTTCTACTACTGGCCGCAAGACAGTAAGCTCTCAACCATGTATGAGTGGAACCTGAACCTGCAGCGGGAGCTTCCCGCCGGGCTGGTCCTGTCGATGGCCTACGTGGGCGGCAAGGGAACTTACGTGGACGTGGTCGGCCTCAATATCAACCAGGCCATCCCCGGGGCCGGCGCGGTAGTCAGCCGCCGTCCCTACCCGAACCTCAGCGACGCCATCGGCGTCACCCCTTGGGCCAACTCCTCCTACAACTCGCTCCAGACCACTTTCGAGCGCCGCCTGGGCAGCGTAAGATTCTCCGGCGCTTGGACCTGGGCCCATAGCATCGACAGCTCGAGCGGCGAGTCCTCCGGCAGCCCCATCCAGAACCCCTACAACCTCGCCGCCCAACGCGGCAGCTCGACTTTCGACGTCCGGCATAAGGTGTCGGTCGGCTCGTCCTGGGAGCTCCCCTTCGGCAAGGGCAAGCGCTTTCTGACCAACGCGCCGCGCGCGCTCGACTTCCTCGCCGGCGGCTGGCAATGGAACGGCATCGGTAGTTTCCTGACCGGCCTCCCGTTCACCGTTACGATGCAAACCAGCAATCTGAACGTAGGCGGCGGGTCGCAATTCCCCAACCGCCTCGCCGTCTCGGGCGAGCTGCCGTCGGGCCAGCGTTCGATCGACCGCTGGTTCGACGCCACGGCTTTCGCCGGCCCCGCGCTCTACCAGTACGGCAACTCCGGCCGTAACATCCTGCGCGGCCCGGGCACCAAGCAGGTAGACCTATCCCTCTTCAAGAGCTTCGCGCTCAGCGAGGGCGGCGGCCGCCGCGTGCAGTTCCGCGCCGAAGCCTTCAACGCCTTCAATACGCCGCAATTCAACAACCCCGACGCCCGCATCGGTTTCGCCGGCGTCGGCCGCATCACCAGCGCCGGCAACCCGCCGATCTATCAGCGGACCTCGCGCCAGGTCCAGCTTGCTTTGAAGCTGTATTTCTAATGATATACTCGTTGGAAACACGATGAAACCAGACGAAAAGCAGATCCTGATGGCGCTGTCGAGCGTCCGCGAACCGGACCTGGACAAAGACATAGTCAGCCTGGAGATGGTGCGGGACGTGCAGGTTTCCGATGCCGGGGTTTCGCTGCGGGTGACGCTGGTGACGCCGGGGTCCCCCTACCGGCCGCAGATGGAGGCGGCGATCCGGGCGGAGTTGAGCCGGCTGGGCTTCCCGCAGGTCCGCATCGAGTGGGACCTCCAGATCCCCCAGGCGCGGAGCGGGGACAAGCCGCCGCTGCCAGGTATCAAAAATATTATCGCAGTGGGTTCGGGTAAGGGCGGCGTGGGGAAGACCACGGTAGCGGTGAACCTGGCGGTGGGACTGCGGTCGCTCGGCGCAGCGGTGGGGTTGATGGATGCCGACGTCTACGGCCCCAATGTACCGCTGATGCTGGGGGCCAGCGGGCAGCCAACCGCGGTCGACGACCGCATCCAGCCGCTCGAACAGTACGGCTTGAAGGTCATGTCCATGGGGTTCCTGAGTCCCGGGGACAAGCCGGTGATCTGGCGCGGACCGATGCTCCACAGCGTGATCCAGCAGTTCCTCAAGAACGTCGCCTGGGGCGAGCTGGACTACCTCATCATCGACCTGCCGCCGGGGACCGGTGACGTGGTGCTCAGCCTGATCCAGACCGTGCCGGTGACCGGGGCGGTGGTGGTGACCACGCCCTCGGACGTATCGCTCGACGACGCGCGCAAGGCCATCCAGATGTTCCAGCAGGTGAAGGTGGACGTCGTGGGTATCGTGGAGAATATGAGCTATCTGCTCTGTCCCCATTGCCGGGAGCGCGTGGATGTGTTCGGGCATGGCGGCGGACGGCGCACCGCCGAGCGCTACGACGTGCCGTTCCTGGGCGAGCTGCCCCTGAATCCGGACGTGCGCATCGGGGGTGACACGGGGATGCCGGTGGTCCTCCGGGGGGCCGACGACCCGTTGGGGCAGGCCTTTATCGACGTGGGCCGGCGCGTGGCGGCACGCATCAGCCTGCTCGACCTCACCGCGCCGGCCGAGCAGATACTTCACGTCAGGATGTAGTGGTCTAGAGCGGAACTACGTTCTCGGCCTGCAACCCTTTGGGGCCCTGCTTGACCTCGAACTCCACCTCCGCCCCCTCGTTCAGGGACCGGTAGCCATCGCTTTGGATGGCCGAGAAATGCACGAACACGTCATCGCCGGCGGAGCGCTGGATGAATCCATAACCCTTCGCGGCATTGAACCACTTCACGATACCTTTTTCCTTCACTTGAAAAATCTCCTGTATCTTACTACTGCCGACTCAGGCCCCCTCTAAAAGAGGAAAGGCTGCAAAGCCGTCTCGCCTTGCAGCCCTGATCAGTTCCGAAAACCGGTACTTACCAACCACAAGTTCAACAGCGAAAATATTCTCGCATAGGGAATGCACTGAGGTCAATCGCTATACCACCTGCAAAATCAGGCACTTCAGGTAGTGCGTCTCTGGCACGGTGAGCAGGATGGGATGGTCCAGAGCCTGGGTGCGGCGCTCCAGCACTCGCAGCCGGCGGCCCGCGTCCAGTGCGGCCTCAGCGACTACCTGCAAGAGATCGGCTTCGCTCAAATGGTGCGAACAGGAACAGGTCACGAGGATGCCGTCGCGGTCGAGCATGCGGAGGGCGCGCAGGTTGATCTCCTTGTAACCTCGGGCGGCGCCGGCCAGTTGGGCGCGGGTCTTGGCGAAGGCCGGCGGATCCAGAACGATCGTGCCGAACTTCCGGCGGGCCTGGTGGTACTGGGTCAGAAGCTCGAACAGGTCGGCTTGGCGGAACTCGACCGAGCTAATGCCGTTGCGATGAGCGTTGCGGCGGCCGGCCTCCAGCGCCTCGGTGGAACTGTCCACGGCCTCCACCGTACAGCCGGCGGCGGCCATGTGGAGAGCGAAACCACCCGTGTAGGTGAAACAGTCGAGGGCGGAGCCGCGGGCGATGCGGCGGGCGGCTAGATAGTTCTCACGCTGGTCGAGGAAAACGCCGGTCTTCTGACCTTTCAGCAGTCGGGCGCCCCAGGCGAGGCCGTTCATTTGGAACTCGATCTCTTCGGGAGCCTCACCTCGGAGCACCGACACGAGGGGTGCCAGTCCCTCGCGGGCTCGCACGGGGGCGTCGTTGCGCTCGATGATGGCGGCGGGATTGAAAAGCGAAGTCAGCGCCTCGACGATCTGGGGCTTGGCCGCGTCCATGCCCTGGTCGAGGGTCTGGAGGACAAAACAGTCGCCGTAGCGGTCGACGATGAGCGCGGGGAGGAGATCGGCCTCGCCGTAGACCACCCGGTAGGCGGTAGTATCACGTACTACTGCCTGACGATAGGCAGCGGCGCGCTCGATGCGGGCGCGAAAGAAATCGGCGTTGACGGTCTCCACCCGGCCCGAGAGCAGACGCAGGGAGATCTTGGAGGTCGAGCTGTAGTGGGCCATGCCGAGCTCCCGCTTGCGGGGGTCGACGACGCGCACCACCGAGCCTGGTAGAGCGTCCTGGCGATCCACCACGTCGGACGCGTAGATCCAGGGATGTCCCGACTCGACCCGCTGGGCGGCCCGCCGATTTACCTCTACCTGGATCATAGAGTCTTGAGCAGCGCCCGGGCCTCGCCGAGGCGGGGGAAGGCCCGCTCGGCCTCCTTGAAATCGCGGGTGTGCACCGAGCGGCGGGTGCGGCCGTGCTCCACGGGATGCCGCAGGTGGAGCATTTCGTGGTAGACGATGTAGTCGACCAGCAGGCGCGGGACCTCGGGGCGGTCGAAGAGGCGGCTGATGATAATGGCGTTATGGGCGGGGTCGAAGTGGCCGAGCATGGTGCGGGATCGGGTGCGGCTCCAGCTCAGCTCGGGGCGCGCCAGCAGGCCATCGAAGAAGCGGCGGTTCAGGTCTTCGAAGATCTCTTCCAGGTGGTAGCACTCGCCCTGCGGACCGGTCACCTGCTTGCGCCCCCGCAGTTGGCGGAGCAGCAGCATCTTGCGGCGCACGTCGGTGCGGTTGAGGAACAGCCGGTAGCGGTGGTGGTACCGGTCGGCGATGGGCTTGCGGTAGAGCTTGCCGAGCAGGATGTGAGCCAGGGCTTCCTGCACCGGCGCCGGGGCTCCTTCGAGCAGGTCCGCCATGCGGACCTGGATGTGGCCGTCGTTGGCGCGGATGAAGCTGTTCACGTTGGCGAAGGGGCGGTACTCGACGGCGAAGGCCGGCAGCGGCGCGCGCGGTCGCAGCTCCCGGTACACCCGCCGGTAGATTTCCTCCACGGTCTCGAACAATAGACTGGACTGAATCATCCTATTTGATACCATACAAGCCTTTTACCGTAAAATCGAGCGTTAGGCGTTACCGTCCCATACTTGTTGGCGCGCCGGCCAGGACTGCATGCTGGAGTGGTGCTGACGATGGTCCTGCTGCTGGGCATGACGACTTGGAAGCAAACCACCGGCGACGGCAACAGGCTGCGGAATCTGGGGCAATACGAGGCTGCCGAGAGGCAGTACCGCGCGGCGCTCGCCGAGGCCGAGCGGCCGGACGCGGAGACGCCGGAGCTGGCCACCAGTCTGAACAACCTGGCCGTCCTCTACCACGACCTGGGTCAGGACGCGCGGGCCGAGCCGCTCCATCGGCGGGCGCTGGCGATGCGGGAGCGGTTGCTGGGAGGTGACCATGCCGAGGTTGCCGCCAGCCTCAACAACCTGGCGGAGGTCTACCGCAGCCAGGGGCGTCTGCGGCTGGCGGAGTCGCTCTGCCGGCGGGCGGCGGCGATCTGGGAGGCGCGCCTGGGACCGGAGCATCCGTCGGTAGCGGTGAGTTGGAACAACCTGGCGTCGGTCCTGCGGGCGCGCGGTGAGTACGGGGCGGCCGAGGCGCTGCTCGAGCGGGTTCTGGCCGTATGGGAGAAGTCTCCCGGCCGCGAGTCTCCCGAAGTGGCCGGCGCTCTGAACAACCTGGCCGAACTCCAGGAGCTGCGGGGACGGCCCGCGGAGGTGGAGCGGCTGTACCGCAGGGCCCTGGCCATTTGGCGGCAGACCCTGGGTGAGGGGCACGCCAACGTCGCCCTGGTCTGGAACAACCTGGGGAAATTCTACGCCAGCCAGGGCCGGCCGGCCCAGGCCGAGCAGGCCTATCGGAAGGCGCTGCTGGTGCTGGAAGCCGCGCCGGCGCCGGCGGTCCTGGCGGCGACCCTGGCCAACTACTCCGTACTGCTGCGTAGGACCGGGCGCGGGAAACAGGCGGGCCCATTGGAGACCCGGGCCAGAGAACTGCGCGCGGACCTGGCCCGTCACGGTCTGGCCGCCTTCACCGTGGACTACCGGGAAGTCCAGTAGGACAGGCCCCCGGCCAAGCCTCCGGCCTGGCCTCCGGCCCGTCTGTTTGTGCGATCATGTGGGACTATGAGCTCCGTCCGCCCGGTTCGCCGAGCCAAGATCTCCGCCCTCGGTTGCTATGTGCCACCCCAGGTATTAACCAACCAGGACCTGGAAAAGCTGGTCGAGACTTCCAACGAGTGGATCCTGGAGCGTACCGGTATCCATACGCGGCACGTGGCCGCGCCGGAGATGGCCACGTCCGACCTGGCGGTGGAAGCGGCGCGCGCCGCCCTGGCCCAACGCCACCTGCCCGCCGACCAGGTGCAGGCCATCCTGGTGTGCACGGTCACGCCGGACATGTTCTTTCCCTCGACGGCCTGCCTGGTGCAGGACCAGATCGGCGCTCGCGGAGCCTGGGGGTTCGATCTCATCGCCGCCTGCTCGGGGTTTGTGTACGGGCTGACGACCGGGGCCCAGATGATCGCCTCCGGGGTCCACGACCGCGTCCTGGTCATCGGCGCGGACACCATGACCCGCATCATCGACTACACCGACCGCGCCACCTGTGTCTTGTTCGGCGACGGGGCGGGGGCCATGCTGCTCGAGCCGGCGGAGTCGGAGGATGAAGGGCTCCTCGATTTCATTCACGAGGTGGACGGCTCGGGCGGAAAGTACCTGTACATGCCCGCCGGGGGCAGCCGGCGCCCCTCCACACATGAGACGGTGGACCAGCGCATGCACTATGTCCACCAGGACGGCGCGCAGGTGTTCAAATTTGCGGTCCGGAAGATGCACGAGACCTGCGCCGGGCTGCTGGCCCGGAACGGCCTCACCGCCCAAGACATTGACGTGCTCATACCTCATCAGGCCAACCGCCGGATCATTACCGCCAGCGCCGACCGGCTGGGAATCCCCTGTGACCGGGTCCTGATCAACATTGACCGGTTCGGCAATACCACGGCTGGGACGATCCCGCTGGCCACCCGCGATGCGATCGAGCGGGGGCTTCTGAAAAAGGGTGGACTGGCCCTCATGGCCGCGGTCGGGGCGGGGTATACGGTAGGGGCGTCGTTGTGGCGGTGGGCGTACTGACCCCTACGCCGCCGCCGGCGGCCGTTGCCAGTTCTTCTTTTCGAGTTCGTAAACCCGACGCTCGAGGATGTCCAACCGGCCGGTTTCCGTTTCGCTTCCCACCTCCAGGCGGCGAAAGCGCATTCACACAACCTCTTGAAACGGCAGGAACGCCTTCAAAAGCTCCGTCTGATTGTCCCGGATCATTTCTTGCAGTGTTTCGAACTGCTGGTCGATCTTCTGGTCGAGTCGCTGCTCCAGCTCTTGCAGATCCCGCTTAGTGGCAGGTTGGTCGTCCATGACACCAACCTAACAGAAACCGGCCCCACCCGCAACCTACCGCCGCGCCTGCGCCGGCCAGTTGATCACCACTGTCATCGGCGACGGCGCGGCCTCCCCGATCTGGTCGGCCATCAGGAATCGCCGCCCGTCGGCGGTCGCGTCATACAGAAAAGAATTGAGTGTGCCGGCTGGCGGAAGCCGTGTCTCGAACAGGGCCAGGGAAGATCCGGCTCGAAACGATCCACCTGTCGTATCCATAGGAACCGCCATCAGCTTGCGGTCCGGAGCGATGTAGAAGAGCTCTTTGCTGCCGCCGCGCCAGCGTGGCTGCTGCCCTCCGGCGGTAGACACTTGCCACTTGCCCCCCGGCGCGGAGGCCGCAGCCGAAAAGCTCCGGACGTAGACCTCATAGCGGCCCGACTCGTCGGAGCTGTAGGCGAGCCATTTCCCGTCCGGGGAGAACTGGCCCTCCCTCTCGTTAAAGGGACTCTGCAGCAGCGGCCGGGGCTTGCGATCCTCGGGGAGCACCCATAGATCGACCTTGGTTTTCGGAACCAGGTTCATGTACAAGAGAAATCGCCCGTCCCGTGACCAATCGGTGGGGCGCGTGTCGGCTTCCGACTCCAACAACGTTTCTTCCTGGCCGGCGCCGCTCGCGGGCTTGACGAAGAGATGCAGGCGCCCCCCGCGCAGAGAGCTGAATGCGATCCGGCTGCCATCGGGGGACCAAGTCGGGAAGTTGTTCCTGGCGCCATCGAAGGTGAAGCGGGTCAGGGTCCCACGGCCAAGCTCATGCAGCCAAAGATCCTCCGTGGCCAAGCCGCCGGAACCAAACAGGGCCACCGCCGCCTGCTTATCGTCCGGGGACAAGGAGACGCCGAAAATAGCGCCAGGCTCGCCCACTACGCCCAGCGTTTTGCCTTGGCGGTCGTGCCAGGTCAGTTGGCGGGGGCGGGTGCCGCCGCCGGTGCCGTAGGCCAGCACTCCCGTTTCCGATGTGGAAAACACGGTGTAATTGGACACCGGCCCGGCGCCGACCTGCTCCGCCACCGGGAACAGCTCTCCTGCCGGCGCCAGGCGGTCCGGGTCGAACGGCTGTGCCATCAGGGTACCGGCGCGCGCGAACAGCAGGGCGCCCTGCCGGCTGCCGGGAAGGGGCGCGTAGAGCGCATTGGCCCCATCGGCCAGTAGCCGCCGGCTGTCCTTTGAGTCGAGAGACCCCAGGAAGACTCCGGTCTTCTCGGCTTGGGTCACCGAGACCAGGTAGACGAAGTGGCGGCCGTCGGGGAGGAACTGCGGGAAGCGCTGCACGCCGCCGGCGGACGGATCCACCTTGGTCACCGCGGCCGGCTCGCCCCCGCCTGCCGCTACCCGTTGTAAGGGGCTGCCGGCGTCGGCAAAGACGATCACCCCCTCGCGGTTCCAGGAGCCGCCCCGGCCCTCGGGGACATCGCACAGCGTCTGCGCCGGACCTCCGTTCGCGGCGATCTTCTTCAGCTTCCCTTGGGCGAAGAAGCCGATGTAGCGGCTGTCCGGCGACCAGAAGGGATATTGCGCGCCGTCCGTTCCGGCCAGGGCTTGCGCCTCGAGCGAATCGAGAGCCCGCACCCACAACCGCGTCCGCCCTTCCTGGGCAGCGGCAAAGGCCAGGGATCTCCCGTCCGGCGACAAGGCCAGGCTGTGGACCAGCGCCTTTTCCGGGGGCTCCAGTTGGTAACGCAGGGCACGATCTTCGGGCGGCTTCTCCCGGAAGTGCACGAACGAGACCGCCAGCGCCGCCACCAGCGCCGCGGCCGCCACCGCCCACGGCAGGAGGGGTCGGGGGTGATGGGTGTGGGGTGATGGGGAAACGGAACCCTCGCTGATCCACTGGAGCTCACGCTTCAGATCGAGCGCCGTCTGCCACCGCTCGTCCGGTTCCTTGGCCAGGCAGGTTCGGACCACGCGGTCCAGCGCCGGGTGCGCGGACAGCGGCTTGGGGTCCGCCCCCAGAATCGCCGCGATCAGGCTGGCGTGGCTCCGTCCCTCGAACGCTTTCTGCCCCGTCACCATCTCGTAGAGGACCAGCCCCAAGGCGAAAATGTCCGAGCGCCCGTCGGTGTCTTTCCCCTCCAACTGCTCCGGGGGCATGTATTGCAATGTCCCCAGAATGACTCCTTTGGCCGTCAGCTCCTTGGCCACCGTCGGGAGCGCGGAAATGGTCTGCTCGAAGCGGGCGGGCGGCGCCTGCAGCTTGGCCAGCCCGAAGTCGAGCAGCTTGGCCCCGGCCTTGGTCAGCATGATGTTGCCGGGCTTTAGATCGCGGTGGTGGATTCCCTGGCGGTGGGCCAGGGCCAGCGCGTCGGCGACCTGGATGCCAAACCGCAGCGCCTCTTCGACCGGCAGCGGGCCCCGGGCGATTCGTGATGCCAGCGTCTCGCCTTCCAGGTATTCCATGACCAGGAAGTCGACGCCCTCCTGGTGCCCTACATCGTAGAGACCGCAAATGTGGGGATGGTTCAGGCCTCCGACCGCCCGGGCCTCCCGCTCGAACCGCTCCCGCACCTCCGGGTCCTGGGCCAGTTGCTCGGGCAGGACCTTAATCGCGACCGTCCGCTCCAGCCGCGTGTCCCGTGCCCGGTACACCTCCCCCATCCCCCCCGCCCCAATGGCGGAGACAATCTCATAGGGTCCCAAACGAACGCCGGAGGCGAGAGGCATAGGGGTATTCTACATTCACCGCAGAGGACGCAGAGATCGCAAAGGAAAACTAACTCTGTTCTCTCTGTGTCGTCTCCGTCCCTGCCGTGAAATCTCCTAACCGCAAATTTGCGGTCGATAGGTCCCGCAGAATCAACGATTTGAGGCTCCCATCTAGCGGGGGACGCGGTTTAGCCTCGGACTGCTAGGGCTTCGAGAACTTCTGCACCCGCCAGTTCTTGATCTCCACCACGTAGATGCTGCCTTCCTGGTCCACCGCGATGTTGTGGGCGAAGTCGAACTTCCCCGGCGCCTTCCCGTACGACCCCAGCACTCCCAGGACCTGCCCGTCCATGTTCAGCTTCACCACCCGGTTATTGGCCCCGTCGGCCATGTAGATCGCGTTTTCCTTGGCCGCATAGGCCAAACCCCAGGGATTACCGATGTCGGTCCACTTGCCGATGAACTTCCCCTCCGGGGTGAAGATCTGGATCCGGGCATTGGTCCGGTCGGCCACGTAGACGCGCCCCTGGGGATCGAGCACCACGTCATGCACCAGGTTGAACTGCCCGTCGGCGGTCCCCTTCTGTCCCCAGTGCCGGATGTACTCCCCCGCTTTGGTGAACTGGATCACCCGCTGGTTCACGTACCCGTCGGACACATAGAATCCCCCGTTCGAGGTGAAGGCGAAGCCGGTCGGCTCGTTGAAGGCGTCTTTGCTGTTATTATCGCCGGCCGTCCGGCCGATCACCATGAGGACGCGGCCCTGGGGGGTGAACTTGATCAGCGTGTGACCTTTGACATCGGCGCACCACAGGTTGCCGTCGGGGTCCACCCGGACCCCATGCGCCGATTTTATCCGGACGGTGTTCTCGCTCCAGGCCTGGAGCATCTTGCCGGACTTGTCGAACTGGAACAGCGGCCAGGCGCCCCGGTTGAAGACCCAGACGTTGCCCTGCTTGTCAACATCCACACCCGAGCATTCGCCGAAGTTATATCCCTTGGGCAACTGGGCCCAATCTTTGACCAGGCGGTGGGGCAGCGGCGGGCCGGACTTGAGCTCGGCCGCCAGGGG
>JBGOUV010000424.1:0-5733 GCA_041477815.1 Terriglobia bacterium | reverse complement strand
CTTCAACTCCGCGTCCGAGCGGCGCACGTAGTTAGCGTCGGCCTGCTCCGGGAGCAGGGCCCGGCCTTCCGCGAAAGCCCGGGCGGCGAGCAGGGCGATCGGGGCGGCCAAGGCGCGCGAGACAGTGACCAGGTTCAAACCGGGGGCGGGTTCAAATCCGGTGGACACGAAAGTGACCGGGCGGCCTGCGATCATCTCCAGAAAGCGCGGGAAGGGCGCGACGATTTCGGGGACGACAGGACGCAACTCCGCATCGTAGACGGCGCCGTAGACCTCGCCCCGGCGGGCGTCGAGCAGGGGGGCGCGGAGGTCACCGCGGCCGGCGCAGGCCAGGGCCAGGAGGTTGGACACTGCTACTACCCGCTTACCGTGGGCCTCGGCCAGTCCCTTGGCGGCGGTGAGGCCGATGCGAACGCCGGTGAACGATCCGGGACCGCTGGCGGCGGCGTAGCATTCGATGTCCGGCAGTTTCAGGCCGTGACGGTCAAGCAGGGCCACGATGCCCTGGAAGATCAGGCGACCAAAGCCCTCTGTGGAATGTATCTCCTCGACACCCAGGATTTCGGGGCCGCGGGCCACGGCGATGCTGCCGTATTCACTCGTGGTATCCAGGGCCAGGATCACTTTTTCAGGCTATACACCCGGTCGGTGGCGAAGAGTTTGCCGTTGCCGTCGATGCCGGTGACGCGCATGGACAGGGCGGCGGGGAACTCCCGGGCGATGTTCGGGGGGATGAGAAAGCGGCCAAACTGGGTAGTAGCCAGGACCCGGTAGCCCAGGCCGCTGCTGGGCGCCTCGGCGGTCCACAGCCACATCATGTTGCGGGTGGCGCGGGTGGCCTTCTTGAGGGTGGCGTTGAACTCCACCACTTCGCCCGCCTGAAGCTGGCTCTCCTGAGGCAACTGGATCTCGAACGGCACCTCGGTCTTGCTGGTCTCGGGCGGCTGCAGTTCGGCGGTGTGGGACTCCAGTTTGTAGGACCTTGACATACCCTGCTTCTTGCCCTCGCGACGGACGTAGAGCACCCAGTCGCGATTCTTGTCGGGCGGGCCGTCGGCGGTATAGCGCTCTCCCTTGAAGTCCTTCTCGTCGCTGAAGGCGCCGGTGGAGGGGTTGTACCAGCTCACCTGGTAGGTGGCCCGGTGGAGGATAAGGTCGATGGGAGCGGCCTTCTCGAGATAGACGATGTACTCGACCTCCTCCAGCGCCAGAGCCCGGCCGCCCTCCACGCGGAAGTACGGCTCCAGGTCCCAGTAGCGGGTCTGTGCGAAGAAGTTGTAGAGGTGGGCGAAGAACTGCGGCTTAGTGTCGTCGGCGGGAACTTCCGGCAGGCCGACGTGCTGGCCGCTGATGGCGGCGTTCCAGACCTGCCGGCGGAAGTTTTCTTCGTCGGCGAACCGGGGCGAGGCGCCGGCGTTGACCGCGGGCGAGCCGTAAAGCTGCTGCTCCACGGCGTAGACGCTGGGCTCGGCGACCTGGTAGACGCGGTAGTTCATCCAGCCATCGCCCGCCAGCGGGGCGGAGGTGAACTGCGCGTGGGTGGACCGCGCGTGGCGGTAGGGATCGGCCTGCTGCAGAAACAAGCCGATCTCCTTGAGCAGGGCGCCGGCGTTGGGGTAGCTCTCGAAATCCTGCACGCCCTGCCAGGTCAGGTTCATGGCCGCGTAGCGCGCCACCAGGTAGCGCAGGAAGCGCTCGCGTTGTTTCCATTGCGGCAGGATCGCTTCCAGGTGGCCGCTGCGCCCGGCCAGCAGCAGGTCCCAGGTGATGCCCTTCTGGTTGAGGTAGAGGACGCGCTCGTCCACGGCCCGGAAATACTCCGGCACGATCTGGTCGGGTTTGGGCAGCACCTGGAGAGAGTTCGCTTCCTCGCCCAGCACCAAGCCGGTCATGTGGTTGAAGCGCTGCTTGGCCCGCGTGTCGATCAGGAACCGGAAGGCGTCCATCCTCATGGCCGCGAAGTTGAGAAGGCTGAATCCCATCCAGTAGTGGGGGGTGTTGGGCTGGGAGTATTGAAAGTGATGGACGTTGAAGGGAGTGACGAAGCCGGACGTGCGCGGGGCGGTGGCGCTGAAGCTGCCGGTCTGGCCGTTGAAGCGGTCGAGGTTGGAGCTGACCCGGAAATCCCACTGGCCCTCGGCGAGCGGGGAGAAGCGGATCTTCAGCTTGTGGCCGCCGTCCCAAAAGCCGGGCAGGCGGTAGGTCTGGCCCTTGGGAGCGCGAAACTCGGCACGCAGCTCGGCGGTCAGGTAGGGGTTGGGATGCTGCGCCATCTCCGCCGCGTTCATGTCCATCTCGATATCGCAAGGCTCGTAGACCGGGGTGGACCGGCAGGGGGTCTGAGCCAGGGCGGAGGCGCTAAGGAAAAGGAGAATTTGAGAATTTAAGAATTTGAGGATTTGAGAATTGGAGGGCAGACGAGACATGCAGATCACATCCATTGTACACGGCGGGGTGAGCAACTTCTCAAATCCTCAAATTCTCAAATATCCCGGAGAGCAGCCGGTGGGTAGGCCAGTAGATCACAAAGATGGCTACCAGACAGGCCAGGGCCACGTGGACCGGGGCCGGACCAACGGGACGGTACGAGAAGGGCTCGCGCTCGACGAAGTTGAGGTTGCGGCCCGGCGCAAGCACGCGGCCGGCCACCAGCACCGGCAGGGTGAGGGCGGTCTGCAACAGCCAGGCACGCGGGTCGTAACCCACCCGGGACAGTGCGTAGAGCAGCACCACCGGCATCGCAACATGGTGCAGGGAGAGCAGGCGGACCCAGAGAGGGCGCTCCCGGTTCCACATGTATTCCGTCCCGTGGAGCAGGTGGCGGCCCCACAGCAGGCGGCCGGTTATGTCGATGCACCAGCACAGGTCGAACACCAGCGTCCCCACCGCCTGGGAGGAGAGCAGCAACGGATCTCCCCGCCACAAACCGGCGCAAGTTATCATAATACCTATATCGCATATATGGAGGAAGTTCCTCCAGCCCCAGACGCGCCAGTAGGCGGGGAACCATACCAGGAGCCAGGCGATGCCCGCCCATCGCAGTACGGGGAAGGCCGGGTCCATCCTGCTTACTTCCTCACCAGCTCCGGATACGTCTTCTTCAATTTCTGAAGTTTCGGGATGGCGTTGGCGAGCACGTACGGATGGTTGGGATTCCGCTTGACAAAGTCCTGGTGGTAGGCCTCGGCCGGATAGAACCCCCGGAGCGCCGTTACCTCGGTCACAATCGGGCGGCTGAACACCTTCGCCGCTCCCAGTTGCTGGAGGTAGGCCTCCGCCACCCGCTTCTGTTCGGGGTCGGCGTAGAACACCACCGACCGGTACTGGCGTCCGAAATCGGGACCTTGCCGGTTCAACTGCGTCGGATCGTGCGCGACGCTGAAGAACACCTTCAGCACCTGTCCGTAGGAGATCTTGGCAGGATCGAAAGTGACTTCGATACTCTCGGCGTGATCCGTGTTTCCCGCGCTGACCAGGTCGTACTTGGCCATTTCCGGCTTGCCTCCGGCATAGCCGGAGACCACCTTGTCCACGCCCGCAAGCTGCTCCAGAACGGCCTCGGTGCACCAGAAGCATCCGCCGGCCAGTACCGCCTTCTGCTTGCCTTTCGAGGCGGAGCGCTCCACGTCGATGGCCGGCTCCGGAAACGACCCTGCCGCGGCGGCCAGAATCAGAAGGCCCGCCGAAACCATGTTGGACATAAACCCCCCTAGCCCATCTTGAGTCCTTGCCCAAGAGATTGTAACCTAAATGAATCAAGTTTTCAGGCGACGAATCGGTCAATCTCCGCCTGGAGGATGATCGAAGATCAGGACCTCGGCCGCGGCCGCGGCTTCCCTAATCTCCCGTCGTACGGAGCCTGTAAAAACACAGCAACAGCCGCCATTCCCTTATAGGAAATAATTTCTCCAGGCTGCGACATGCCCTTGTCTACCGGCGGCCGACTCGGCCCCTACGAGACCGTCGCCTCCCTCGCTGCGCTTGGGGGGCCGAGGCCTACCGGGCGCGCGACACGGCGGTGAAGGCGAGGGCCAGGTGGAGGAACGCGCCCTGGGGATGGTATCGCCCGCCGAGACCTGAAGCCGGCCCGCATCAAGATGACGCCGGAAGGCCAGGTGAAGGTGCGGGACTTCGGTCTGTCCAAGACGTCTACCGAAGATCCGGCGGCGAGCAACACGGCGTGTCGCCGACTGTTTCGTTCCCGCCGAGGCGGTTCTTACCTGTTGTGCTGTGCGCTCCATGGTCGCGCGCCCAGACACAAGGAGAAATCACGGGTGAGGTCACCGACGTCTCAGCGGCTGTGATGCGCGGGGTAACGATAACGGTCACGAACGAGGGCGCCAACGTCAGCCGGCACGTCGCGACCAACGCCGGCGGATGGGACGGTGGTGATCCCGGAAGCTCTTCGGTCCTATCTAAACGCCGCAAGAATCACGCCGGCTGGTCACCGGGATAACGATCGCGTGGCCCCCCCCTGTCACGGCACGGGAACCCGATACAAGTTGCGCTGCACGCTCTCGCGCGTGAAGGCGTATATATCAGCAGTCGAGCCTGGCGTGACGTCGGTGGACGGAATCACCCGCGCTCCTGGCAGCTTCAAGATCTCCTGCTCAGACGGAAGCCCATGGATGATACTTTCGGGCACGGGACGACCCGGCGCCAATGGGAAGACGTAGGCCTTGCCCAGGTTGTTCGCCCTACCCTGCACAAACAAATGCTTCCCGTCCCCAGACCACCTGAGCCCCGTTTGGGGCGGGAGTTGTGTCAGGAACGGAGCGCCGCCATCGACCCGGAAAATTACCGCACCTGGGCTCGCTGGCGTGCCTAACACCAGCCAGTTATGGTCTGGGGAGGCGCTTGTTATGGCAATCACAGGCAGATCGGTGGCTTTCCGCAGCCCGCCTCCGTTTTGCTGGACGCGGTAAAGGAACGCAGAGGTCCCCTCGACCCTGCGGAAAAAGACTTCACCGGTCGCGCCGAAGACGGGCTGTTCCCCTTCGATGTTGGGAATTTGCTGCGGCGGTGAGCGGCGGTCGAGCGGCGCGAGCCACAACCGCAACTTATCACCGCTATCGGGTGACACCATAACGACCTGACGGCCGTCCGGGGAAATGTCGTAGCTTCCGTAGGAAACGGGCCCCGCCAGTGCGACCGCAAAGCCGGGCAGCAAAGGCTCGCTGCGTCCGGAATCGAGTTCCGCCACCCACAATTCGCTCGCAGCCCCTTTTCGCACCTGGTAGAGCAGCCGCTTCCCTTCGGGGGTGAATTTGGGCCCGAAGGCGTAACCTTCCAGCGAGATCTGCCGATCGCCTCCGCCGTCGTGCAGCCAGATGGAACTCTGCGCCAATCCCACGGACGTGATGAAGGAGCGGCCGTCGGGGGCCATGGCGACGCCTTCTTCTTCGGTCGGTCCGGAGGTGATCTGCTCGGGCTGGCCGTCGGGGAACCGCTGACGCCAGATATGGAAGTCCCCGCCGAAGTCGGAACTGAAGTACATCCACTCCCCATCGGGCGACCAGGCGGCAAAGGTACAGGCGCCACCGGGCGGGCCGACCTGCTGCCCTGCCGAGCTGCCGTCCAGCGGGGCCAGGCGGCACCGCACCATGGCTCCCCGCTCGTTCATCTCCACCAACAGCATCCGTTTGCCGTCGGGTGAGGGATAAGAGCGATGGGCCATGCCGCGCTCATGGGGCGGCACATAGAGATCACGCGACCCGGCCCGGCTCTCATCGG
>JBGOUV010000356.1:0-7385 GCA_041477815.1 Terriglobia bacterium | reverse complement strand
GGCCAGGTTACCGAACGTTCCCGGGGCCGGCATGGAAAAGGCAGCCGGGTTCAGGAAGCGGGTCTTGTCGGAGCCGGTCAAGTACGGGTTGACGCCCGCGACCAGGTCCGGCCGACGGATGTTGCGGGTGGCGCCGCCGCCGGGGGTATTGATGATGGCGGTGGTGACCGGGACCCCGCCGGCCAAAACCGGATTGCTCACGATGGCGCCGGTGCGGGTGTCGCGGTAGGCCACATCGGGACGCGTGAGGAGGACCTCGATAGGTAAGCCGGCCCGGGCGTTGACCACGCCGCCCACCTGCCAGCCGCCGATCAGGTGGCGCATGGCACCGCCTTTGCCGAACGGCAGCTCGTAGAGGCCGGTCAGGTTGAAGCTGTGGCGAACGTCGAAGTTATTGTTGCCGTGGTCGGCGCGGAAATCGTAGGGGTTGTGGGCGGTGCGGGCCTCATTCGACCCACCGGTATTACCAATGCTGTGACTCCAGGTCCACTGGGCGCCCAGGGTGAAGCCTTTGCTGAAGCGGCGGTTCAACGTGGTTTGCAGAGAGTCGTAATGATCGCTGCCGCCGCTGGTTTTAATGTCCACCTCCGCGAAGCGGTCGCCGAACTCCCTGGTGATGACGGCCGCGCCGGTGGCCGGGTTGGTGGCCACGCCCACGATCTTGTTGGTGATGCTGCGCAGGAACAGGTTGCGGCCTTGGCTCCCCACATAGGCCACGGTCAGAACGGCATCGCCGGGCATATGCTGTTGCACCGAAGCGGTGTAGGAAAGAATCCGCTCGGGGAGGCGGTAGCCCGGCGCATAGGCGCGGGGCTGGAACCGCAGGGTGGGGCTGTTGATGTCGTAGGCGGCGATGATGGCCGCGGGGTTGATCGGGTAGGTCGCCCCGGCCGGCAGCGTGCTGCTGACGCGGTCGCTTTCGATGGGCTGGATCTCGTCCTCCGTCTGTCCCGGCCCGAAGTAGTAGCCGGAGCCGATACGAAAGACGGTCTTGTCGTGGAACCTGGCCGGAGACCAGCTGAACGCCAGACGCGGGCCGAAGTTGCGCTTCGAGCTCTGATAGAACGGGGTATCGGAGGGCAGCAGGCCGCCCCGCACGGTGTCCATGACCACGGCGAGGTTGCGGGCTTCACGTAGCACGGAGTAATACTCGTAGCGCACCCCGTAGCTCATGGTGAGGTTGGAGCGGATTTTCCATTCGTCCTGGACGTAGCCGATGTAGTATTCCTGCTGGGCCAGGCGGTTGCCGCTCTGGCCGCCGTTGAAAGGGCTGGGGGCGCTGACATCGCCCAGGAACTGAATCTGCAGCGGCCGATTGGCCAGAAAGTCGTTCAGGTTGGAGAAGCTATAGGTCGTGCCGCCGAGGCGATCCGTATACATGCGGATGGGCCGCACTTCGGCGCCGAACTTCAGGTTGTGCGCGCAGTGAATCCAGCTCAGGCTGTCGATGAACGAAAGACTGTAGTTGGTGTAGGGCTGGCCGCGGCCGTTGGTGGCGCTGTTGGCGCGAACCAGGCCGCCGGGGGTGGCCACGCCCGCTGACCCGCCCTGGCCGCCGATCCCAGGTAGCGCAATGCTGCCGGTGATGCTGAAGGATACGGCCGACAGGTCCACGCCGGGGACCGGGGGCGTGAAGCCATACCCGCGGGTCTTGTAGGCGTTGAGGCCGAACTTGGTCTCGTGGATGAGGCTGTTGGACAGGAGCTGCTGGAAGTTCAAAACTGCATTCTGCGGAAGCGCGGCGACCCGGATGCCGTTGCCGGTGACGCCCAGGGGCTGAAAGGACTCGCCGGCATCGCGAAAGTACCTCGCGTACAGAATGTACTTGCTGCTGGGCCGGTAATCGAGCCGGAGGCCGCCGGCGTTTTCATTCACGCGTTGGGGGCTGCTGAGCGTGGCCATGTCGAAGTCGGGGTTGTCGGTGGGAGCGATGCCTTGGGGGAAGGCTGCCAGCAGCGGCAAGATGGAAGGTACGGCGCGCGCGCGGGCGGCGGCGCTGGGAACCGTCTCCACAAACGGCACGCCCACCCGCTGGCGCAGGCCCTCGAAGCTGCCGAAGAAGAACAGCTTTTCCTTCACGATCGGACCGCCCAGCGATCCGCCGAGCTGGTTGAGCCGCAGGGGCGACTTCTGCGCGCCGTCAAAGAAGTTTCTGGCATCCAGGCGGTCATTGCGCAGGTACTCGAACAAGGAGCCGTGAAAGGCGTTCGATCCCGACTTGCTGACGATGCTGATCTGCCCGCCGCTCCCGGTTCCGTACTCCGCCGGATAATTGCTGGACTCGACGCGGAACTCCTGCACGTTCTCCAGGCTGGCCTGCAGGCGGAAGAAGGAGGAGATCTCGCCGTTGAGGTTGCCCGGTGAAGAGTCGACGATGGCCGTGCCTTCCACGCCGTCGAAGCGGATGGCGTTTTCCTGGTTGGACCGGCCGCTGAAGCGGATATTGTCGAAGGCGCCGCCGCCGGCGCTGACGGCGCCGGGCGAGAGCAGATAAAGCTGGGAGATCTGGCGTCCGTTCAAAGGAAGCTGGTTGACTTCCCGCTCGCTGACGTTCACGCCCATACGGGCGGAGCTGACGTCGATCACCACCAGCTCGCCGCCGGAGACGTTCACTTCCTGCTGGAGCGCGGCGGGTTGCAGGATCAGGTTGAGGATGCGTTCCTGGCCGATGCCCAGGGCGATATCCGTGTATTCGGTCGGGCCCAGGCCCTGACCCTCGCCAATGACATGGTACTGGTCCGGCAATAGATTGGTGACGACGTAGTAGCCCCGGTCGTTGGCGGTGGCCACGCGCTCGAGGCCGGTTTTTTGGCTCTTCACCTGGATAGTGGCGCCGGGGATAATCGCGCCGCTGGTGTCCGTGACCGAGCCGGCGAGGCGGGCTTGGTCAGTCTGGGCGTACACCACGACCAGGGAAGCCAATAGTACTGCGATGTAAGACGTAGCGAATTGTACTTTCATAAGATCCAGAGAGGTTTTGAACCCATAGGCGCCTAGATAGCACGTGTTCATACGACCTGTTACCACACAGGCCGGAGAGTTACGGCACTAAGCTCTAACCTAACAGCGGGAAGTTACAGGATGATGAAAGAGCGGTGAGAGTCGAGTGAAAGAATCGTCAGTCGCGAATGGACACGAATGAAAGACATGATCCTTCGCGTCGATTCGCGTTCCTTCGCCGCCCTGATGGGTTTCCTCCCACGGGGCGGCGTCATCGCCCCTCCGCTTGACCCGGATTGTCCGTCTTCGTTCCGTAACTTTCCCTGGTTGATGCGCGTCAGCGCTATTTGAGCTACTTTTGAGGTATGCTACGCAAGCGGATCTTTTTGGCAGGGGTTTTGATCGCTTCCCGGCTTGTGGCCCAGGATACGGCAGAGCTTCTGGCCCGAATGAAAGCCATGGAACAGCGGATTCAGTCCCTGGAGTCGGAGGTACAGGCCCTCAAAGGCCGGCCGGAAGCCGCGGCGCCGGTGACCGTTTCCACCGAGCCGCAGGCGCAGTCGGCCGAGCCGCTGGTGTCTTCCCCTGTGGCGACAGCGGGGTCCAAGGTCTTCAACCCGGACATGGCCGCGATCGGCACCTTCGTGGGGGCCGCGGGAAACGGAGGGCCGCGCGCCATTCCGGCTCTCGAAATGAGCGAGGCCGAGGTGTCCTTGCAGGCCATTGTGGATCCCTACGCCCGGGCGGATTTCTTCCTGAGTTTCGGCGAGAAGGGCGTGAACCTGGAAGAAGGCTACCTCACCCTCACCTCCCTCCCGGGTGGGCTCCAGGCGCGGGTGGGCAAGATGCGGGCGGGGTTCGGGAAGGTCAATACCCTCCATAGCCACAACGTGCCCTGGATCGACCGGCCTCTGATGACGCAGAACCTGCTGGGCGGGGAAGAGGGCATCAGCGACGCCGGCCTGTCGCTCAGCCGCATCCTACCCGCGCCTCGGCAGGTCTTCCTGGAGGCGACCGCGCAACTGTTCCGGGGCGATTCGGAGGGCGTGTTTCAGTCCTATCGCCGCCGCGACGTCGGGATGGTTGGACACCTGCGAGGGTACCGGGATCTCGCGGAGTCGACCAACCTGGACCTGGGCGCCTCGTATGCGCGCGGCCATAGCCCGGCCGGGCCGGAGTTGGTGACCCAACTCTACGGTCTGGACGCTACGCTGCGCTGGAAGCCGCTGCGGCGGGCGATCTACCGGTCTTTCCTCGCCCGGACCGAGATGGTCTGGGGCCACAGCCGTCTGCCGGGAGAGGTTTCCCAGCCCTTCGGCTACTATGTATCGGGCGAATACCAGCTGGGACGCCGCTGGTTCGCCGGCGGGCGCTTCGACCGCTCGGAGCGGCTTCTCGATTCGGGGCTCCAGGACACCGGCGGGTCGATTGTGTTCACCTACCGGCCGAGCGAGTTCAGCCAGATCCGCGGGCAGCTCCGCCGCACGCATTACGCCGAGCGGCTGACGGCGAACGAGTTCTTGTTCCAATTCCAGTATTCGATCGGAGCCCATGGTGCTCATCCGTTCTGAAGTTCTGCTCACGCTGGGGCTGGCCGCGACGCTCGGAGCCGCCAACCGGGTGAGTGTGGCCACCACCACCGAGGACCTCGCCGCCCTGGCCCGAGAGGTGGGAGGCGATCGCGTCGAGGTCGACTCCATGGCGCGGGGATATCAGGATCCGCACTACGTGGAGCCCAAGCCGAGCTTCCTGTTGAAGCTGCAAAAGACCGATCTGCTGGTGGTGGTGGGGCGCGAACTGGAAATCGGCTGGCTGCCGCCCCTGATCACCCAAAGCCGGAATTCGAAGATTCAAGCCGGCGGTTCCGGGCACCTGGATGCGTCGGTTACCTGTGAGGTCCTGGACCTGCCGACCGGGCCGGTGACCCGGGCTATGGGCGACGTCCATCCCACGGGCAACCCTCACTATTGGCTGGACCCGGCCAACGGGCGGCGTATCGCCAAAGCCATCGCCGAGCGGCTCGGACAAATCCGCCCCGCCGACGCCGCGTTCTTCGTGCAGCGTTACAACGACTTTGACCGGCGCCTGCAGGAAGCCGAGAAGCGCTGGGATCAGCAAATGGCTCCCTACCGGGGCCGCAAGGTGGTGACCTACCACCGCTCTTGGCCGAACTTTGCCAAGCGCTTCGGCCTGGAGGTGGTGGACTACGTGGAGCCCAAGCCCGGCATCCCGCCCACGCCCAGCCACACGCTGGATCTGATCGGTCGGATGAAGCGAGAGGGTATCAAGGTGATCCTGGTGGAACCTTACTTTGATTTGCGCACTCCCAATTCGGTCGCCCAGCAGACGGGCGGTGAGGTAGCGGTGCTGTTGCCGTCGGTCGGCGGGGTAAAGGAAGTGAAGGATTACTTCCAGCTTTTCGATTACGACGTTCGACTGTTGACTGCCGTCCTGGCGCGGGTGAAATGAACGACTCCCTGGCATTTCTGGCCGCGCCGTTCGTGGCGAGTCTGATTCTCACCGGGATCCACGCCTACCTGGGGCTGCACGTCGTAGAGCGGGGCGTCATCTTCGTAGACCTGGCGCTGGCGCAGATCGCCGCGCTGGGCACCACGCTGGCGGCGCTGGGCGGGCTCGATCCCCACAGCCGGGCCGCCTATTGGGTCAGCCTGGCGTCCACCTTCCTCGGCGCCCTGGTGTTCTCGACCATCCGCGGGCACCGGGCCCGCATCCCGCAGGAAGCCATCATCGGCATCTCCTACGCAGTGGCCTCGGCGGCGGCGATTCTGGCGATGAGCAAATCGGAGGCCCAGACCGAGCATCTCAAGGAGATGCTGGTAGGCAACATCCTCACCGTTTCCTGGCCGGAAGTGGCCAAGACGGCCGCGCTGTACGGGGCCATCGGGCTGTTCCATTACGTGTTCCGGAACAACTTCCTGCTGATCTCGATGGATCCGAAATCAGCCGAAGCGCGGGGCGTTTCCGTGCGCCTCTGGGATTTCCTCTTCTACGCCTCCTTCGGCTTCGTGGTCACGTCTTCGGTGGGGATCGCCGGCGTGCTCCTCGTGTTCTGCTACCTGATCGTCCCTTCGGTAGGCGCGATGCTCTACGCCCAACGGATCGGCCCACGGTTGGCCATCGGATGGAGCATGGGAGCGGTGGTCTCCGCTCTGGGAGTGTATTTGTCCCTCAAGGTCGATCTGCCAACCGGTGCGACCATAGTGTGCACCTTTGGCCTGGTCCTAATCCTGATGGCGCTGCTGCGACAAACCACCGGGCCTGGTGGCAGCACCGAGCCGCGACCGTAAGGGAGCGGTTTCTTCGTGTGTCCGAGCCCACTGCTCCCTGACGGTCGCGGCTCGGCGCGTGAGCCACAATAGCAAGATGAGCCTGGGCCGGCTGACCTCCGATCGCAAAGACACGTACATCGCGGTGCTGGCCCTAGCCGGGATCCTGCTTCATCTGTTTCTCCGGTATGTCTTTCACGCGCCGCCGGCGGCGTGGCGGGCGCCGTTGTACGCGACGCTGCTGCTGGGGGGAGGGCCGCTCCTGCTGGGCCTGGCCCGGAGGCTGCTGGACCGCGAGTTCGGCTCCGACCTGCTGGCCGGCGTGTCCATCGTCGTCTCGATCCTGCTGGGACAGTACCTGGTGGGATCCATTGTAGTGTTGATGCTGTCAGGCGGCACGGCGCTGGAACAATACGCCACTCGCCGGGCTTCCTCGGTGCTGGAGGCGCTGGCCCGGCGCATGCCGCAGACGGCGCACCGCCGGCGGGACTCCCGCGTCGACGACGTGCCCTTGAGCGCGCTCGCCATCGGCGACGTGGTGATCGTGTACCCGCACGAGATCTGCCCGGTGGACGGCGCGGTAATCGAAGGCCACGGAACGATGGATGAGGCTTATCTCACCGGCGAGCCGTTTGAGATCTCCAAGACGCCCGGCTCGCGCGTCCTCTCCGGCGCCATCAATGGAGAGGCGGCCCTGACCATTCAGGCCGGGAAACTCGCCGTGGATTCGCGCTACGCGAAGATCATGCAGGTCATGCGGGAGTCCGAGCAAAAGCGCCCGCGCCTGCGGCGCCTGGGGGACCGGCTGGGCGCCTGGTACACTCCGGCGGCCTTGGCGGTGGCGGGTCTTGGCTGGCTGCTCAGCGGCGACCCGCTGCGCTTTCTGGCGGTGCTGGTAATTGCTACGCCCTGCCCGCTGCTGATCGCGATTCCGGTGGCCGTCATCGGCGCCATCTCCCTTTCCGCCCGGCGCGGCATTATCATCAAGAACTCGGCGGTGCTGGAGCAGATCACCACCTGCCGTACGCTCATCTTCGACAAGACCGGGACCCTGACCTACGGAAAGCCGGCGCTGACGGAGGTCCTCTGCGCGCCCGGGTTCGCGGAGGCGGAAGTTCTTGGGCTGGCGGCCAGCCTGGAGCGGTACTCCAAGCATCC
>JBGOUV010000132.1:0-15796 GCA_041477815.1 Terriglobia bacterium | reverse complement strand
GTCGATACACCCGGTAACCCGGCCAACTCAGAATCTTGGTGAACTCGTTGTCGCTAGGCAACTTACGAGTCTAGCCTGAACCACCCCGTCGATAAAATCCAATCAATCCGGCCACTTCCACAGATTCCTGCGCAGAGCCCCATTTCTCTTGCCAGGATCGCTGCCATCTGCCATACCAGATGGTATGAGATTGAAAATCGACGCAGCCGGCCGCATCGTCGTACCGAACCCCCCGGACGACTTCCGAGACCGTGTTTGCGCTCCCTAATACGAGACAGCAGCCCTTACCACTCCACCCGCATCCCCATCCGGAACGAGCGCTGGCCGGGCTGATCTCCGGTCGACGCCCCGTTCACACCGCCCACGCCGCTGATCACGCCCACCTGCGCCAGCGTGCTGATGTTGGTAGCCGGGTTGCTGTAGTTCGGGTGGTTGAAGAAGTTGGTGGCGGTGAGCTCCCACCGCAAGCGGGGCCCGCGGTCGGCGAACTGGAAGTTCTTGATGAAACCGACATGCCACACGTTGACGCCGGGTCCCTTGATCACACCCTTGGCCGCGGAACCAAATTGCCCCGCCGCCGGAGCGGCGAAGGCTCCGGCGTCGAACCAGCGGTTCACCAGGCGCTGGTCGCCGGAGAGGTTGGCGTCGTGCAGATGCTCGGGCCGCCGGGTCACCTGCGCCGGCGTCCGGCTGGTGGTGAAGGCGATGCCGGTGGGGTCGTTCCCGGTCCAGGCCGGGGTCAGGAACTGCCCGGAATACAAACTATAGATGCCGCTGACTTCCCAGCCTCCGGCGGCCAGGTTCAGCGTCCGGCTGGTGTTGCGCAGCCAGTGGCGGCCCCGTCCGAACGGCAACTGGTACACCCAGTTGTTGGTGACGCGGTGGGTCGGAATGTCTTCCCACACCGCGCGCTCGCGCTGCCGATCGAAGGCGTTTTCGGGCGTCGCGCCGCGATTGAGGTCGCCGATGTCCCGGGCCCACGTCCACGAGGACTGGAAGTACAACCCCTTGGCCATCTGCCGCTCCGCCTCCAGGGTCAGGCTGTGATACTGGTGCCCGGCCCCGTTGGTGAAGTAATTGATCCCCGGATACTGCGGGAACATGCGGGGCTTATCGACGTACGGGCGGGTGTCGGGAACGGGCTGGTTGATGTCGTAGGCCCAGTCGCCCTGCCGGGTGTTGGTTCCGACGTACGAAATCCGGAACCCCGTGTCGAACCGGGTGTGCTCGATCGTGAAATTGTACTGCATGCTGTAGGGGATGCTCAGGTTCGTATTGGCCGCCGTGGGGAGTCCCACCGTGGTAATGCCGCCGGATCCGGTGCCCGGGAACACGCGCGGAAATACGACCGTCGGGTTGTCGGTGGGATTGGTGAAGGCCGGCTCGTTGATGACGAAGGGGACGCCTCCGTGGGTCAAGGTGCGCGGCACCACGTCGAAGTAGATTCCGAATCCCGAGCGAAACACCGTGCGGTTCCCCCAGGGCCGCCAGGCGACCCCCAGGCGCGGGGCGAAGTCGTTCTTGTCGTTTCGGATGAGCGTTTTTCCCGGCAGTCCCAGCGTCTTGGCTTCAACCACGTCCACAAAACCCCGCGGCATGAGCGGACTGACCTTCGAGAGCGACCCATCTTGCACCACGATTTTTCCCGAGCCGATGTCGAACATGGCTCCCAGTCCGGCTTCCTCCGTCCAGACCGGGTGAAATTCGTAGCGCAGGCCCACGTTCACGGTCAGTTTGGAATTCACCTTGAAATCGTCGGCTAGGAAGGAGTCATACTGGTAACGCAGCCGGTCCACGCGCACCGGCGTGAACGCCCGCGACACCGTGGTGGGAATCCCCAGCAGAAAGTCGCCGTAGGGCTGGTTGGTGAAGCGGTTGGAGAACGTCAAGTTGCCGAACAGACTCGCGTTCGCCTGGCGGTCGTCGTACTCGACCCTGGTGACCATCCCGCCGATCTTCAGATTGTGCTTGCCCCGGAACCAGCTAAAGTGGTCCTGAAACTCCTGCAGGAAGTTCCGGAATCCCGGGTTCCGGAAGTCGGACTGGGCGATCCCTTGGAGCCCGAGGCCTGAAAAACCGATTTTAGGCAGCCCCGGCAGGTCGGGCAGGTCCGGCACCAGCCCCACCAGCCCCAGTTCCTGCACCGTTTTGGGGCCGTTGAGCGGCGGGACGATGGGATTGCTGTTCAGGCCGAACCCATAGCGGAATTCGTTGAGCTTGGTCGCCGAGAAGGTATGTGTATAGGCGAGCGACATAGCCCGGTTGTCGCGCCGCTGGAACAGTTGCCCGATGGTGGGCAGATTGCCCTCGTAGGGCCGGTTGTAGCCGCGCTGGTAGCTGAAGCGCCCGAACATGGAGTCGCTCTCCGAGAACCGGTGGTCGCCCCGCACGGTGACGTTGGTGGAAGGATCGCGCTCGCGGAGCTTGTTTTCGCGGTAGTTCTGGCTCACCAGCGTAGTCGTATCGCCGAAGTTCGGGAGCGGGTAGAAGCGGTCCTGGAACTTCAGCGAGGTGGCGTTGAGCCGAGACGCCGGGATGCGGTTGCCGCCGAACGGCTGCCCGGTGGAGGGATCCCGCAGGGTGAGGCCACGCTCTCCGGAAAAGTCGCCCTGCCGCCAGGGAGCGAGCGGCACGGTCGGGTTCAGTAACTGCGACGTGGCGCTCCCCTTGGACGTCTCAAACGCGAAAAAGAAGAACGACTTGTCCTTGCCGTTGTAAATCTTGGGCAGATACACCGGCCCGCCGACGGTGGCCCCCGGCCCGTGGTTGATGCCCGTGGTGCGCACCAGGGCGAACGGGTTGCGCGCCCGGAACCAGGGGGTCTGGTAGAAGTCATAGGCGTTGCCGTGAAGCTGGTTCGAACCAGACTTGGAGATGCTGGTGACCTGCCCGATGGTGCCGAATTCGGCGGTATTGTTGGAGATATCGATCTTGAGCTCTTGAATCCACTCGATATAGTTGGCCAGGGGCCCGAGCTGCGTTTCGTCCACCCCGTCGCTCATGGTGGTGCCGTCGATGGCCCAATGCGACTGGTTGCCGCGGCTGCCCGCAAACCGGATGGTGGAAGAGCCGCTGCCGGCCTGCAGCACCCCGGGCGAGAGCGACAAGAAGGCCCAGATGGACCGCGTGTTCAACGGGATGGTCTTCATGAGGTCCGCCGTCTTGGTATCGGCGATGCGCGCCGTCTCGGTTTCGATCAGCGTGGCCCCGCCACTGACTTCGACGACGGTTTCCACCGCTCCGACTTCCAGCCGGACATCCACGCGGCGGTAGTCCCGCGACGCCAGCACAATGTTTTGGGCCACGTACTCGCGGAAGCCTGCGCCCTTCGCGCGCAAAGTGTACTCCCCCTCCTTGAGCTGGGCCAGCGTGTACACGCCCGCGTCATTGGACTGAGTAGTGGTGGTGATGTTGGTGGCGGTGTGGGTGGCGGTCACGGTAATGCTGGGGACCAGCGCTCCGGTCGGATCGGTCACCGCTCCGGTGATGGTGGCGAAGGTGGTCTGGGCGTGTACGGTTCCCGCGCAGAACAGGGTCGCCAGCAGCAATGTCTTTGCATTCCTCATGATCAGCACCCCCTTGAATACTTGTCCCTAAAGGCTGCCTGTCAGCCTACCGCTTGCTCTTCCCGGTGTCAACCGCAATATTTTGAACAGGAGGGGAGGGCTCACTTGACAGATTGGGTAGTTATTCCTACTCTGAAAGTATGAAATCCATCGTCTCGGAGAAAGGGCAGGTTACCATCCCGAAGGCTCTGCGAGACCGGCTGGGGCTTCGCTCCGGCCAGGTCCTGGACTTCCGCGAGGAGCGGGGGCGGTTGGTGGCCACCAAAGCGGCCGCGGCGGACCCAGTGGAACGGGTGTATGGCATTTTGAAGCCGGGGCGTTCGACCAAGTCCCTGCTCCGCGCGCTGCGGGGAGCGCCGGATGCGGTATGACTACCGCCGTCGATAGTAGCGTGCTTCTGGATATCTTCACTGCCGATCTGGTGTTCGGCCCCAGGTCCAAGGAGGCGCTACGGAGGTGCCTGGCGGAGGGACGGCTGATAGCGTGCGAGGTGGTTTGGGCGGAAGTGGGCAGCTTCTTCCCCTCGGAAGCCGCGGCCGAGGCGGCCATGAAGAACCTTGGTGTTGAGTTCAATGGTATTGACCTTCCAACCGCTCTGGCGGCGGCCACGGCGTGGAAAGCCTATCGCGCTCGCGGAGGAAAACGAGAGCGCGTGGTAGCGGATTTCTTGATCGCCGCGCATACGCTCGCTCAGGCGGATCGACTCCTGAGCCGGGATCGCGGCTTCTATCGCGCTTACTTCAGCCGCCTGCGGGTCCTGGACCCTTCGCTTATCTAGTGATGAGCCCTACCGCGCAGGCGCCTGCGACCCGGCGCAGGCAAAAGGTCTTTCAGCCCTGCCTTCCAGCTTGTCTCGGGCTTGGGCCGCTCGGTGACGGCCAGGAGGTGGCGCGCCAGGCCCTGGAACTGGCGGCCCATCTCCGACTTCGGCGCGACCAGTTCCCCGTCCTGCGAGGCTCGCGACACGAGGTGGTAGTCGTTGCACAGCGTCCAGGCTACCGGCAGCCCGACCAGCTTGGCCACCTCCCTGGCGCTTGCAGGCATTCTTGCCATCGGCGCGGGACAACACCAGTGGCACGTTGTCGGGTGAAAGCCCGAGGTCGAACAATTCCCGCACCTGCCGCCGGGCCAAGTGCCGCGAGAGCAGCTCCGGCGTCGTGACCACTAGGCGCGTGGTTACATTTTTAAACAGTACCGCTCGTTCGATCTTGATAGAATGCCAGTACTTTTCCTTGACTTCCCCTCTCGGGGTAACTACACTTCTTACTAGCAGGGGCTTCCTGAAGGAGGAAACGAATGAAGAAGGGCTTAATTTATGGCCTGATGGTTCTGGCCACCCTGGTGTCTCTCTGGGCGCAGGGCGAGCGCGGCACTCTCAACGGGATCGTGACCGACGTCTCCGGGTCGGTGGTGCCCGGCGCCGCCATCACCGCGTCTAACATCGAAACCAACGTCGAGGCTCACGCCGCTACCACGGACGCCGGCGTTTACCGCCTGCCCTACCTGGCCCCCGGCATCTATAAGCTTTCGGCGTCGAAGACGGGCTTCCAGGGCGCGGTCCGCGAAAACGTCATCCTCCGCGTCGCTCAAACCCTCACCGTGGACTTTACGCTGCAAGTCGGGGCCGTCACCGAGCAGATCACCGTGTCGAGCGATCCGCCCCTGCTCGAAACCAGCAACTCCGAAATCGGCAACTACGTGAGCAAGAAAGAGTTTGATACCTGGCCCATCACCGTCGGAGACGGGCGCCGCCAGATTCAGCAATTCATCTTCACCAGCCTGCCCGGCACCGTCGGCGGCACCTTCGAGGGATCCATCAATGGCGGGCAGTTCTATTCCCACGAGATCCTGATCGAAGGCATTTCGCTCGGCCGCATGGACCTGCAGGGCGGCAGCAACAACGAGTTCAGCCCCAGCGCCGACTCCGTCAGCGAGTTCAAGCTGCAGACCGGTGTGGTGGGCGCCAATTATTCGGGCGGCCAAACCTCCGTCGCCAACTTCGTCACCAAGAGCGGCACCAACGAGCTGCACGGCAGCGGGTACTTCTACATCCAGAACGACGCCCTGCGCGCCAACGGCTACAACAACAACGCCAACAACATCAAGCGCCAGCCCTTCAAGCAGGACAACTACGGCTACACCGTCGGCGGACCTATCTACTTACCCAAGGTGTACGACGGCCGCAACCGGACCTTCTTCTTCCATAACCTGGAACGCACGCGGGTGCGGAACTTCGTTTCCACGACTTTCAGCACGCTGCCGGTGGTCGACTTCAAGCGCGGCGATTTCTCGCGGCTGTTCAGCCCCGCCTTTACCGGCAACGCCCAGTCGGGGACTATGATCGGGACGGACGCCAACACCCAGCCGGTGCGGTTCGGCGCCATCTACGATCCCACCAGCGCGGCCAACGTGGGCGGCCGCTTTACCCGCACCATCTTCCCGAACAACATCATTCCCCAGTCCCGTTTCGACCCCGTGTCGCGGAAGGTTCTGGACCTGGCGCCGATCACCGATCCGTCGGTCGACACCATGCTTAACAATATCCCCCAGATCGGCACCAGCAGCCCGGTGTTCGGCGAAACGATGCTGACGTTTAAAGGAGACCATCAGATTAACGCCGGGCATCGTTTGTCGGGGCTGTTCAACCGCAACTTCCGGGCCCGGAACAACTCTCCGGGCGGGCGCTGGGGCATCCCGCCGGGCACGCCGACCAATGTGTACCAGTGGCAGGAGACTCCGGGGACCTTGGCCCGTCTGGCCTATGACTGGACGGTGAAGCCGACGGTCCTGAATCACACGGCGGTGGGCTACAACCGCTTCGGCAACCTGAACCAAAGCGTGTACATCGATCAGGACTGGCCGTCGAAGATCGGTGTGCAGAACGTCCCTGGGACGCACTTCCCCGCACTGCTATTCGGAGGTCAGCCGTACCAGGGGGGCGGCATCGGAGGGGGCGGCAGGTTGGGCTCCACCAACGCCGGAGGCAGTTACAACGGCAGCACCATTATCCAGGATGACATGACGATCATCCGGGGGGCCCACAACTTCAAGCTGGGCTTCGAACAGCGCCGCTACTACTACAACTCGCGCGGCCGCGGCAACGAATCAGGGACCTTCAACTTCTCGCCCAACCAGACGGCGCAGCCCGGGTTCACCAACCAGACGGGTCACTCTTTCGCCAGTTTCCTGCTCGGATCGGTATCCACCGCGAATCGAAATGTCGTCGCGTCGTACTTCGGCCACCGTTGGCGGTCCACGGGCTTCTACTTCATGGATGACTGGAAGGTCAACCGCAAGTTGACCCTCAATGTAGGCCTGCGGTGGGAGACCATCGGTGGCTTGACCGAAGTAGCCCAGCGCCAATCAGCGCTCGACTTCGGCAAGGCGAACGCGGCTGCGGGCAATCGACTGGGAGCCCTGGTGTTCCTGGAGGACCTGGGGCGCAGCAGCTTCCAGGACCGCTACTGGTTCCAGATGTCGCCTAAGTTCGGGTTCGCGTACGCCTGGACCAAGAAGCTGGTGATGCGAGGCGGCTACGGCATCAACAACACTCCGCCTATCAGCAATGGGTTTGGTTTCCCCGGCACCAACGGGTACAACGGCTCGATCAACGTCAACTCCAACACTGTGCCGTTGCAGTTTGCCGAGCAGCCGGTGATGTTCCTGAAGGATCCGTTCCCCAGCTTCCAAGCCACGCTGCCCAACAAGAGCCCGACGCTCTCCAACGGCCAGGGCGTTACCTACATTGCGCCGGACTCCAATCGCCTGGCCTACGTGCAGAACTGGACTCTCGGCTTCCAGTACGAGCTGCCGCGGGCGTTCGTGATGGAGTTGAATTATGTCGGCAACAAGGGCACGCGCCTGGAGGCGCCCGGCCTGGATAACCTGGACGCCCTACCGGCGAGCATCCTGTCTATGGGCCAGGTCCTCAGCGATCCCTGGACGGCGGCTTCCGGGGTGCCTCAACCGTTCCCCGGTTTCACCGGTACGGTGCTCCAGGCTCTTCGGCCCTACCCGCAATTCACGGGCATTAACAATAGCGTATTCGCGTATTTCGGTAATTCGAACTACAACGCACTGCAGTTGCAGGTGACGCGTCACTTCACGAAGGGCCTGGCGGTCCTGGCGGCGTATACCTGGTCCAAGACCATCGGCCTCGATGCCAGCGCTCTCGACGCCATTACGCCGGCGGACGTGTTCAACCGGGGACTGGAACGAGGCATTACGCGCTTCAACTACCCGCAGTTCCTCAAGCTGACGTGGATCTACGAGCTGCCCATCGGTCCGAACAAGCTGATCAACCTGCAAGGGCTGCCCGGCAAGATCCTCGGCGGCTGGCAGATCACCGGAAATCACCAAGCTCGCTCCGGGACGCCGCTGTCGATTAGCGGCGGCCCCCAAACCTCTCCTCTGGGAGCGGCGCGGCTGGACCAGGTGCCCGGACAGCAGATTATCATCAACCCCGACGCGCCGATCAGCTTCCGAGGGTTTACGGGAGGCATACCCTACCTGAACAAGGCTGCGTTTGCGCCGCCGCCGGTGAGCCCGGGCGGCCGGAACCAGATTGCCCGGCTGGGGACCCTGGGACCGATCCTGCCGAACATTCGCGGTCCGTACAACCTCGGCGAGGACCTGGGAATCTGGAAGTTGTTCCACGTCGACGAGCAGCGGACCCTGGAGATTCGGGGCGTCTTCCTGAACCCCTTCAATCGCGTCGGGCGCGGCGATCCGGTGACCGATTTATCGAGCCCGTTCTTCGGCCAGATCACCGGGCAACAGAGGGGCGGCCGGAACATCGAGCTGTCGGCGCGCGTGACGTTCTAAGTATGTGATCACCGCTGCTCTGCTGCTGCTGGCCGCCTGCGACCCTGAGCTGGTCGAAGGCGGCCGGCGTCTTTTGGCCCAGCATCAGCCGGACGCCGCCGCCCGGCAGTTTCGGCTGGCCGTGGATTCCTGCCCGCAGCAGCCCGGCATTCTGCTGGAGCTGGCCCAGGCCCTGGCCGCGAACCGCGAGTTTGACGACGCCCTGCGCGCCGCGCGCCGCTTCTTGTCCGTGGATCCCAGGTCGGAGGCGGGACTTCTTCTGATGGCCAATACCCAATTGATGGCCCAGCAATTCGACCCCTGCCAGAAGACCCTGCAGCGGCTGCGCGAAGTTAATCCCAAGAACACCGCCGCCTTGTTGATCCAGGCCAACCTGCATTACCTGCAAGGCCGGGACCAGGAAGCCGTCGACGCCTTCATCCAGCTCCTCCAGCTCGATCCCAAGAACGAAGAGGCCAGTTACCAGCTGGGTCGTATCTACTACCAGCTCAACCGTTTCTATCCGGCCATCGGCCAGCTCAAGCGTGTCCTCCAGCTCAACCCCAATTCCTACAAGGCCTACGACAACCTCGGCCTCTGCTACGAGGCCCTCAGCCAGGACGCGCTAGCCATCCAAAACTACAAGAGGGCCCTCGACCTGGTTCACAAGGACCACCCCGAGTATGGCTGGCCCTACGCCAACCTCGCCAATCTCCTGCTGAAGCGCGACGAAAACGAGAACGCCTTCCAACTGGCCGCCGAGGCGGCGCAGCGGAATCCGGAGTCCGCACGCAATTTCTACCTGGCCGGCAAGGCGCTGGCCCGCTTGGACAAACCGGAAACGGCCTTGAAATGGCTGCAACGTTCGGTGGAGCTGGATCCGAACTACACCGAGCCGCGGTACCTGCTGGGCCAGGTCTACGCGAAGCTGGGGCGCAAGGAAGACGCCGAGCGCGAGTTGAAGGCGTTCCAGGAGATGCAGGCCAAGCAGCCGCGGCAGAGGAGGTAGGTTTGGCTGCCAGCCGGGACATTTCGCGCCAACGCGCAAAGAAAGCAAATAGGGTTTTCTTGGCGTCCCGGGCGTCTTGGCGTGAGACCGGCATTTCATTCAACTGGCTCACACAGTCACTCCGCCGGCACCAAATGGACCTTCGAGTAAACCGCAGAGGCTCGGCCGGCAAACTTCGGATCCGCCGTGACCAGGAAGGTTCCGAGTCGCTCGGCGAGGGCCAGGTACAGACAGTCCTGTAACGGATGCCTCACTTGGAGGGCCAGTTCTACGGCTTTCGGCAGGTCCACTTCGTCCGGCATCAGAGCCACTACACCATCAGCGATAGCGCGGAACCATAACCCGATGGCCCGCTTGGCTTCGGCGGCTTGAATCTCGTGCAGGCGAACCTTTCGTGTGATGGCCGCGGTGACCTCTACGCGGAGGAGGGCCGGTCCCGCCAGCCCTTCGCCGCTCGACAGCAGCTCCCGGGATGCTTCCGCACCCGGTTCGGGAAAGAACCACTTCACTGCCACGCTGGCGTCGACCACCGTCACCCGCGAGCCTCACGATCCTTGCGGATACCGGTCACGCTATCCGATAGCCTTCCGTACTTCCGGCCCATCCGCTTGCGGAAGGCGCTAATCTCTCGCCGCAAATCCTCCTGGGGCCCTTGCGCCTCTTCCGTCAAGAGGACCCGGAGCTGTTCCTCCAGGCTTCGTCCGGCATGCTTGGCCCGCGACTTATGCACGGCCACCACCCAGTCGGGGAGCTTACGGATCTTCAAGTCGGCCATCTTGAGCCCTCCTGCTTCTATTATGCCCCCACGGGGTCATGGGGTCAACAGGACTCAGGCCCGGGCACCCGTGCTACCATGTGCGGCATGAATACGACGCGGCGCGGACTTCTGCACGGACTGCTGGGCTGGTGGCCCTTTTCCAAGCTGCCGGCAGCCACCAGGCGGCCTCGCGGCATCTATGAAGAGTTGGGCGTGCGCCCGGTGATCAACTGCAAGGGCGCGTGGACCGTGGTCGGCGCCTCCAAGGAATGGCCCGAACTGCATGCGGCCATGGCCGAGGCCTCACAGAGCTTCGTGTTCCTCGCAGAGTTGCAGGAAAAGATCGGCGAGCGGCTTTCCAAGCTCATCGGCAGCGAGGCGGCCATGGTTACTACGGGCGCCGCCGGCGCGATTACGCTGGGCACGTGCGCGGCCCTTACCGGCACGGATGAGGAGCGCGTGCGCCGGTTGCCGGATCTGACCGGCATGAAATCCGAAGTGATTATCCAGAAGAGGCATCGCAACAACTTCGATCACGCCATCCGCAATACCGGGGTGAAGCTGGTGGAGGTGGAGACCAAGGACCAGCTCCAGGCCGCCATCAGCGAGCGTACGGCGATGCTCTACCATCTCGGCGCCTTCGGGCGGGCGGACGACGAGTCCGGCGTGTCACTTGCCTATTGCCTGGCCGCCGGTAAACAGGCCGGATTCCCGGTGATGGTGGATGCGGCGAACCTGCTGCCGCCCTGGGACAACCTGCAAAAGCTGGCGGCCCTGGGCGTGGACCTGATCTGCATCTCCGGCGGCAAGCACATGCGCGGCCCGCAATGCTCGGGTATCCTGGCCGGGCGGCGGGACCTGATCCAGGCGGCTCTGCTCAACTCCAGCCCGAACGAGGACGCCCTGGGCCGGCCCATGAAGGTCGGCCGCGAGGAGATGATCGGCGTCTGGCTCGCCGCCGAGAAATACTCGAAACTCGACTTCGAGGCGATCAGCAAGCAGAACCGCGAGCAAGCCGAATACGCGGTGCGCGAGTTGAAGAAGATCCGCGGCCTCGATATCACGCTGGCCCCCTACGAGAAGAGTCGCCGCGCGCAGCAGATCGTCGTGCAGTGGGACGAGCAGAAGCTCGGCATCACGGGCGACGAATGCGAGCGGCAGTTGCTGGCGGGCGAGCCCCGCATCGCCCTGCTCCGCAACAAGCCTCAGGGCGTGGTCTTCGTTTTCTTTCTGGGCGAGCCCGGTGACGAGAGGCAGGTGGTCCGCCGCATGAAGGAAGTCTTCCGGGCAGGATAACGGCGGGGCCACATGCCCAGCCCCGTCCAGCCGCGTCTGCCCCGCTGGATCCTCCCGCTGGCGGTACTCGTCATACTGCTGCTGGGGGCGGCCGCCGTCTGGGGCCTCCGCTCCCTGCGTTCCCAACCGGCCCCCCCGCCCCGCGTCCAACCTCGCCGCACGGTTGTGGTATTCCCTTTCGAAAATGCCGGCGGCAGCCGTGACACGGCCTACTTCGCCGATGCCATGACCGACGAGACGGCGGCCCGTATCGCCCTCCTGCAGAACCTTTCCGTCCTCTCCCACCTCCCCCGCGCCACCCGCGATCCTCGCGACGCCGCCCGTCAGCTCGGCGCCGACCTGCTCCTCCAGGGGAGCGTTCAGCGCGAGGCCGGCCGCGGGCGCCTCAGCGTCCAGCTCCTCGACAGCACTACCGGGGCCACGGTCTGGTCCGAGTCGCAGGAGCGGCCGATCCCTGAAGCCTATGACTACTATCTGCGAGGCCGCGCGCATCTCGCCGCTTTCTCCTTCGACCTTTCGCTCCAGATGCTGACCAAAGCCCTGGAGCTCGACCCCAACCACGCCGCCGCCTACGCCTTGCTCGCGCAGGCTCATGCCTATCACTACCGGTACCTCCGCTCCGACCCCGCCCGCCTCGATCAAGCCGGCCTGGCGGTGGAACGAGCCCTGCAAGTCGCCCCTGACCTGCCCGAAACCCAACTGGCCCTGGCCATCTTCGGCGCCTGCCAGGGCCACTGGGACGACGCCCTCGGTACCGCCCAAAAGTCTCTCCAGATCCGCCCCCACGATCCGTGGACCCACCTCACGCTGTCGTGGATCTACGCCCATCGCCAGCCCCCCGACCCTGACCAGATCCGCGAGCACGCCGAGGAAGCCCTCCGCTTCGCTCCCGAACTAGGCTCGGCCTACGTCCAGCTTGCCGGCGGTCTTCTGCTGGCCGGTCGCCTCTCCGAGGCCGGCGCCGCCCTCCAGCGCGCCCTCACCCTGATGCCCGACAGCTTCCTTCCCCACCTCGGCATAGCCGAGCTCTATCTTAGTCAGGCCCAATACCCCCAGGTCCGGCAGGAGCTCGATACCGCCCTTTCCCTAACCCCCGAAGCCCCGCTCCCCCTCTTCTACGTCGCCTGCTTCCACGCCGCCCAGGGACATACCGAAGAGGCCCTCACCGCCTGGGAAGCCGCCGTCCAAAAAGGCTTCCACGATTGGGACCTCGCCCGCCGCCTGCCCTACCTGGAGTCCATCCGCGCGGAAGAGCGCTTCCTGGCGCTGGTCCCCGCTTCCCGTTGAGGCTCTGGCGCGGGGATTCGGGCGTTTGCGTATTTTCCGGTCACACCTCTTTTTGCTTCTATCTCCTTTGTTTTCAATGGACCTTTCGCCCGGAGGCGCTACTCCGTGCTATTGTTAAATCAGAAGGCTTCCGATCTAACTCACAAGAGCCTCTTGACAAGGTACGAGGCATCCGCTAAGCTCCCGGTATGTCCGGGACAGGAACGAGACGAGAAGTGGACTACAAACAGTTTCTTACGATGGAACCTGGCAAGATGGGGGGAAAGCCCTGCATCCGTGGGATGCGTATCACGGTCTATGATGTCCTGGACTACCTCGCCTCCGGCATGTCCCAGGAAGAGATCCTGGAAGGCTTCCCCGACCTCACTGCTGATGACATCCAGGCCTGCCTGGCCTTCGCCGCGAGCCGCGAGCGTCGCTTCGTCACGCTGCACGCGTGAAACTTCTGTTCGACCAGAACGTGGACTACCGGCTGGTTCGGCGGCTCGCCGATCTGTGGCCCGAGTCAGTCCGCGTTCGGGACGCAGACATGAAGAGTGCACCAGACGAGCAGATCTGGGACTACGCCGCCCGGCATGACTTTGTCATCGTCACCAAGGACTCAGACTTCCGCCACCGCAGCGCGCAAGATGGCCACCCGCCCAAGGTCATCTGGATCGGCCTTGGGAACTGCTCTACCGAGGCCATAGAAGCAGCCCTCCGCCGTCTCCACCCCGACCTCCTCGCCTTCCACCACGACAATAGAACATCCTTTCTCGAAGTGTCGGGCTGACCTCAGCCCGAACCCGCCAGCTCCGCTCCCAGCCGCTCCAGCGCCGGCTCCAGCCGCTGCCGCGACGCCCAGAAGTCCTTCCACAGGTCACCGACCTGCTGCAGGCGCTCAGGCAAAGTTAGAATCGTAAAGTCCGCCGGATTCAAGCCGGGCCGGAGTTCCTCGGCGCTGACCGGGGCCGAGGCTGGGGCGCCGGGGAAGGGGCGGGCGCTGTAGACCACCGTTAGCGGCCGGCCTTGGCCGTTTTGGGAATAGTCAATATATACCTTGCCCTGGTCGCGCTTGCCGACGCTGCGCTCGAGCGTGACCTGGGCGGGCATGCGGGCGGCTATGACGCGGGCTACGATCTCGGTGAAGGTGCGGACGTGCTCGAAGCTGTAAATCGGCTCGACCGGGACCCACATGTGGAAGCCGGTGGCGCCGGAGATCTTCAGGAAGGCCTGGAGGTTTACTCGGAGCAGAAGTTGCTGGATGCCGGCGGCTACCTCGACTACGGTGTCGTACACCGTGCCTTCCACCGGGTCGAGATCGAAGAACAGGTAGTCGGGGCGATCCAGGGAGCCGACGCTCGACGCCCACGGGTTATGCTCGATGCAACCCAGGTTGGTCAGGAACAGCAGGGCGGCGAGGTCGTTGCACAGGAAGTAGTTGGTGTCTTTGCGGCGGTCGGAGGGGATCTGGACCGTGTCGATCCAGGGTTGGAGGTCGTCGCCGGCGTCCTTTTGGAAGAATTGATTGCCGGTGATGCCGTCGGGGGTGCGGCGCAGGACCATGGGGCGGTTGCGGAGAAACGGGAGGATGTAGTCGGCCACCCTATAGTAATAGGCTAGGACGCGGCGCTTGGTAAAGGCGTGCTGGGGGTAGTACACCTTGTTCAGGTTGGTAAGCCGAAACTCGCGGTCCTCGACCGATACGACGACGTTGGCGGCGCGACCGGATTCCAGTTCCGCCTCGACCTCGGTCCAGGAGCGCAGGACCGGCACCGCGGAGACGGGGCGCGACTGCGGAGGCGGCGCGGGAGCGGCGCGCTCGATTTCCAGGCGGCAGGAGCGCGGGTCCAGGTCCGGGCGCAGGCCCAGAAAGACCGGCGCGCGCAGGCGGGTTTCGTGGGTCCACTCGCCGTACTTGATGCGGGCCACCAGCTCCGGCCGGACCCAAAACGACTGCTCCTTAGTCTTGGGGTACTCGGCGAAGGGGCACTGGTAGGTGCGGCGGGCGTCCAGTTCCGCCCAGATGCGCTCCTGGGTTTCTTGGGTGTAGCCAGTACCCACGCCGCCGACAAAGCACAGGCGGCCGTTGTCGTAGAGGCCGGCCAGGAGCGCTCCGAAGCGCTGTCCGCCGCGGGCCGCGGTGTAGCCGCCGATGACAGCGTCCACCTCGCGGGTGATCTTGAGCTTCAGCCAGTCCTGGCTGCGGGTGGAGACGTAGTGGCTGTCCAGGCGCTTGCCAACGATGCCTTCGATCTCGCGCTGCTGGGCCAGCTCGTAGAGCTCGCGGCCGTGCTCCAGGACGTGGTCGGAGTAGCGCAGGGGAGGCCGCCACGCCACCACCTGGCGGAGGAACTCCTTGCGCTGGGCCAGCGGCACGTGACGCAGGTCCAGGCCGTCGCAGTAGAGAATATCGAATAGGTAATAGGTGATGGGATTGGATTCGAGCAAAGCGGGCGACGGATGGGCCGTGTGCATGCGGCTTTGCATGCGCTCGAAGTCGGCGCGGCCGTCGGAGTTGAGGACTACAATCTCGCCGTCGAGCAAGACTTGGCTCGGGCCCACCAGTTCGGGCAGAACGTCCAACTCGGGGAACTGGGCGCGGGCGTCGCGGCCGGTCCGCGACCACAGCTCCCACTGGCCTTGGTCGAGGCGAGTCATGGCGCGCATGCCGTCCCACTTCAACTCGAACAGCCAGTTCGGATCGGAGAAGGGGGCGTCGGTGAGTGTGGCCAGCATCGGCTCGATCCGCCGGGGCATGGGGGCGTCGGGCGGTGGGGGCTCGCCGCCGTCGATTTCCTCCAGGGTGCGGGTGGTGAGCGTCGAGCGGTTCAGGCGCTCGATGTCGAAGTTGGGGTCGGCCCACTCGTCCTGGTGCTTGAGCAGGAGCCACTCCTTCTCGCTCTTGGTCTTCACTAATACAAAGCCGCCGCGGAGCTTGCATCCGTGGAGACGAAACTTCAGCTCTCCTCGCTGGACTTGCTCGGCGGCGGAGAGCGCGCCTTCAGGCTCGAACGCTCCGGCATCCCAGACCATCATGGGGCCGGCCCCGTAGTTGCCCGGGGGAATCACGGCCTCGAAGGTGAGGTATTGCATGGG
>JBGOUV010000576.1:0-3075 GCA_041477815.1 Terriglobia bacterium | reverse complement strand
TTGCGAACGGAGCAGGGCCGGGCCGAGATCCTCCTGACCCCCGGGGTGTTCCTGCGCCTGGGCGAGGACAGCCGGTTGACCATGCTGTCCAGCAAGCTGACCGACGTGCGGGTGCGCTTGGACGCCGGTTCGTCGGTCATCGAGGTTGACGAGCTGGACAAGGCCGGGTCGATCACGATCGTCGCCGGAGACCAGGACGTGCGCCTGGAACGGACCGGGTTATACCACTTTGACCTCTTCGCGGACGAGGCGCCCCGGCTGCGCGTATTTGCCGGCGAGGCTCTGGTCGGGAAGCTGAAGGTGGGCGCCAAGAAAGAGGTCCGGCTGGACGGGGATCTGACCGTCAGCAAATTCAACCCCGAGGACACCGATCCCTTGGACCGCTGGAGCCGCCGGCGCGCCAACTACGTGTCGATGGCCAGCGTCTCGGCCAGCCGCCTGGCCTATGATCGGGACATGCGGTTCTCCCGGTCGAGTTGGTTCTTCAATCCCCTGTACGGGATGTATGCGTTTATCCCCTATCGGGGGATAGCTTACAGTCCTTACGGCTTTGGCTTCTACAGCCCCCGGGTGGGTTACGCTCTCTATCATCGGCCGGTCTACTCGCCCGCGCCGATGGCTTCCGGGGGCGGGCCCAGTTTCAATAGCGGCTACGGCTATTCGACGGTACCGCACACCTCCAGCGGCACTTCAGGCGTGGTGGCTTCCTCTCCCAGTTCTTCGGTCAGCCAGGGCGGCAACGCCACCGTCTCACGGGGCGGCGCTACGAGCGGCGGCGGCAGCCGTAGATAATCGCCCGATCCATTCTTGATCCCACCACTCGAGGGGGTTCACTTGGGCTCCGTCGACCTGCATGCTGAAATGGAGATGATCGCCGCCGGCGAGGCCCGTGGAGCCGCTGCGGCCGATCTCCTGACCCTGGCGAACGGATTCGCCCGGCTTCACCCCGATCCTGCTCAGGTGCCCGTAGATCGACTGCAAGGCGCAGCCGTGGTCGATCACCACGCAGTTGCCGTAGATCCCTAGCCGGTCCGCGAAGATCACCTGGCCGTCGTTGGCCGCCACCACCGGCGCCTGGGCCGTCACGGCGAGGTCGAATCCCAGGTGGTCCTGCTGGTCCACTTGGCGGCCTTGGTAGAGATAGCGGCGATGGTCGGCAAAGCGGGCCTCTACCTTCGAGTCGGCCATTTGACGGAAGGCCGCCGTCCACAGGAACCTGCCGGCGGTCTTCCAACGCAGGTCGGCGAGCTGCTGGTTGTTCTGACGCCGCAGGTCCCGGTTGAGGTGGAGGAAGTCTGCCAGCAGATCCCCGGTGGGGGGGACGAGCTCGCGGGTCACCTTCTGGAGGAAGTCCGGCGTGAGGACCAGGTCGCGGGCGCGGAACTTCTGGGGCTTCACGCGATGCCAGAAGCCGGCGGTGACCTCGTTACCGGCGTCGTCGCGGGCCCAGACGAGCGGGCCGGTGCGGGGCGGGACGTCGTAGGGGAAACCAAACAAGGCGAAGCGCCGGCCCGCCCCGAGCGGCCAGCTACGAAACTGGTACGGTCCCAGGCGGACTCCCGCCTCCACCACCTCCGGTCCCACCGTGAAGGTCACGACATCAGAGCCGCCCTGCGTTATGTAGTGCTGCGACGAATCCACGCGCAGGGCCGGCGGCTTGGTCCGGACCACGACATCGAGGGCGACGGTGGCAGCGGCGCCGCGCCAGTCGTCGGATTGGGCCTCCAGGAGCAGACGGGCCGGCCCGTCCTGGAGCTGCGGGATCGCCCGGCGTCCCGCGGTGAAGCGGTAAACGGCCTCGCGCCGCCGGAGACGCCAGAACTTCCAGCGCGGCGCGCTGCTCTGGTCCCCGGCCAGGACCGCGGTCAGGCTCCCCTGCTCCAGTTGGGCGCGGAACCGGCGTACGCCGCCGCGCGACGAAACCTTCACCTGGACCGCCGTCTCCGCGCCTATCACCTTCAGGGGACGGTCGAGCGAGATGGCCGGCCGGGCGCCCCGCAGCCACACCACCGGCGCCGCCAACGCCAGCAGCGCCACGATCGCCAGGAAGAAGAGCTTCAAACCGTCCTCCGGAGGCTCCTATCTTGGCACGGGTGGTACAATTCTTGTCCATGTCCCGCGCCGGCGACCGTGACCCCTACCAGTTCTACCCGGAAGACGTGGAGGACCCGCCCCGCACCTTGTGGGGTATTCTGAAACGCACCGGGCCGGGCGTGGCGCTCTCGGCGTCGATCGTCGGCAGCGGGGAGCTGATCGCCACCACCACCCTGGGCGCCCAGGTGGGCTACGCCGCCCTGTGGGTGATCGTGGTGAGCTGCGCGGTGAAGGTGTTCGTGCAGGCGGAGCTGGCGCGTTACACCATCGCCAGCGGGGAGACGGGCCTGGAGGCCTTCAACCGGATACCCGGGCCGCGCTTTAAGGTGAGCTGGGTGATCTGGTATTGGGCACTGGTAGTAGTCAGTACGCTGCTGCAGGTGGGGGCCATGTTCGGCGGGATCTCCCAGGTTTTCAACCTGATCTTCCCGGCGATTCCGGTGAACGTGCTGGTGATCTTCTTCACCGCCCTTACCATCGCGCTGCTGTTGGGAGGCGGCTACGAGCGGATCGAGCGGCTCGCCGCCTTCAAGGCGGCGCTGTTCACCTTGATTACCTTTACCTGCGCCCTGCTGCTGATCCGCCGGCCGCAGTACTTTTCGTGGGCCCAACTGGCGGAAGGCTTCTCGTTCCAGCTTCCGGGCGAGGGTTTTGCGACGGCGGTGGCGGTGTTCGGGATCACCGGCGTGGGGGCCACCGAGCTGTTCGTCTACCCCTACTGGTGCGTGGAGAAAGGCTATGCCCGCTTCACCGGCCTGCGCGACGACAGCCCGCAGTGGCAGCAGCGGGCCCGCGGCTGGATCCGGGTCATGCATATGGACGTGTTCCTGGCCCTGGTCCTCTACACCCTGGTGACGCTGGCGTTCTACCTGCTGGGGGCGGGGATTCTCCACGGCATGGGCCTGGTGCCGAAGTCGTCCGACATGATCCTGACCCTCTCCAATATCTACACCCAGACCCTGGGGGCCTGGTCGGTATGGC
>JBGOUV010000163.1:0-14395 GCA_041477815.1 Terriglobia bacterium | reverse complement strand
CGGGGCAGCATGATCAAGGCCGGGTTGGCGGCCTCCCGGCGGCAGAATCGATCGGCGTCCACGAACTGGCTGGCGAACTCGTCGATCACCTCCGGTCCCACCTCGTAGCAGCACACCCGGATTCCCGGCCCCACGGCCGCCCGCAGATCGCGCGGCTCGCAGCCATAGTGACGCCGCATCTCCCCGATGGTCTTCTCGACGATGCGTTTGGCCATCCCCCGCCACCCGGCATGGATGGCCGCCACCACGCGCTTCCGCTCGTCCACCAGGAGGACCGGCAGGCAGTCGGCAGTTTTCACTCCCACGAGTTCGCCAGGCTTCGACGCGACCAGCGCATCTCCCTTGACACCACCGTCCCCCGCCACGCGCACGATCGCCGAGTGGATCTGCCGCAGCGTCAGGGCCGGCGCGCCGTCCGGGCTGGGGTCGGGAGCCTTCCGAGTCCCGAACCCATGCACCAGCCAGGGATACTTCTCCCACTCCCGGAGCCTGAGAACCCCCCGCCGATCGAAATAAAAGCCAGGCGCCAAACTAAAGTATGCCACCGCGCCGCTCTCCCAACCTGGAAAGCAGTTATAGGGCCAGACCTCTGACAGCAAGATTACTCACCCAGCGGACCCGTTACGGACTCCTAGGCGCGCGACACTACAACCCTACCCCGCATCCCGGGCCAACCCTGGGCAGGTCGAACAGCACTGCTGCTTCGCCCTGGTTCGCGGTCTCATCTGTGAAGAACTTTACAATCTTGTCGCGGCGCGCCAGCAGCGCGTCGATCTCCTTGCCGTTCAGGTACCTGCCCAGTCGCGCCTGGAGCGCCGGCCGGTCCAGCTTCCGCATGTTGGCCAGCAGCTTGCGGTCGCATCGCACCAAGGCCTTCTTGTTCAAAATATCCTTGGTCGGCTGGAACGACCGGGTGAAGTCGAGCATCCAGAGGCGCCAGTCCTTGTCGATAAGAAAATCGGTCAGGTGGCGGGAAGGGTTTGCGGTCAACTGGTAAAACACTCCGATCACCTGGACCTCCTTATCCCAATTGTCCCGATCCGGCGGTTGCAGCTTCTTCTGGCCCCGCTCCAACTCCATCATGGCGTCGTTGACCCACCAGGAAAGGGACGCCCGCGCGCCCGGCAGCTCGCGCTCCACGTAGGGCGGCACCATGTCCAGCTCCAGCATCTTGGCCAGTTCGTAGGCGGCAACATTGAATTCCCACCAGTCCTTGTAACCCAGCTCCCGACCGCGCTCGGTCTCGATCCACGGCTTGTTCTCATGGATGGTCTGCACGGCGGCGGCGTGCTGCATTCTGCCGTCGTCGAGCGTGGCTCGCTTCGAATGGGTCACACCGATGGGAATCCGCTTCTCCGTCACGATCTTCGCCTCGCGCAGGAACTTCTCCATGCCGTCACAACTCCGAGGGGACCCGGTGGAAGGCGCTTGATCCTGCCCCCTTAGCACCGGTCCGAGCAGCAGTGTGAATACGATAATGATGTGATAAGACATAAAAACGTTGTCTCCCATCCAGGATTTTACACCTGCCGCGCCGGGCGGGAGTGAGAAATCTGCCCATTTGTAATTACTGTCGGAGCCGGAGAAAGAAAGGCCGCATGGTGCTGGTTTCCCCGGTGCGCTACACTAAAATTCCACATGAGCGAGACCATCCCACCGGACCTGCTGGAGCGCATGCGCCACGACTGGGATGAGCGCGCCCGCGAAAACGCGCGCCACTACGTCGCCACCGGCAAGCAGGACTGGACCGACGAGGAGTTCTTCCGCTCCGGCGAGAGCCACGTCCGCGAGCAGATCCTCAACGACATGATCAACATCTGCCAGGGCCAGGACCCCCTCGAAATGCGCATCCTCGAAATCGGCTGCGGCGCCGGCCGGGTCACCCGGGCCCTCAGCCGCGTCTTCGGGCGCGTGGACGCCGTGGACGTCTCGGGCGAGATGATCGCCCGCGCCGGCGAGTCCCTCCGCGACCACCCCAACATCTTTCTCCACCAGAACAACGGCGTCGACCTGGGCATGCTCGGCCCGGACGAGTTCGACTTCGCCTTCTCCTCCATCGTTTTCCAGCACATCCCCAGCAAGGCGGTCATCGAGAACTACATCCACGAGGTCCGCCGCGTACTCCGGCCGGGGCGTCTGTTCAAGTTCCAGGTGCAGGGCGTCCCCAACGAAGAGGACCGCTGCGATACCTGGTTCGGGGCCGGCTTCACCGAGGACGATATGCGCGCCGTCGCCCAGCGCACCGGCTTCGAGATGCGCTACGCCCACGACGCCCTCACCCAGTACTTCTGGCTGTGGTTCTTCAAACAGACGTGACGCCGGCCGAGTCAAACGTGGCCATTTCGTTATAGAGCCTCACCGCCGACTCGATCAATCCAATGGCCAGAGCCGCGCCGGTCCCCTCCCCCAGGCGCATCCCCAAGTCGAGCAGCGGCCGCGCCCCGAGCGCCTCCAGCGCCACGGCATGCCCCGCCTCAGCCGAGCGGTGCGCGAAGAACATCCGTTCCCGGACGCCAGGCTCGATCCCCGCGGCGATGAGAGCGCCCGCCGTGGCGATGAACCCGTCCACCACCACCGCAATCCGGGCGGCCGCCGCTCCCAGGATCAGTCCGGTCAGCGCCCCGATCTCGAATCCGCCCACCGCCGCCAGGACCCCCACCGGATCGGCCGAGTCCGGACGGTGCAACTCCAGGGCTCGCCGGACCACCTCCACCTTGTGCCGCCAGCGGGTATCGTCGATCCCAGTCCCGCGTCCCACCACCTCGGCCGGATCCCGCCCCGTCATCGCCGCTACCACGGCCGCCGCGGCCGTGGTATTGCCGATTCCCATCTCGCCGGTCCCCACAATGTCGTAGTCGCCGGCGGCCAGTTCCTGCCCGATCTCGATCGCCCGCCGGGCCTGGTCCCGCGTCATCGCCGGCCCGTCGAGAAAGTTGCGCGTGCCGGGAGCGATTTTTCTGTCCATCACCCCCGGTTCCTGCTCACCACGTACGCCTACATCCACGATAAAGGCATCGATCCCATACTGCCGGCACAGCACGTTGATCGCCGCCCCGCCGGCGGCGAAGTTCCGCACCATCTGGCGCGTCACTTCAGCCGGATACGCGCTTACCCCCTCCACCGCGACGCCGTGATCGGCGCAGAAGACGTACATAGCCTTCCTCTGGAGTTTCAAGTCCACCGTCCCCCGCGCGACGCCGTACCGCACGGCAATCTCCTCCAGCCGGCCCAGGCTGCCCGGAGGCTTGGTCAAGTGGTTCAGCCGTCGTTGGATCTGTTCCGCCAGGCTCATGGAATCTCCACCCGTTTGGCCGTGCCGTACTCCTGCGACTGCCCGAGGTCCCCCAGGATGACGGCGTTCACGCCTTGATGGGCCACCACCACGGTGACGCGGGCCGTACCGGCGCAGATCTCTTGCCAAGCCTCTCCCACCCGCGCCTGGAACGCTTCAAGCGACTCGGCCGGCTCGACGCCGGGCTGCCACGGACGCCCGTCCCAAGCGCCGTAGGAGATCTCACGCAAGCGCGCGTCCAATTCCACCGCCACCCCGGCGCGGAGGGCGATCCGCTCGGCCGTCTGCGCCGCCCGCCGTAGATCGCTGGAGACGACCCTCTCCACGCCGCGCACCCGTCCGGCCAACGCCTCGGCCTGAGCCATACCTTCCGGAGTGAGGTCCACGTCACACTGCCCCAGCAACGTGCCCGCCCCTTCCGAGCGGCCGTGCCGTACCACGTAGATCAGCCTGCCAGCCACAACAGCACTCCTATCTCCTGGATCTGGTTGACAGCCCCCAGGCAGTCACCGGTAATACCTCCGAGGCGCCGGCGAAAATACCAGGCCGCCAGCAGCACCACCACCGCACACCACCCCGCCGCCGGCGCCGCGCGCCATCCCGCGATCCCCACGCCGACGACCACCGCGCCCAGCGCGTGCCACCACCGCAGACTGGCCGCCCAGGTACCGCCGAGTCCTTCCGTCGCCGGCCCGGCCAGCCACGCCAGCGCCACTATTCCCGCCCGAGGCAGCGCCTGACACGCAACCAAAGTCGCAACCAGGGTCGACTCGGGCGCCTTCGCCAGCGCCTCCCACCGGAGCAGCACCGAGAACACCAGCGCCAGCGCCCCGTAGGTCCCAATCCGGCTGTCCTTCAAGATGCGGAGAATGTCTTCACGCGTGCGCCCGCCGCCGCAGGCGTCGAAGGTATCGGCGAGACCATCTTCGTGCAGCGCCCCGGTCACCAGCGCCCACACGGCCAGGACCAGCAACGCCCGCACCCGGCCGGGCGCCGGCAACTGGTTCACCGCAGCCCCCAGCAGTCCCAGCAGCGCCCCCACCACCGGGAACCACACCGCCGCCCACGCCGACATGGGCCGGGCCACGCCCCCCACCGGGATCACCGTCAGAAACCGCAGCGCGTCCCTCATTTTACCCGCACCGGAATCCCGAAGGCCATCCAGTACACCTCCTGCGCCACCGCGGCGCACCGGCGGTTCAAGATCCCCGCCAAATCCCGGAACCGCCGCGCCAACTCGTTATCCGGCACAATCCCGCAGCCCACCTCGTTGGTCACCAGCACTACCGGCGGACCGCCGGCGAGGCCGTCCACCAGCCGCTCGATCTCCGCCTCGCTGGGCAGCACGTTATTCAGCCACAAGGTCAGACAGTCGACCACAAACCCGTCGTACCGGTCCGCCTCGCGGGCCATAGCCGCGACAATCTCGACCGGCTCCTCGATGGCGACCCACCGCGCGTTGCGCTCGGCCCGGTGGCGGGCGATCCGCTGGGCCATCTCGTCGTCGAGCGCCCGGGCCGTCGCCACCAGCACCGGACGCTCGAAGCGCCGTTCGGCGTACTCCTGGGCGAACCGGCTCTTGCCGCTGCGCGCGCCGCCCCCGATCAGCGCTACGACCACAGCGCCGGCCTCCTTCGCCGCAGCAGCCAGATGAAACACGGGCCGCCCACCAGCGCCGTCACTACCCCGACCGGGACCTCGGCCGGCGCCAGCATGGTCCGGGCCAGGGTGTCGCAGGCGGCCAGAAATCCCGCCCCCACGCAGAACGAGCAGGGGACCAGCACGCGGTGGTCCGCTCCCACCACCAGCCGCAGGCCGTGCGGCACGATCAGGCCCACAAACCCAATCGGCCCGGTCATGGCCGTAACCACGCCGGTCAGGAAGGAGCCCACTAGATAGGCCACAATCATAGTTCGCGTGACCGACACTCCCCGGGTCGCCGCCCACTGCTCTCCCACCGCCAGCAGGTTCAGATCCTTCGACTGCACGATCGCCACCGCCACCGCCGGCGTCACCAGCGCCGTCACCATGGCCAGCGTCCGGTACTCCACCGCATCCACGCCCCCCATCAGCCACCGCACGATAGCGAACGACTGCCCGAAGCTGGCCATGTAGTGCAGAAATAGAATCGCAGCCATACACATACTGTTGATGGTGACCCCGGCCAGCAGCAGCGTGAACGACGACATCCGGCGCTCCTCCGACGCAATCCACATCACCAGCAGCATCATCCCGGCGGCCCCCAGGAAGGAGAGGACCCACAGGGCGGGCAGTCCGGCCACGGTTTGCCAGCCCAGGCAGATCGCCACCACGGCTCCGAGCGACGCCCCGCTCGACACCCCCAAAGTGAACGGCGTGGCCAGGGCGTCCCGCAGCAGCGCCTGAAAGATGACTCCGGCCAGCGCCAGCGCCCCGCCCGCCAGCGCCGCCAGCAGCACGCGCGACAGCCGCGCGTGGACGAAGATCTCCCGGTCCGGCGACCGGCCCTCCAGGACCCCGCCGAAGTCAATATGGCTCGATCCGATCAACGGCATCGTGATCAGCATTATCAGTAGGAACAACACACATATTCCGGTAGCCGCCCAGAACCGCCGCCGGCTCAGCACCCGTACACCACCCACGGCCGCCCCGACGGACCCTCGCGGACCTCGGTCTCGACCTCGAAGACCTCCCGCAGCAATTCCGGCCGCAGCACCTCCTGTGGCGCGGCATCGGCCGCCACGCGTCCCTTGGCCAGCAGCACGATGCGGTCGGCGTGGGCGGCGGCCAGGTTCAGATCGTGGGTCACGGCGACGACGGCCAGGCCCTGCCGGGCCAAGTCCCGCAACAGCCCGTAGGTCTGCAACTGGTGTTTGAGATCGAGGTAGGTCGTAGGCTCATCCAGCAACAACACCGTTGGCTCCTGGGCCAGCGCCCCGGCCAGCAACACCCGCTGCTGCTCGCCGCCGCTAAGAGCCCGATAATCCCGCCCGACGAACTGCTGTACGTCGGTCTGCGCCATAGCCCGCTCCACCACCTCCTGATCCCGTACCGTCTCAAACAACCCTCGGCCGTGCGGCGCGCGCCCCATGGCCACCACCTGCTCGGCGGTGAAGGGAAACGCCATGCCCACGTTCTGCGGGATGAACGCGACGCGGCGGGCCATGGCCTGGCGATTCCACCGCGGCACCTCCTGGCCCAGCAGCCGGCACGTCCCTTCATACTGGGTCCGAAATCCCGACAGCACGGAGAGCAGCGTCGATTTGCCCGCCCCGTTCGGTCCGAGAATCGCCGTCATCTCCCGCTCGCGAAACTCCAGCGTAACGCCGCGCAGCGCCTCAAAGCCCCCCAGCCGGACGCGCAGCCCGGCTACCTGGTACACCGCACTCACCAACCCGCCTCGGGATGAATCATCCGGCCCATCTCCCGCGCCGCCTGCGCCACCCGCGGCCCCGGCACTACGAAGATGTCGGAGGCCACGGCGTACACCCGCGCCCACGGCGCCACCGGCTTCCATAACTCCACCACCGCCCTCTTGTGGGCCTCGCTGACCTTGTCGGTATCAGCCATATCCCCCATGTCGATGACTACCTCGGGCCGCCGCGCCAGCACCTCCTCCCGCGACACCTTGGGATAAGTGATCCGCGTATCGGCGAAGGCGTTGCGCCCGCCGGCCCGCTCCAGCAGCTCGTTCAGGTAGGACCCGCCCCCGACCACCACCAGGTCCTGCACCGTCCCCGGCGTCCGTCCCACCACGAACATGACGCTCCGTCGCGGCAGCTTCGCCGCGCGCCCCTGCAGGAGCTGCAGGTCCTTCTCGATCGCCGCCACGCGCTCACGGGCCACCTCCGGCACGCCCGTCCGCTCGCCCAGCGTCACCATCGACTCCAGAATGTGGGCGATCGTATCGTTGCGCAGCACCAGCGCCGGAACCCGGAGCGCCGGCAGCTTGTCCCTCACGTTGGGCGCGCTCTCCAGGGTCACGATCAGGTCCGGCTTGACGCGCAGCATGGCCTCCAGGTCCGGGCTCAGGTAGGTGCCGATCTTGGGCTTCTCGCGCGCCTCCGGCGGATAGTGGCAGTACATCGTAACTGCCGCCACCCGGTCCCCCAGGTCCAGACTATAGAGCATCTCAGTAATGCTCGGAGCGGTGGAGATGATCCGCTGCGGCGCCCCGACCGCCAGCAACGCTACCAGCATCAGGCTTCGCATAGAAACTCCCGCAGCATGGCGACCACGCGGCAGTTCTCCGGCCGCGTCCGGATGGCGATCCGCACCGCCGGCCGCTCGAGTCCCGGCCAGCCGGTGCAGTCGCGCAGAATCACCTTACGCTCCAGAAACCACCGGCACATCTCGGCAGCCCGGTCGGTATAGAACAGGTAGAAGTTGGCCTCGGTCGGAACCCCCAGCCAGCGGCGCTCTTCGGCCACCAGCCGGCGGCTGCGCTCCGCCCACTCCCGGTCGGCCAGAGCCGCCAGCGCCGCCGCCTCGGCCAGCGCGTTTACCTGCCACGGCTCGCGCCGGTCCAACATGGCCGCCATCGTCTCGGGATGCCCCACCAGCGCCCCCACCCGCAGCCCCGGCAAAGCGTAAAACTTGGTCAGTGACCGCAACACCAGCAGATCCCGCCGCTCACGAGTCAGTCCCACCAGCGAGGGCCGCTCGCTGAACTCGATGAAGGACTCATCCACCAGCCCCGGCCGGCTCCACCCGCGCAGGTCACGTCCCTCGCCGGTAGGATTGTTGGGTTGGGTCACCACGGCCAATCCCTCGGGCGGCAGATCCTCAAACCGGCAGCAGCGGGCCCGGGGCCACGCCCGGTGAAACTCGCTGAACGTGGGCACAGCCAGGGTCACCGCGTCATCCGGCCACACCCGCGCCAGAAAATGGATCAGCTCCGTCGCTCCGTTGCCTAGCAGGATCTGCTCCGGCTCGACGCCCCACATCTCGGACAGCTTCGCGGCCAGCACCGGCGCCATCCGTTCCGGGTAGTGGACAATCCGCTCCACCGCCTCCACGATCGCCTCGCGGACGCCCGGCGCCGGCCCCAGCGGATTGATGCTGGCGCTCAGGTCCAGTACCTCGCGCCAATCCCAGCCCCGCTCACGACAGATCGCAAACAGGTTGCCGCCGTGGGTCATCGCTTCACCCCGCATACTACGAGGACCGTGAAGACCGCCACGGCGTACAGGATCCGCCGCGCCTGGCCGAAGTGCTCGCGTCCGAGCGGCTGCACCGGATCGCCCAGATATTCCTTGGCCGACGCCACGCCGCCATAGTAGTTCGTCCCCCCCAGCCGCACCCCCAGCGCCCCGGCCACCGTCGCCTCCGGATACCCCGCGTTAGGACTCGGCTGCCGGCGCGCGTCGCGCAGCGTCACCCGTACCGACCGGCGCGCGTCGTACCGCAGCACCCCCGCCGCCAGCCACACCAGTCCCGCCGTAAGTCGTGCCGGCAGGTAGTTGGCGGCGTCATCCATCCGCGCCGCCGCCCACCCGAATTCCCGGTACCGCTCGTTCCGGTACCCGACCATGCTGTCCAGTGTATTGATGGCCTTGTACGCCGCCATCCCCACCGGCCCGCCCAGCGCCAGGTAGAACAGCGGCGCCACGATCCCGTCATTCAGCCCCTCGGCCACCGTTTCGAGGACCGCCCGCAGCACCTCCGGCTCTTCCAGGGCCTCCGTATCGCGGCCCACGATGCGGCTGAGCATGGTTCGCGCCCCCGCCAGGTCCCCCGTTTCGAGGCGCCGCAGAACACGCGCCGCCTCCACGTCCAGGTCCCGAATCGCGACCAATACCCAGATCCAGAACACCGTGGCCCAGGGCAGCGTGACCCACACCACCCCGCCCGCGACCCCCACAGCCGATAGCCAATACAGAGCTCCCGCCGCGCGCAGCGGCATCCGCGTCCACCGCCAGAACCGCTCGAGGCGCGCCGCCAGCCAACCGAATCCTCGCACGGGATGCGGAAACCACTGCGGGTCGCCGATCAGCAGATCCAGCCCGACACCGGCCAGCACTTCCCTCACAGGTACAACTCCTCGAACCGGCGCACGTCGGCATGCTGCGCAAACCAGCATGCCAGGCGGTCGTAGGCGGCCTCCTTGGGGGTTGGTGCGGCCGGTGTTCCGAGCAGCTCCTCGACCAGGCCGGCGTCCTCCAGAGCACCATGTAAGTAGGTACCCAGCACGCCTGGCGCCCGCGCTCCCTCCGGGCGCCCGTCGACCACCGCGAACGGCGCCGCGCCGTCCACCGTGGTCCGGCCCAGGTGGATCTCGTAGGCGCGGAACCGCCGTCCTGTCGCCGCCGATGCCGCGTCTACCACCCGCGTGGTCTTTTCCGCTTCCAGCACCGTGTCGGCCGGCAGCAGGCCTAGTCCCTCGGCGTGGGTTTCTGCCGATTCTACTCCCAGGGGGTCCGCGATCGTCCGGCCCAGCATCTGGTAACCGCCGCAGATGCCCCACACCTCAGTTCCTTGGGTATGCTGGTCGAGTATCCAGCGGTCCAACCCGCGCGAGCGCAACCAGGCCAGATCGGCGATGGTGTTCTTGGTCCCGGGCAGGATGATCACGTCCGGCCTCTCGGCGGCAGGCTCGGTGATGTACCGCGCGCTGGAGAGCAAGGCAAAGTCGGTGAAGTTCGAGATGCGGGGCAGCCGTATGATGACTACCGATGTGGGGCGGCCCCCCTGGGCCGCGCCGGCCCCACTGGGCGGCTCCTCGGGGCCGTTCGAGGAGCTCGGAGAGCCGGGCCAGGGGGGCCGGCGCGGGCCGGGGGGCCCGCCCCACATGGCCTCCAGAGACACACTGTCCTCGGCGTCGATGGTCACGTCGTTCAGGTACGGGAATACCCCGACACAAGGGCGGCCCGCCCTCTCCTCCAGCATCCGGCGGCCGTCGTCGAACAACCCCGGATCCCCTCGAAACCGATTCACCGCGAACGACCGCACCAGCGCGGCTTCCCGCTCCTCCAACAGCGCGAAGGTCCCCACCACCGACGCGAACACGCCGCCACGGTCGATGTCGGCCACCAGCAGCGCCGGCGCGTTCAGCCTCACCGCCAACCCCAGGTTCACCAGGTCCCGCTCCTTCAGGTTCAGCTCCACCGCCGACCCGGCGCCCTCCATCACGATCACCTCGTACTGCTCGGCCAGACGCCCGTAGGCCGCCAGAACCCGCTCCAGCAGAAAGTCAAAATGCGTGTAGTAGTCCCGCGCGCTCAGGTTGCGCCAGACCTTGCCATCCACCACCACCTGGCAGCCCATCTCGCCGCTGGGCTTGAGCAGGATCGGGTTCATATCGGTAGTAGGCTCCAGCCCGCAAGCCTCGGCCTGGACTACCTGCGCGCGGCCGATCTCGCCGCCCCCGCGGCACGGATACGAGTTGAGCGACATGTTCTGCGCCTTGAAGGGCGCCACCCGCAGACCCCGGCGGCGGAGCCAGCGACACAACGCCGTGGCCATCCAGCTCTTGCCGACGTGCGAGGCGGTGCCCGCCACCAGAATCGCCTTGGTCATCGCAGGAATCGTACTCCCGCCAGCGCCACGGCGCGCGTCCCCCGGAAGCCGTCCTCGGAGTACGGCTTGTTGAAGACGTTCTCCACCCGCCCGTGCCAGCGCATCTTCCACGTGTCCGACAGAGACCGGGTGTAACCGGCGCCGATATTGGCCCGCCAGTAGCCCTTGAAACCGTACACCACCTGCACGAACCGGACCGGCGAGAACAGCGGCGTATCGTAATTGCTGATGCCGCTGAGGTCGAAGAAGCCGTCACAGCGGCCGCGCTGGTAGGTCGCGGCGGCACTATAGGTGTGGGCCGGGATGTCCTCCTGGCGGCGGCCCTGGAAATCCGAGTTGGTGTAGGTATAGGCGACGCGCAGGGTGAGGAAGCGCGCCGGGCGCAGGCGTCCCTCCAGTTCCAGTCCCCGCGAGATCGCCCCGCGGATGTTGGTCTGGCGGAACAGGGTTCGCTGCTGTATCAGCGACTGCAGGCGCGTGTAGAAATACGTCGCCCCCACCTGCACCCGGTCGTTCCACAGGAACTGGTCGAGGCCGCCGTCCACGCTCACCGCCCGCTCGGGCTCGAGCAGCGGATTGCCGACCCGCAGGCGCTGGCCGGACAGGGTCAGGACCTGGAACCGCTCGGTCAGGCTGGGCTGGCGGAAGCTGTTGCCCCCGTGCGCCCGCAGCTTGGTACGGCTGCGTGGCAGGAAGTACGACAGTGTGGCGTCGCCGGTCTTGGCACTCGGCGTTCGCAAGCCCAACAATTCGGGCACGCTTTCCGGGTTCGCCACCCGAAAGGCCTGGAAACGTCCCCCCAGACCGACCTGGAGCCGCCGGTCGAGCAGCGCCAGTTGGTTGTGGAAGAAGACGGCGTGACTCGACTGCCGATCGGTGGTAGGCGGCGTCGAAAAGGAGGGCGACCGGAACTCCTGCGTGGCCGACTCGCGCTCGTGCTGGTAGCCCACCGACAGCCAGTCGCGGCCGCCGATCTCGAAGCTGTGGCGGGTCTCGAGCAGGTGGTCGTTGCCGTCGAAGCGGCTCATGTCGGCGACGTTGGGGAAAACGCCGAGCCGGTCGAGTAGCGGAGCTTGCCGCGGACCCGAGGGAAAGTTCCGGCGCGACAGCATCCCCCGGTACGCCACCGAGTAGCTATAGGCGCCATTCATGCGGTGGTCCAACCGCACCGAGGCGGGCAGTATCCGCGAGATGCGGTAGTCGTCCGGGTCGTCGAGGTTAGGTACGATCCCGACGATGGGACCGCGGCCGGTCTCGTAGCCCAGCTCGTTCCCCGCCGGACCGATCGGGAAAGGGGTCGAGTTCAGGTTGACCCGCGGCGTGTCGCTGAGGAAGACGTTGCCGGTGAGGCTCAGATCGCGCCGCAGCCGGTAGCGGGCGTGACCGCTGACGTTGGTGTTGCGCCAGACGTCGTTGCCGTCCTCGCCGCGGTTCACGTCGGTCCGGACCACGCCGAAGCTGTAGCCGAAGCGGCCGCCCGGGCTGCCCGACATCCGGTACCGGCCGATGGCTTGGGCCAGCGAGCCGCCCTCGTAGCCGAAGTCCGCGTGGGTCGCGGCGGTGGCCTCGGCGGGGACAAAATGGATCAGGCCGCCGGAAGCCGCGCTCCCGTAAAGCGTGCTGCCCGCCCCGCGCATCACCTCCACGGCCGAGACGTTGTTGGGACTCAACTCGGCGAAGAACGACGACAGGTCGCCCCGAAAGCCGGCCGGATCGCGCACCGGCATCCCGTCGATCAGGATCGATGTATTGGTAGTCCTGAGGCCGCGAAACACGAGCTTGGTGAAGCTCCCCGGGCCGGCCACCTGCTGGAGGCGCAACCCCGGCACGCTCGCCAGGGAATCGGCCAGGCGATTGCGGCCGCGCAGGTCCATCTCCGCGGCCTCCACGCGCGAGACCGCCGGGGCCACTTCGCTGGGCGCCTGCGCGCCGCCGGTGGCGGTGACGGTGATCTGCTCGCTGACTGCCGCCAGCGGCAACTCGACGCGAATGGTTTCCCCCGTCCGCACGCGCCGCACCACGGCGGCAAACGCGGCGGCGTCCACCCGCAGCAGGTATTCCCCGGCGGCAACCGCAGGGAACCGGAAAGCGCCGTCCCGGCCCGTGGACCCGGCGTAGACCACCCGCCGATCGGGACTTTCGAGCTGGACCGCGGCGCCCGCAATGGCGGCGCCCGAGGGATCCGTGATTACGCCATCCAGCGCAGCGGACAGCAACAAGAGGCAGGGCAGGAACATGACCACGTCATCCTTTTCACGCGAGGATCGCGACGACGACGTCAGGCAGGTCTCCTGGCTTTCGGGTCAACGGTGGACCGGCCGGCCTTCCCCGACCGCAAGGTCGAGTGGCTGCCTTTCTGGCCGGCCCGCCTCCCCGATCACAGTGGCGGGACCGCGCGGGATTCTCACCCGCTTCCCTATTCTCTCCGCTACGGGCGGAGCACCTGATGCCGGGCAGCCCTGGGGCTGCCATAGGAGAACTTAGCAGCTTTGGCGGGCAGGGTCAAGCCCGAGAGTTGTCCAATGCGGAATGAGCCTGGAGAGGGAGTTCGCTTCCAATGCGGAATGGGCCCGAAGGGGGGATTTGATTCCAATGCGAGATGAGCCTGAAAAGGGCGGAGGAGGGTGCGATGCTGCGGGTGAATGACCATCACTATGCAGAACACAGATCGACTGACGCTGGACCAGATGCGCGAGTTTGTGGAAGGGAGTCGAGCCTTGGGTTTTTCCGCGCCAGAGCGGCCCGGGGTTTATGGATTCATCGAGCGAGTGTTGCGAGTGCAGCAGTATCGGCGGTTAAGCCGAGGGCAGAAAGGCATCGTGCGTCGTTTCCTGGTTAAGATGACGGGACTGAGCCGAGCGCAAATGACTCGGTGGGTGACCCGTTGGATGCGGACCCGGGCGGTCCAACGGAAGCCGACGTGCCGGCCGAGGTTTGCGACCAAGTACACGGCTGCGGACATCGCCTTGTTGGCAGCGGTGGATGAGGTCCATGAAGATCTGTCCGGGCCCGCGGCGCGACGGGTGCTGGAACGGGAGTATGCAGTATTCGGCAAGCCGGAGTACGAGCGCTTGGCCGACGTCTCGGTCTCGCATCTGTACAACCTGCGCGGCTCGGCGGCGTACCGCCGCCACCGGGTGGGGGTGCACCACACGCAGGGGCGCCAGGTGGCCATTGCCGAGCGGCGCAAACCCGATCCGCGGGGCCAGCCCGGCTACCTGCGGGTGGATACGGTACACCAAGGCAACCAGGACGGCCAGCCCGGGCTGTACCACATCAACGCCGTGGACACGGTGACGCAATGGGAAGTCTCTAAGAAAGGAGCTCCCCAGCATTCATACCGTACCTCTGTGTCCCTGGCTTTCAGGCTCATCCCGCATTGGAATCAAATGCCGGTTTCAGCCTCATTTCTGGATTGGAAAATGCTGCCCGGGAGGCTGGGCACGACGCAGCCCAAGCGTCCAAAAGATTCTGGATACGACCTGGAAGACCAGACCGCCCGATGCGACCCATTGGAGCGTACGCACCCTGGCCAGACATCTGGGCGTGACCCGCACCCTGGTGCATGGAGTCTGGCAGCGTTACGAAGTGCAGCCCCACCGGGTG
>JBGOUV010000346.1:0-7608 GCA_041477815.1 Terriglobia bacterium | reverse complement strand
GGCAAGACCACCCTGGTGGACGCCATGCTCCACCAGAGCGGGATCTTCCGGGCCAACCAGCAGGTCGCCGAGCGGGTGATGGACTCCAACGCCCTGGAGCGGGAGCGGGGCATTACCATCCTGTCCAAGAATACGGCCGTGGTCTACAACGGCGTGAAGATCAACATCGTCGATACGCCGGGCCATAGCGACTTCGGCGGGGAGGTGGAGCGCGCCCTGGCGCTGGTGGACGGAGCCATGCTTCTGGTGGACGCGAGCGAGGGTCCGCTGCCGCAGACGCGGTACGTGCTGCGCAAGGCCCTGGAGGCGCGGCTCGCCCTGATCATAGTCATCAATAAGATTGATCGGGCGGATGCGCGGCCGGCCGAGGTCCTCGACGAGATCTACGACCTCTTCATCGACCTGGGAGCCGGCGAGGACCAGTTGGATTTTCCGGTGCTCTACTGCAACGCGCGGGAGGGGCTGGCCAGCCGGAAGGCGGACGAGACCGGCACGGACCTGCGGCCGCTGTTTGACGCCATGGTGGAGTCGATCCCGGCCCCGGCGGGGAAGCGGGAAGCGACGCTGCAGTTGCTGGTGGCGAACCTCGACTACAGCGACTACCTGGGGAGGCTGGCCATCGGGCGGGTGTTTCAGGGCGAGATGCACGCCGGCGAGGAGGTGGGAATCGCCAAGCGCGACGGCGCCTTGCAGAGGGTCCGCATTACGAAGCTGTTCACCTTCTCGGGCCTGGAGCGAATCGACGTCCAGGTGGCCGAGACCGGAGACATCGTGGCCATCGCCGGCGTGGAAGGGATCACCATCGGGGAAACCGTAACGTCGGCCGAGACGCCCGCGCCGCTCGCGCCGCTGGAGATCGACGAGCCCACCATCTCCATGCTGTTCACCATCAACTCGTCGCCGTTTTCGGGGCGCGACGGAAAGTTCGTGACCTCGCGGCACCTGCGCGAGCGCCTGGAGAAGGAACTGCTGACCAACGTGTCGATACGGGTGGAGGGAACCGAATCGACCGATTGCTTCCAGGTGATGGGACGCGGCGAGCTGCAGCTCGCCATCCTGATCGAGACCATGCGCCGCGAGGGGCACGAGCTGGCCGTGGGCAAACCCCAGATCCTCACGCGCGTGGTCAACGGCGAAGTACAGGAGCCGGTGGAAACCCTGGTGGTGGACTGCGCCGAGAACTTCACCGGGCTGGTGATCGAGATGCTGGGCCTGCGCAAGGGCCAGATGACCCGCATGGTCAACAACCATAGCGGGCGCGTGCGCATGGAGTTTACGGTGCCCTCCCGCGGGCTGATCGGACTGCGGGGCCAGTTGCTGACCGACACGCGGGGCACGGCGGTGATGCATTCCCTGTTCGAAGGTTACATGCCCTGGCAGGGGGAGATCCCCATGCGTCCCACCGGCGCGCTGGTGGCGGACCGCTCCGGCCGGACTACTGCCTATGCCCTGTACAATCTCCAGGAGCGGGGGGAGTTGTTCACCGGACCGGGCGTGGAGGTGTACGAGGGCATGATCGTCGGCGAGAACGCCCGGGCGGCGGACCTGGACGTGAACGCCGTGAAGGAGAAAAAGCTCACCAACATGCGGGCGTCGACGTCGGACGAAGCGATCCGGCTGGTGCCGTTCCGCACGCTCAATCTGGAGCAGGCCATCGAGTTTGTGAACGATGACGAACTGGTGGAGGTAACGCCGCTGTCGGTGCGGTTGAGGAAGAGAATTTTGGAGTCGAACCGGCGGCCGAAGCGGCGCGGGTAGCCCCGGGGGGCCTCGCTGGAATTTCTTCGGTCGCGCCCGGGAGAGCCTGGCCGCCCGCAGTCCTCCGCCCGCGAAGTAGCGGCCGTATCCCGCCAACCGGCTGTCCACTTGGGAGCCGCTGGTACGCTCCTCTTCGCTCGCTCTCGGCTTTCGCCGTGGGCGCCGCCCTAGCTGATCTTCAACCCCTCACCTGCCAGGATCTGATCGACTCGCCGGCTGACTTCCTTCAGGTAGGCCTGGTCTCCACCGCTCAACTCCACCGTCGCCGTACCCTGGAAGCCGATGTCGGCCAGGGCTTTGTGGACCTCGCGCCAGTCGATCTCGCCTTCGCCCAGGTTGACGAACTTGGCGGCGCGGCCCTTGAAGGTGAAGTCCTTGAAGTGCAGCTTCACGATGCGCTTGCCCAGGGTGCGGATCCAGTCCTGGGGATAAGCCCAGATCAGGACGTTCCCGACGTCGAAGTAGGCCTTCACCCAGGGGCTGTGGAAGTCGTCGACGTAGCGGACAAATTCGAGCGGGCTCACCAGGAACTTGTTCCACACCTCTTCGACCGCAATCACCACCTGGAGCTTGGCGGCGAGGGGGACAAGCTGGCGGATGCGCTCCTGCGAGCGGGCCCAGGCGTCACGGTAGCTGGTCTCGGCATTGACCACCGCCGGCACCAGCAGAACCGTGTCGGCGCCCCAATAAGCGGCATTCTCCAGGCTTGTCTGCATGCCCCGGATGCTGGTGTCGACCACGGCCGGGTCGCTCGACGACAATGGATATTTCCAGTGGGCTTGGTTCATGACCGAGTGGATACGCAGGCCGGTTTTCTGGGAGGCCTGCTTGATCTGCTCGGCCTCGCCCCGGTCGGGGGTGGTGGGGCACTCGATCTCCTCGAACCCGGCGTCGCGGGCGAGTTGGAAGCGCTCCTGGAAGCTCAGGCTGCGGGGGAGCATGCTGAGCAGCACCGCCTTTTTGATGGGAAGCTTGCCGGCGGCCGGCAGCAGGGAAGCGGCGGTTGCGCCGCCCAGGAAGGTCCGTCGCGTCATGCCCCGATTGTACCGTACCGTCGCCCTTCCAGCGCCTCACGAACCTTGCGGACGAGGGCCTCCTTGGTGAAGAGCTTCTGCAGGAAGTACTTCCCCGGAACGGTCTTGTCCGCGTAGCCCGACATGTAGAGGACCTGCATGCCGGGGCGCTGTACCTCCAGGCGTTGGAGCAACTCGGGGCCGCTCAGGCCGGGCATCACCACGTCGGTGAACAGAAGATCGATAGGGCCGGCGTGGGTCTGGGCGAAGTGGAACGCTGTGGCGCCGTCAACGGCCTCTAAAACGGAGTAGCCCGAGCGTTCGAGGATGGTCCGCACCACGTCCCTCACCGGCGACTCGTCCTCCACCAACAGGATCGTCTCCGAGCCGCCGGCGGCCGGCTCCACGGCTGGAGATTCAGACTCCTCGACGGCGGCCGCCTCCGCCTGCGGCAGATAGATCTCGAAGGTCGTCCCGACGCCGGGCTGGCTCTCCACCCGCAAGTGCCCCTCCGACTGCTGGACCACCCCATAGACGATGGATAGGCCCAGACCTCCCTGGCCGGCCTTCGTAGTGAAGAACGGCTCGAACAAGCGCGAGCGCGTCTCCTCGTCCATGCCTGATCCCCCGTCACTGACCGCCAGCTTGACATAGGGGCCGGGCTGGACGCCGGGGTGCAGGCCAGCGTAGGCCGCATCCAGATCGATGTTGCGAGTCTCCATGGTGAGCCGCCCGCCGCGCGGCATGGCGTCACGGGCGTTGACCGCCAGATTCAGAATCACCTGCTCGATCTGGCCCGGATCAGCCTTTACGAATCGCAGGGCTGGTCCGGGGATGGTCTGCAGGTCGATGTCCTCGCCGATCACCCGCCGCAGCAGATTGTACAGATCGGCGAGGAGCGCGTTGAGGTCCAGAACCTTGGGCTGAAGCACCTGGCGGCGGCTGAAGGCCAGGAGCTGGCGGGTGAGGGCTCCCGCACGCTCGGCGGCCTTGCGGACCTCCTCGATCTCGCGGCGCATCGGTTCGGGGCACTCCGGCCGCTCGAGCAGCAACTCGCTGTAGCCGTGAATGGCGGTGAGGATGTTGTTGAAGTCGTGAGCCACACCCCCGGCCAGCTTCCCCACCGCCTCCATCCTCTGAGCCTGGCGAAGTTGCTCGTCGATATAGCGGCGCTCGGTGAGGTCCTCGACCGCGCCGGCGTGTCCCACAATCCGCCCCTGGTCGTCCAGCAGCGGGGTGGTGTGGACACGCACCCAGCGCGTTACCCCACCCTCCAGACGCAGGCGAAATTCCCGGAGATAGGCGCGGCCGCTGCGCATCGCCTCCAGCCAGCTCGCCAGCACCCCGGCGCGGTCCTCCGGATGTAACGATTGCCCAGAGTCCTCGTCCAGGCGGTGGCCCCGACCGAGGCCCAGGATCGCCTGACAGCGCGGGTTGAAGTAGGTCAGGGCGCCCTCCACGTCGGTCTGGAAGATCCCCACCGGGCAGCAGAGACTCACCGACCGGAACATCTCCTCGCTGGCCTGGAGCGCCGCCGTCCGCTGGGCCACGCGCTGCTCCAGTTCCTGTTGGGTCTTCTCCAACTCGGTCTTGGCCTGGTGCAGCTCCGTAACATCCAGGGCGTGGCCGAGCACGTGGTCCTCGAACAGGACGTTGCGATAGAACCAGGTGCGCTCCGCGCCGTCCCTCGTCAGGATACGCATGAAACCGCTGGCCAAAGCGTGGCGGCGGATCTGGTCCAGGTAGTCCCCGAACAGGGGACGGGCCGCAGGGGCCAGGACGTCAGCCACGCTGTGGCCCACCGCCCGGATGGGATCATAGCCCAGTATCCGGGCGGCTTCCGGGTTGATCCACAGCAGTTTCCCGGCTAAGTCGTGGCAGCAGATCAGGCCCAGACTGTGTTCGACCAAGTGCCGGTAGCGCCGTTCGCTGGCCCACAGCCGCCGATCCAGGAGGACCAAGAGAACTACGGTGGCCAGTAGCAGCGAAAACGACAGGATCCCCAACATCGGCACGCTCCGAAGGACAGATGCCCTAGGGTCTTAGAATGAAGGTACTAGAACAATCAACCAAATGCTAGCCCTGGGGCTCTTTTTTTTGGGTGGTGGCGGGGGGAGCCCATCTTGGTCCGTACTGCCGAGGCGGGTTGCCCCACCGGCATACACTGTCCTAAACTGAAGGTCCTGGGTCGCCTCACCACCCGCCGGCTCCATATGAAAATCGCCTATCTCGATTGCTTTTCCGGCATTAGCGGCGACATGCTGCTGGGAGCCTTAGCCGACGCCGGGGCCGGCAGTGACGACTTCCACCGCCACATGGCGCGGCTGGGCCTGCCGGGGGTGTCGGTGCGGTTCGAGAAGTGCGCGCGGGCCGGGATCGGCGCCACCAAGGCCCACGTCGAGGCGCCGCCCGAGCATAAGCACCGGCACTTGTCGCACATTGAGAAGATCATCCGGGAGGCGAAGCTGGCGCCGCGGGTGGAGGAGCGAGCCATCGCCATTTTCCGGCGGCTGGGCGAGGTCGAGGCCGCCGTTCACCAGGTGCCGATCGAAAAGGTTCACTTTCACGAGGTGGGAGCGGTGGACTCGATCGTCGACGTCGTCGGGGCCTGCATCGGCTTCGAGCTGCTGGGGATCGACGAGGTGCAGTGCTCGGCCCTGAACCTGGGGTCGGGAACGGTTGAGACCGAGCACGGGACCCTGCCGGTGCCGGCTCCGGCTACGGCGGCGCTGGTGAAGGACCGGCCGGTTTATTCGCATGGTCCCGCCGTCGAGTTGACCACGCCTACCGGCGCGGCCATCGCCACCACGCTCGCGACGCGTTTTGGACCGCTTCCGGCCTTGCGCCTGGAGACCATCGGCTACGGCGCCGGATCCAAGGACTTTCCGGGACAGGCCAACGTGGTGCGGGTTCTGATCGGCGAGCCCAGCGGGGCCGTGGAGGCGACGTCGATCGCGGTGATCGAGGCGAATATCGACGACCTGAGCCCGCAGGTGCTCGGCTACGCCATGGAGCAACTGCTCGAGCGCGGCGCGCTGGACGTGACGCTCAGCCCGCTCTTGATGAAGAAGGGGCGGCCCGGGTCGCTGCTGCGCGTGCTGGCGCGGCCGGAAGACCAGGAACGATTGGCCGCGCTGGTGTTCGAGGAGACCACTACCCTGGGCCTGCGTCTCTACCGGGCCGAGCGCCGCGTCCAGGCGCGGCGGCTGGTGGAGGTCGAGACCCCGCACGGGAAGGTTCGTGTTAAAGTGTCGGGAACAGGCTCTTTTGCCCCCGAGTACGAGGATTGCCGGAAGCTGGCCGAGGAAACCGGGACGCCCCTGAAACAGATCCTGGCCGCAGCCCACGCGGCCTATTTGAAGACACAGGAATGAAATACTACCTCACCACGCCTATCTACTACGTCAACAGTACGCCGCATCTGGGCCATATCTATGCCACCAGCGCCGCCGACACCATCCGCCGTTTTCGCCGGATGCAGGGCTACGAGGCGATCCTGACCACGGGCACCGACGAGCACGGCCAGAACGTCGAGCGCGCGGCCAAGGCGGTGGGCAAGACGGCGCAGCAGTTCGCCGACGTGGTCACGGCCGAGTGGCGCCGCCAGTGGGACGCCCTGGGCATCCAGTACGACCGCTTCGTTCGCACCTCCGACCCCGTTCACCACGAGACCGTCCGCTGGCTGTTCGAGCGCTGCCGCGAGCGGGGATACATCTACAAGGGTTCCTACACCGGGCAGTATTGCTTCAACTGCGAGCTGTACGTGAACGACGCGCAACCCGGCGACCCGTGCCCCGACTGCAAGCGACCGACCGAGACCGTCACCGAGGAGAATTACTTTTTTAAGCTATCGGCCTTTCAAGACCAGTTACTGGAACTCTACGAGCGCGATCCGGATTTCATCCGGCCGGAGACGCGGCGCAACGAGGTGGCGTCGTTCGTAAAGTCGGGTTTGCAGGACCTCTCCATCACCCGCACCTCGATCCAGTGGGGCATCCCGGTGCCGGTAGAGGGCAAACACGTTTTTTATGTCTGGTTCGACGCCCTGACCGCGTACATAACCGGGGTTAAGAACGAAGACCGCTGGCCGGCCGACCTGCACCTGATCGGCAAGGAGATCGTCCGGTTTCACGCCGTCTACTGGCCGGCTTTCCTGCTGGCCGCCGGCCTGCCGCTGCCCAAACGCATCTTCGCTCACGGCTGGATCCTGTTCGAACAGGACAAGATGAGCAAGTCGCGCGGCAACGTGGTGCGGGCCGAGCCGATCCAGAAGGTGGTGGGGATCGACGGCATGCGCTACTTCCTGTTCCGCGAGATCGTCTTCGGACAGGACGGCAGCTTCAGCTACGACGCCCTGGTGGGCCGCTACAACTCGGACCTGGCCAACGGCCTGGGCAACCTGTCCAGCCGCACCCTCACCATGATCGGCAAGTATTGCCAGGGGATACTCCCGGGAACGTTCGACGCGGGCATCGGCAACCTGGCCGCGCAGGTGATCGAGCAAACCGTCCAGTGCTACGAGAAGCTGGAGTTTTCAAAGGCCCTGGAAGCGATGTGGTCGCTGCAGGCGGCGGTGGACAAGTTCATCGTCGAGAACAAACCGTGGGAGCTGGCCGAGAAGGGCGACCCGGAGTCCCGCGCCCGCCTGGACCGGACCCTGGCCACGGCCGCCGAAGCCCTCCGGGTGGTGGCGGTGCTGCTCCACCCCATGCTGCCCGACTCGACCGCGAAGATCTGGCGACAGTTGGGGCAGGTGTCGCCGCTGGAGGGCGAACGGATCGACCAGCTCGTCTGGGGCGGGCTGGCGACGGGGCAGAGAATCGGCAAGACGGAAGCG
>JBGOUV010000294.1:0-8750 GCA_041477815.1 Terriglobia bacterium | reverse complement strand
TCTGGTCTGGATGCTGATTCTGGCGCTGCTGATGGCCGTCGAGAAGAACGTCCGCTGGGGTCGCCGCCTGAGCGCGCCGGTGGGCGCCGCGTTGCTGGCGTGGGGCACCATTTTGCTGATTTTCCACTAACCGGTTGAAAAAAGCTGGTGTTGCCATAGCGAACCTGCCCGGCCAGAACGAACCAATCGCCAGTCTCTCCCGTGTGGATTCCGCAGCTCTTCAATTCGAGGGTTTCCCCCCCACCTTAGCCCTTGCGGGAGCCATCCGCCGGCCGATTCCGCTGGCGCATCGCCTCAAATAGCACTACCCCGGCCGCCACCGAGACGTTCAGCGAGGCGATCCGCCCGGCGGTCGGTATCCGCACCAGGAAATCGCAGTGCTTGGCCACCTGCTGGTGCAGGCCCCGGCCCTCGCCCCCCAAGACCACCGCCGCCCGGCCCCGGTAGTCCACCGCGTCGTAGTCCTGGGCGGCTTGCTCATCGAGCCCGAAAATCCAATACTCTTTCGCTTTGAGAGTCTCGAGCGCCCGGTTCAAGTTCGTCACCCGCGCCACCGGCAGATACTCCAGCGCCCCGGCCGCCGCCTTGCCGGCCGTTTCGGTCAAAGGAGCCGCGCGCCGCTCCGGCGCCACCACGGCGTCGGCTCCGGCGGCATACGCGGTGCGGATGATGGCTCCCAAATTGTGCGGATCCTCTACCCCGTCGAGCAGGACCAACAGCGAGGCTTCCCCCGCCGGTGCGACCACGTCCTCCAAGTCCAGATAGCGGTGCGCTGCTGCCACCGCCACCACGCCCTGATGCGCGGTCCCTTTCCCCGCCTCCCGATCCAGCGCTTCCCGGACCTCGAAGCGCACCGGAATCGACGCGCTCCGGCACGCGTCGATGATCTTCTGCACGCGTGGATTGGCCGCTCCCCGCGCCACCACCACGCGATCGATAGGCCGACCCGCTCGCAGGGCCTCCTCGACCGCATGGATCCCTATCAGTTTCTGCATGCCCTGCACCGAGCCCCGGTTAGTTGAGATTCTCGCGCAGGAACTCGTATCTCTCGATCGTAGCGGCCACGCCGTACAGCAACTCTTCCTGTTGCTCGACCCGGGTTACTTTCCCCTTGCACAAGAGGCGAACCGGACCGGCTAAGGAAATGTCCTCCGGCAGGGTTACGACAAACTCCAGCAGGCTCCCCAGCTCTACGGGTCCGCTTACCACGAAGTAGACTCCGGCGGAACTCAGATTCCGCGTCTCCCCTATTCGGTTGATGTCTCCGCGGCTGCCCCGGACCAGCGTCATGGCGAGGGTTAACTGGAATCGCTGGGAGCGTCTCTGTTCCTTAACGAAGTATGCGTTCACCTGGTCATTTTCCCTTTAAGGGATATCCCCGTCAAATCGGTTTCGATTTTAACAGCAAATGCACGAAACACAATAGAGCAAAAGTTTGCCCGCCCCAAACGGTACTACGTTCGAGAAACTCCTAGGCTTGCGGTACTGCGGGTCCCGCTCCTCAACGGCCCACGTAGCCCTGTACTAAACGCGCGAAACCTTCGGGCGTGAAAAACTGGCTGTTGGAGGCGTTCTGACTGAAGTCGTCCCGAATAAAACCGGACGAATCGATCAAAAACAGGTGCGGAATCGAGAAGCCGAAATTGGGTGGACCCGGCTGGAGGTAGTCCCGGGCCGCCGTGTTTTGCGGATCGACCAGAATGGGAAAGCTGGCCTTGTAGGTCTTGGCAAACTCGGTAACGGTTCGGATGTTGTCCGGGTGCGTGGAGATCGCGACCACTCCGACCTTCCCCTTGAACCGGGTGTGGACGCTTTCCAGCACGGGCGCGAACTTCTGGCAGTGCGGGCAAGTCGTGTTCATGAACTCCACCACCAGGAATTTCCCCTTGTAGTCGGCCAAGCTCACCGCGCGGCCGGTGGCATCCAGCAGCCGGAAGGCCGGCGCCGGACGGTTCGACAACTCACCTGCCGGCGCCAGCAGCGGCGCCAGCAACAACGATAGGAGGAGCCTGTTCATGGTTCTATAATAGCTGGTGAGCCGATGGACCACGAAGTCATTTCCCAAGCCGTGGGTTCTCTGCGCCAAGCGGCGCCCGGGGCGGAGATCATCCTCTTCGGGTCCCACGCCCGCGGGGAGGCGACCCCGGAGAGCGACCTGGACTTCCTCGTAATCGAGCCGGAGATGGAGGACCAAGAGAAGGTCCATGAAATGGTCCGGCTCCGCCGCGCCATCGGCGACGTGGGTGTGTCGGTGGATGTGATCGTTACCAATCAGCGGTCTTTCGACTACTGGGCCGAGACCCCTGGTCATCTCTATTACGCGGCTGCCGTGGAGGGAAGGGTCTTTGAGCCAATCGGATGAGCTCGCCCAATTGCTGCTGCGAAAGGCGGCGCAAGATGAGTACCTCCTGCGGAAGATCATCCCGGACCCCGATGTTTCGGATGAGGCCATCGGGTTTCATGCCCAGCAGGCCATTGAGAAGCTTGTGAAGGCGGTTCCCGCAAAGAGCAAAGTGCGCTATCCCCATACTCACGATCTGTTCCGGCCGATCAAGCTGGCTCGCACGACCGGCTTCTCGTTTCCCAGCGAACTGGAAGACCTCGACCGTCTCACCCCTTATGCGGTGGGCCTCCGATACACCGACCAGACAACGCATTTCGATCGGGAGTGGGTCGTCGGGCGGGTCAGGATGGTCAGGGCTTGGGCCGAAGCGATCGTGGATTCGCCATGAACAGCCGCCTCCAGGACCTGGAAGCCGAGCTGCGCAAAGCCCTCCGTGGCGAGGTGCGCTTCGACGCCTACTCGAAGGTCCTCTACTCCACCGACGCCTCCATCTACCAGATCGAGCCCCTCGGCGTCGTTATCCCGCGCGACCGGGACGACGTCGCCGCGGCGGTGGCGCTGGCGATGAAGTATGGCGTGCCGGTGTTGCCGCGCGGGGGTGGCACGAGTCTCTCGGGTCAGACGGTCGGCCAGGCCATCCAGATCGACTTCGCCAAGTACATGCACCGGGTGCTCGAGTTGAACACAGAAGAGCACTGGGTGCGCGTCGAGCCGGGCCTGGTTCAGGACCAGTTGAACGTCTACCTGCGGCCACACGGATTCGGGTTCGGGCCCGACACCTCGTCGTCGAACCGGGCCACTCTGGGCGGCATGTGCGGGAACAACTCGGCCGGTTCGCATTCCGTGGTCTACGGCAAGACCATTGACCACACCCTCGAGCTGGACGTGGTGCTCTCCGACGGCTCGGAAGCGCGTTTGGCCGCCGTGACCCCCGACCGCCTGGAGCAGCTTGCCCGCGGCGACCGGTTGGAGAACCGCCTCTATCGGGAGATTCGGGAGCTGGGCGCGTCCTACGCCGGCGAGATCCGGGCGCGGTATCCGAAGATCATCCGCCGGGTGAGCGGGTATAACCTCGACGAGTTCGTCCCCGCCGCTGGCGGATTATTCGGGGCGGGCCTGGCGACTCCGCCCGGGCCTTTCAACCTGGCCAAGGTCGTGGTCGGCTCCGAGGGAACCCTGGCCGTCGCCAGCGAGGCCCGGATGAAGATCGTGCCGCTGCCGAAGAAGAAAGCCCTCGAGGTGGTGCTGTTCCACGACCTGGTGGACGCCGTAGAGGCCACCCGCGAAATGATGGAGACCCATCCGGCCGCCACGGAGCTGATGGACAAGCTGATCCTCGACCGGGCGCGTCAGCATCCGGACTTTGCTCCCCGCATGGGCTTCGCCCAGGGAGACAACGTGGGGGCGCTGCTCGTCGTGGAGTTTTTTGGCGATACGGAGGCGGAGGTGAAGTCCGGGGTCGAGGAGTTGGACGCCCGTCTGAAGCACAAGCGCATCGGCTTCGGACACCTCCCGGTGGTGGACCCGGCCAAGCAGCAGAGCATTTGGAAGGTCCGGAAGGACTCGCTGGGCCTGCTGATGAGCGTCCCCGGCGAGCGCAAGCCGATTGCGTTTGTGGAAGACCCGGCCGTGCCGGTGGAGCGGCTGCCCGAATTCCTGCGCCGCTTCCGCCAGATCCTCACCGACCACCAGACCTCCGGCGGCTACTACGGCCACGCCTCGGTGGGCTGCCTGCACATCCGTCCGCTGATCGACCTGAAGCAGCAGTCCGAAGTGGACAAGATGCGGCACATCTCCGAGGAAGTGTTTCAGCTCGTGGTCGAGTGCGGCGGCTCGATGAGCGGCGAGCACGGCGACGGACTGTCGCGCGGCCACTTCAACGAGCGTCTGTTCGGACCCAAGGTGTACGAGGGCTTCCAGAAACTCAAAGCGGTCTTCGACCCGCGCAACCTCATGAACCCGGGCAAGGTGGTCCAGTGCCCCGACATGACCCGCGACCTGCGCTACGGGGCCTCCTACCAGACCGTTCAGATCCAGACCCACCTCGACTTCTCCCGGGAGGGCGGATTTGCCGGGGCGGTGGAGGCCTGCAACGGGATGGGGATATGCCGCAAGCAAACGGAAGGCACCATGTGTCCCTCCTACCAGGCCACGCTCGAGGAGGAGCACTCGACCCGCGGCCGGGCCAACGCTTTGCGGGCGGCGTTGTCGGGCCGGCTCCCCGCCGAAGAGTTCACCTCCCACCGCATGTACGAGACGCTCGACCTGTGTCTGGAGTGCAAGGGTTGCAAGGGTGAGTGCCCGTCCAAGGTTGACCTGGCCAAGATGAAGTACGAGTTTCTGGCGCACTACTACCAGCGCCACGGCGTGCCGCTCCGCTCGCGCGTCTTCGCCAACATCGCCACCCTCAACCGCTGGGGCAGCCGCGCCGCCCCCCTGGCCAACTACTTCATGTCCCAAGGCTGGGTAAAGAGCCTCGCCGAGCGGACCCTAGGCATAGACTCCCGCCGGGCCTTTCCCCCCTTCGCCCCCGAGACCTTCCAAACCTGGTTCCGCCGGCGCCAGCACCATCACCAAACAGGGCCCGCCAACGGACGGAAGGTCGTCCTGTTCGACGACTGCTTCCTAAGCCACAACTATCCGCAAGTGGGTAAAGCCGCCACCGAGCTGCTGGAAAAGGCCGGCTTCCAGGTAATCCTGGCCCGCCAGGAGCGTTGCGGCCGCCCCATGATCTCCAAAGGCCTCCTCGAAGACGCCTGCCGCGTGGCCCGCCGCAACGTCAGAGCCCTGGCCCCCCTGGTCAACCAGGGCGCGGTCATCGTAGGCTGCGAGCCGAGCTGTCTCCTCACCCTTCGTGACGAATACCTGGACCTGCTCAGCGGCCCCGAAGTCGAGCAGGTGGCCCAGCATTCCTACCTGTTCGAGGAGTTCCTCGGCGCCCTCCAGGACGCCGGCCAACTCCACCTGAGGTTCCGCGAGCAGAAGCGCCAGGTCCTGGTCCACGGCCACTGTCACCAGAAGGCCCACATCGGGACGGGCTCGACCCTGCGGGCGCTGCGGCTCGTCCCCGGCTACGAGGTGACCGAGATCAACTCCGGCTGCTGCGGCATGGCCGGGTCGTTCGGCTTCGAGAAGGAGCACTATGAGATCAGCCGGACCATCTCCGGGCAGCGCCTGGTCCCGGCCGTGAATGCCGCGCCGCCCGACGCCGAGATCGTGATCACCGGCGTGAGCTGCCGGCAGCAGATCGGCCACTTCACCAGCCGAGCCCCGCGACACGCCGTGGAGCTGCTGCGCGAAGCGGTGGAGCCTTAGACTATGGACTAGAGCCAACCGGGGTATTCAAGCAGTCGGTAGCGTCCCGTCCGGTGGTCCATCCCGCGGTTCCGGCTGTGATTTTTTCCCAAAATCCATAACAAACGCGGTGCCTGATTCACTACCATTACGCACGAAACGCAAAGGGGCAGATGCGAATGATTCGCGGGCGCCCCGAAAAAGGGCGTCGCTTGGCCCGGATGGAGCCGGAGGCCAAGTTGGAGGCGAGCCGCCTGGCCCTGGTCGGCTTTATGGTCACCGCCCGCCAGCAGGCCCAGTTGTGATCGCCCTCGGTTTCACCGCCGACACTCTAAGGAACCTCGTAACCCAGCGCCCGTCCGGCAGCTAAGCAGACAAGGAGACAACGATATGCCCGTTCTCAAACTAGGTAGCAGCGGCCCCGAGGTCGCGGCTCTGCAGGACCGGCTCCGGGAACGGGGCTTCCATCCCGGACCCACCAACGGCGCCTTCGACCGCAGCACCCAGGCCGCGGTCATTGCCTTTCAACGCAGCCAGGGACTCCTCGACGACGGCGTCGTCGGCCCCCGTACCGCCGCCGCCCTCGGCCTGGACAATCCCCCGGAAATCCCCGAGGTGATCCCCGGGGTCACCGTGGAAATCGTCTCCAGAATGTTTCCCGCTACTCCGGTTGAGAACATCCGCCAGAACCTGCCCGTCGTCCTGGAGGCTTTGGTCGAGCCCCAATTGACCGAGAAGACGATGGTCCTGATGGCTCTCGCCACCATCCGCGCCGAGACCGAGAGCTTCCGTCCCATCGACGAGGGACAGTCCAGGTTCAACACCTCTCCCGGCGGCCACCCCTTCGATCTCTACGACCACCGCCAGGACCTGGGCAATCAGGGCCCTCCCGACGGCGAGCGCTTCCGTGGCCGTGGCTTCATCCAGCTCACCGGCCGAGCCAACTATCAGACCCACGGCGCGGCCATCGGCCTCGGTGACGATCTGGTACAGAATCCGGAGCGCGCCAACGACCCCCGCATCGCCGCCCAACTCCTCGCCTCTTTCCTGAAGAGCAACGAGCAGCGGATCAAAGAAGCCCTCCTAACCCAAGACCTCCGCACCGCCCGCAAGCTGGTCAATGGCGGTTCTCACGGCCTGGACCGCTTTACGGAGGCCTACCAAACCGGCGACGCCCTGCTCGCCTAACACCGAACCGCCCGACCGAGGGCCACCAGGAGGGATGAGAATGTGGGGCGGCCCCCCGGGGCCCCAGCCGGCCCCCTGTCCGGCTTGGTGCCTCTACTGGAATTCGGCAGGCCGGGCCAGGGGGCGGCCTCACGATCGCGGCTCGAGGTGCAGCCCAAGCCCAAGTCGTGGTAAACTGTCCTACATGGCTCAGATGTGTGAATTGTGCGGCAAAAAGCCGATGAGCGGGCATCGGATCAGCCACGCCCATAACCTCACCAAGCGCCGGTGGCTTCCGAACCTGCAACGCGTGCATGCCGTGGTCGAGGGCACGCACCGGACCATTCGGGTCTGCGTGTCCTGCATCCGTAACGGCAAAGTCAAGAAAGCTTAGTCGTTGGCGCTGCCGGAGAGAATCTCGGTCAAGATCAGCTCCGAGGCCGCCGGGTCCATTAGCATTACTCCGGTAGTGCGGCAGGAGCTGGCAACGGCGCAATTGATCGAGAACATCCTGCGGGTTACGGGCAAGAACGCCGGACGTGTGCGCGACGTCCTGCGCCAGGGGACGGTGATCAACGGGGCCTCGCGGTTCCGCTGGGAGCCTCTCCAGGTCTCGGTCGAGGAAGCGTCCGGGGCGCTGGCCGCGTTTCCGGATCCGGAGCCCGGACGGGCGTTTGACGCGGGGCGGTGCGTGCGGGCGCGGCTGTCCGGAGGCCGGGCTCCGATCGAGCTCCCGCGAGAGGCCGTTTCGCGGCGGCGGTGGCTGCGGCGGCGGAGCTTCTGGGACGCGGTCCTGGAGACGGCCGCGAAGGCAACCCTTACCTACCGCGACTATTCGTATGCGGATCGGGCGGACGTGTATTCCGCTGACTTGACGGCGGAGACGGTGGAGCTGCTGCGGGAGTCGGCAGCGCTGCTGACGTACAGCTCGCTGGCCGAGTCGGTCCGGGGATTCCGCTTCACCCGGCTGGAGTTGTGGGCCGAGCGGTAGCCTTCCGCAGGCTCTGCCAGAGATACCAGGAGGCCACGCTGGCGTAAGGGCGCCAGGGTTGGGCGAGGCGTTCCATTTCAACGGGCTTGGGAAGGTCCGGCAGGTCATACGCCTTCTTCATCGCCGCGCGGATGCCGTAGTCGCCCGTCGGCAGGATATCGGGCCGCCGGAGGGCGAAGATCAGGAACATGTGGGCGGTCCAGACGCCTATTCCCTTCACCTGGGTCAGGGCCTCGATCACTTCCTGGTCCGGGAGATCGGCGAGCTGGTGGAAGGGGATCGCCCCGGAGACCGTCTTCTTGGACAGGTCGCGAAGGTAGGTCGCCTTCTGGAGCGAAAGGCCGGCGCCGCGGAGCTTGGGCAGGCGCAGGCGGAGCACTGCTTCGGCGGTCAGGGGCGGCGGGTCGACCAGGGCCTGGAAGCGTTCGAAGATGCGGCTGGCGGCGGCGCCGGCTAGTTGCTGGAAGACGATAGCCCGGGCCAGGGTGGCGAACACCGGATCGCGGTATTCGATGCGGCACGGCCCTACGCGCTCCATGATCTGGCGCAGGACGGGGTCCGACTTCTTCAGGTGCAGGACGGCTTTTCTCACGGCTGGGGGGCTCGGGGGTCGGGGATGTAACCGTCGCGAGCGATCACGTTGACACCGCGGCGCTTCACCCGGACCTCAATGGCGCGGAAGACCGGCGCTACGGTGGGGGGGCGCTGGGGCACGTAGGTTAGGACGTAATGATATCGTGTCTGCTCGGCGATGCGGGGGTACAGAGGCTCGATGGCCGTCTTGCGGAGAGCGGTAAAGAGCTCGCCTCCGGTGGGGGGACCGAAGCGGGCGAGGGAACTGGCGTTGCGGGAGAACTTGGCGTCGTCCAGACCCAGGGTCTGGACGATGACGCCGCTCTTGCGCAGGGTGGTGAGCAGGTCGGCCGGCAGCACCTTGTTGCGGGCGGAATTGAG
>JBGOUV010000109.1:0-16894 GCA_041477815.1 Terriglobia bacterium | reverse complement strand
GCCATCTTCGGCGCGGTCTCGGACGTTCAGGGCGCTGCGATTCCGGGCGCGTCCATCACTCTGACCAGCGCCGGCACGGGCCAGGCGCGAAGGGTAACGGTGAACGACAGCGGGCAATACTTGTTCCCTTCGTTACCCGTCGGGGCTTATTCGCTCGTGGTCGAGCAGGCGGCTTTCAAGCGCTACGAGCGCACCGGGATCCTCTTGCAGGCCAACGAGAACGTCAAGGTGGATATCACGCTCGAGATCGGCGACATCAAGACTACGGTTTCTGTGGAAGGGGCGGCCTCCCAGGTAGAGGTGCGCTCCTCCACGCTCAAGGAAACAGTGAACCAGGCTCGCATCGTCGAATTGCCCATGAACGGACGCAACGCCGCGGACATGGCGCTGCTGGCGGCCGGCGTTACCGCGTTCAGCAGCAACATGGGCGACATCACCAGCAGTTGGCGCCCCCGCGGCACCAAGGAGTTTTCGGTCAACGGCTCGCGGAATAACAACGTCCGTTTCACGCTGGACGGTGGCGCCAACATGGACAGCCTGATGAACACCAACCTGCCGTTTCCGTTTCCCGATGCCCTCCAGGAATTCTCGGTCGAGACCAGCAACATGTCCATGGACCAGGGCAGCACTTCGGCGGGCGCGGTCAACGTGGTGACCAAGTCCGGCACCAACCAGATTCATGGGGACGGGTTCTGGTTCGTGCGCAACACCGAGCTGAACGCCAGCAATTTCTTTTCGCGCCAGCAGGACAAGCTCAAGCGCAACCAGGCGGGCTTTACGCTGGGCGGTCCCCTGCGCAAGAACAAGCTGTTTGCGTTCGGAGGCTTTCAGGAGCTCTGGATCCGCACGGCCTCGGGAGCCACGCGGGTCCAGACCCTCACCGCCGCGGAGCGGCGCGGCGATTTTTCCTCCAACTCGATCGTCATCTCCGACCCCCTGAGCGGGCAGCCCTTCTTGCAGAACACGATCCCCCAGAGCCGTCTTTCTCCGGCCGCACTGAAGCTGCTGGCAGTATCTCCGCTGCCCGACCCCGACGGTTTCACCCGGTTCACCTTCGCCCTTCCCGAAAACGGCAAGCAATACATCGGCCGCCTCGACTATGTGCACAGCGACCGGCACATGGTGCTGTTTCGCGTGTTTGACAACCATCAGAACAATCCCTACCATTCGCCCTCGGACAACATCCACGCCGGCCGCGTCCAGGGTTATCAGGACACCCGCAACGCCACCCTGTCGCACAATTTCGTGATCCGGCCCGGGTTGATGGCGCATTCGCAGATTAGCGGGATGCACCAGGTAAGCCAGTCCATTAGCGATTTCGATAAGAGTGTCCGCGATTTCGGCCTCAACGTCTATGCCGCTTCGAACGACGTAGCCGTGCAGATGAACAACAGCGGCGCCAGCCTCAACAGCGATCCCAAGGTCGGTTTCAACCGGGCCACCGAGGAGGTCCTGCACGACTGGGGCTGGACCAAAGGCGCTCACACTTTCACTTGGGGCGCCCAGTTCGCCTGGAGCCAGTACAACGAGGACACCGTCTTCCACAGCTCCGGGGCCTGGCAATTTGATGGAAACGTGACCAGCACCGGCAACCGGCCCGGTTTCGACCGCGCCGACTTCATGCTCGGCCGGTTTTCCAGCTTTACCCAGAACAACGGCGAGCTCGAAAATCGCCGCCAGTTTACCAAGGGCCTGTTTTTCGGCGATGTGTGGCGCTTAAACCGCCGCCTCACCGTGAACCTCGGCGTGCGCTGGGAACCCTATGACTTCATCAGCGACACCCTGAACCGCAACCAGACGTTCGATGTGGGCAACTTCCAGAAAGGGGTCCGGTCGAAGCTCTTCCGCAACGCGCCCCCGGGCCTGCTCTACGCCGGTGACGACAATCCGCAAGGCGGCAAGATGCCGGAGTCCGTGGCCTCGAAGGATTACAACAATTTTGCGCCGCGGGTGGGCTTTGCCTGGGATCCGTTTGGCGATGGCAAGACCGCCATCCGCAGCGGCTACGGCATTTACTACGACGCGCCGCTGCTGTGGGTCTCCAACAACGCCAACAACGTTTCGCCGTTCAGCTACAGCACCCTGTTCTTCGATGGACAATTCGACAACCCCTACCAGGGACGGGAGTCGAGCAACAAATTCCCGCTCACCAGCTTCGGGGCGGACAGTCCCTTCGACAGCCCGCTCGAAACCATCGTCGTCGACGGCAAATGGGTGACCTCCTACACCCACCAGTGGAATTTCACCGTGGAGCGGGAGCTGCTCAAAGATACGCGGCTGCGGGTGGCCTACGTGGGCACGCAGTCGGCACACCTGAAAGGGGAGTACGACCAGAACGCGCCCATCTACAAGCCCAATCTCACCCTGGCCCAAAACCGCGCCACCATCGACGATCGCAGGCCCATCCCAGGCTATTCCCGAATCGACCGGTTCTTCCACGGGCTGAACGCCTCGTACAACGCGCTGCAGGTCTCCGTCGACAAGCGTTACAGCCATGGGTTCACGATACTGACTTCCTACACGTGGTCCAAAGCGCTGGATTATCAGTCGCGGAACCAGGCGGCGCAGGACGCGCCTCTTTCCAACCCCTTCAATTTCTTCCTGGGCTACGGGCCGACTACGGCCCACCGCAAGCATCGGTTTGTCAGCTCGTATGTCTGGGATTTGCCTGGCGTCGCGCATGGAGCCGTGGCGAAAGCCTTGACCCGGGACTGGAAGTTGAGCGGCATCCTCACCTTGCAGTCCGGGCGGTTCTTCACCGTCGCCGCCACCGGCGACCCGCTGGCGGGCATCTCCGGCGCGCGCGTGGATCTGATCGGCGCCGGCGACCCGGTGCTGCCCACCGACCGCAGCAAGGGCGCGAAGGTTGACAAATACTTCGACACCACCCGCTTCCGGAACCCCGCTCCGAACACGCTGGGCACCTTGGGCCGAAATATTCTGGAAGGCCCCGGCTTCGCCAACGTGGATATCTCCATGGTCAAGGGCTTCCGCCTCCCCAAGCTGGGCGAGGCCGGATTGGGCCAGTTCCGGTTTGAAGCCTTCAATCTGTTTAATCGGACCCAGTTCGGACTGCCCAACACCGGCATTACCAACGTCAACTTCGGCAGGCTGACCGGTATCGACGGCGATCCGCGCATCCTGCAGCTCGCCCTCAAAATCCATTTCTGATGGTGGACCTGAAGAAGACCTACGACGCTATCGTGGTCGGTTCCGGAGCCGCCGGCGGCATGGCCGCGAAGGAACTGACCGAGGGCGGGCTGCACGTGCTGCTCCTGGAGGCCGGGCCGCAACTGGACCCGGTCAAGGACTTTCTCACCCACCGCTGGCCTTACGAAATGCCGTTTCGCGGCTTCGACAAGCCCGGAGACCGGGAAAAATTCTACCCCCACCAGATCTACACCGACGAGTACACGCGGCTGCTCTATATCGAGGACCCGCAGCATCCCTACACCACTCCGCCGGACCAACCCTATACCTGGGTGCGTTCCCGGTGTGTGGGCGGCAAGATCCTGCACTGGAGCCGCAATGCTCGCCGTCTCAGCGACTACGACTTCAAGGCTGGGGAGCGGGACGGGTACGGCGAGAACTGGCCCATCACGTACGCCGACCTGGCGCCCTACTACGACAAGGTGGAGAGCTTCATCGGCGTCGCCGGCACGATCGAGAACATCCCGAATCTGCCGGACGGCAAGTACCTGCCGCCCTTTCCGCTGAATTGTGGCGAGCGCCTGGTGCAGAAAGTGGCGCCCACGCTGGGACTGGGGATGCGGGTGATCCCCAAGCGGGCGGCCCAGCGTTCCCGCAGCCACCACGGACTGACGGGCTGCCACTTTTGCGGCAGTTGCGGGCGCGGCTGCGACGTAGGAGCCTTCTGGAACTCCATCTCCGACACCCTGCCCGCCGCGGTCAAGACCGGCCGGCTGGCGCTGCGCAGCGACGCCGTGGTGCGCGAAATCCTGGTGGACCGCAACGGCAAGCCGCGCGGCGTGCTCTTCATCGATCGCAGCAGCAAGAAGTCGTACGAGGCCAAAGGCCGCGTGATCGTGCTGGGAGCCTCGGCCCTGGAATCCACCCGCATCCTGCTGAACTCGGTCTCCCGCTTCTGGCCCCAGGGCATCGGCAATTCCAGCGGCGTGCTCGGCCACTACCTGATGGATAACATCGTCGGCCCCAACGTCTCCGGACTGTTGCCGCAACTGCGCGACCGCACCCCGGTCAACGAGGACGGCAAGGCCAGCGGCATCGACATCGTGGCCTACCGCAACATCGACTCCCGCCACCCCAAATTCCTCCGCTCCTACGTGAATGAAGGCGGCTCCGGCGCGCGCCTTTTCCCAGGCCACGCCCGAACCATGACGGGATACGGCGCCCAGTTCAAGAAAGCCGTCCGCAGCTACTACACCTGCCCCGTCGGCTTCAACACCCGCGGCGAAATGCTGGCCCGCTGGGAGAACTTCGTGGAGATCGACAAGAACACGGTGGATGCCTGGGGCATTCCGGCGCTCAAAATTCACTGCCGGTGGAGCGACAACGAAGTCGAGATGGCCAAGGACTCGCGCGAGAACCTCCTGGCCCTGTTCCATGCCTTGGGCGCCGAACACGTCCGGGCCAGCCGAGACCTGGCCGACCCGGGGGCCGCCATCCACGACATGGGCACGGCCCGCATGGGCCACGACCCCAAGAAGAGTGTCCTCAACAAGTTCAACCAGGCGCACGACGCGAAGAACCTGTTCGTAGTGGACGGGGCCTGCTTCGTGACCTCCGGCGGATACGGCCCCACCCTCACCATCGGCGCTCTCGCCGCCCGCGCCTCCGACTACATCGTGCATCAGATGCAGCGGAGGGAGTTGTGAGATGGCGGGCGCGGCGGGGGCAAACAGGGCAGGGAGAGTCAGTCAGTTGGCCTCCCGTGGTTCGCCGCTCTCAGCTTCCTTCAGCAGCTCGATCATCGCGGCGGGAGTAATAGTCCGAGTGGATTGGTGTTGCTTCAGGGAGAGGAGTTCCTTGTCGCCGGTCACCAGGAACTCGGCCTGGCTGGCTCCCGCCATCGCGAGCAGGTGACTGTCCTTGGGGTCCGGCGCGACGGGGCCGGAGGGCAGATCCCGGCAAAAAAAAGAGAAGTCCCGAAGGTCCGCCGCCAGCAACTCGGCCGCACTGGCGCGAAGTCTCGCCCGGAAAAACGGCCGTCCAACTACCTCGCGGAGTTCCGCGATGAGCGCGTCACAGGCCACGAGCGTGAACGTCTTGCGCTCCCAGGCGTCCAGAAGTCTTGCCGGTGCGCCCAGAGGCGAGAGAAGGGCGGAGAGCAGGATGTTGGTATCGAGGATCAGGCGCATCAGGCCTGTTTGGCGCGCTCTCTATAGTGTCTGGCGCGGACGTCTTCGACGGCCGCGTCAATCATCTTCTGGAGCTCCTCCGGGGAAACGTCGGCGAAAGCTTCGCGGGCTTCGCGAACGGTCTGATGAAAGATGCGCCAGCGGACGGCTTCCTCGATGAATTTCGAAATGTCGCCCTTTCGCATACCCTTGGCGCCCAGAAAGGAGCGCAAAGCATGATCGGCCTGTTTGGACCAGGTAATGGTCAGACGGGTGGTTGCGGGCTCGGACGCGGCGCTCCTCCTCATATAAGCATCTATCCGCTTTTGGGTGGATGCTGCTATTAGATCCCTCGTCAACCCTGCCCGAAGGAGGTAGTGGCTTAAACGATCACGCTCATCTTCTCGGCGGCGGTGGGGAATTCGAGTGGCGTCTTGAGAACCTCTTCGGCGATGGTCAGGTAGACGTCGCCGATGCCGTTGTGGGACTTGGTGTGCAGGCCGCCCTTCATCCCGCCTCCGGCCAGCAGGACGGCCAGACCGTTGCACTTGTGCGAATTCGCTTCGGCGTGCTCGTGGACGAACACGCAGCAGGTGTTATCCAGGAGGTTCCCGGCCCCCTCCGGTATGGATTTCATCCGTTCCAGCAGGTACGCGAACTCCTCGACGTGCCAGCGGCAGATGTCGCGCAGGATGCGCTGCTGCTGGGGCGATCCGGCGTTGTTGTGGGTGTAATCGTGGTGCCGGTTGCCGGCGAGTCCCAGCCAGGGGAAACGGGTCAGACTCTGACACTTGGTCAGCATGTAGGCCGCCACGCGGGTCTGGCCGGAGGCGAAGGCGTGGACCAGCAGATCGGACTGGATCTTCGCGATGCGCGGATAGTCCGTCAAATCGGTGATGTCCTCGGGCTCCTTGAGGTTCTTGCCGTAGTCGGGAGGCAGGCTGGCGATGGCCCGCTCCAGATCCCGCACCGAAGTCAGGTGCTCGTCCAGGCGATGGCGGTCCGCTTGGCCGAGCGCCGGCGTGAGATCGCCGACATCGCTCGAAACCAGGTCCAAAACGCTCTTCTTCCGCCCTACCCAGCTCTGATTCTTCACCCCGAATAGCCGGTCAAACAGGTTCTGCGGAATCAGCTCCGGAGGCAGCGCGCGCTCGTAGCCCGCCCAGCTCATGTTGCGGTGCACCATCTCGCCGTGGGATTCCTGGGCCACGCCGATCTGCAGGGAGTGGAAGCGCGACTTGGAGCCGATCTTCTGGCCGAGCAGGTGGTCAATCGAAGGGCCGGTCGCGCCACGGCCATTGAAAGGCAGGCCGGTCATCAAGCCGCAGAGAGCGCTGAAGTGGCCGTTGCCCTGTCCGTTGAGCCGCGCCGCCACATTGTCGATGCCGCTGATGACGTGGACGTAGTCCCGCACCGGCTGCAGCGGGGCCAGACATGGCGTCAGCTCGAAATCCGGGCCTGTCTCGGCGGGAATCCAGTAGCGCTCCGGGATGCCGTTGCCGTTGAACCAGACGAGGAACCGCTTTTCGATCGGCCCCCCCGCGTTCTTGGCCGGAGCGGCAGCGTAGGCCGTGCCGTTGGAGTTGAACATGGCCGCCAGCGGCGGCAGTCCCACCCGCGCCGCCGCGCCGGTCAGGCCAACCGACCGCAAGAACCTGCGTCTGCTGAGTGCCATCCCTACCTCCTGGGCGTCTGTCTAGAGTCTACACCCAAACCGCGGAGAAATTCAGGCGACCCGACCAACCCGATCAACAAATCTCTGAAGTGGAACCCGGAATCCCGGAAGGTCCCGTAAAGCTGGCGGATGGTTTCCTGGTCCGCAGGCGTCTCCAGACGCCCGTACGCATAGCGGAAGATCTGCCGCACGACGCACTCCTGGCACACCGGGCTGTCCGCCAGAATGCGCCCCAGTTGCCGGGAATCGGAGAACGCGGAGTTCGGAAGCCCCGCGATCTCGCCCCCCACTTCGAGCGCCAGATCGACTTTCTTGGCCGGCGCCCGCTCGCTCTCGGAGTTGCTGATGAGAATCGTCTCTTTGTCGCGCCAGCGTCCGATGGCGTCGAAATTCTCGAGCCCGAACCCGATCGGGTCCATCAACCGATGGCAGGACGAGCACACCGGATTCTCGACGTGCGCGGCCAGGCGCTGGCGGCGGGTGAGCGGCTTCTCTTCGGTGGGATCGGGCAGTGTCGTGTTTACGTTGGCCGGCGGCGGGGGCACGTGCTGGCAGAGCAGTTGTTCGCGAACGAAGATGCCGCGCGCCGTGGGCGAGGTTTCCTGCGGTCCGGCGGTGGAGATCAGAAACGATCCCTGCCCCAGCAATCCGGCGCGGCGCGTTCTGGCGGGAAACGGCGTCAACTCGAACTGGCCCGGCGGGGCGGGGAGCTTGTAGAGCGTGGCCAGGTCCGAGCTCACGAACCCATAATCGGCGGTAAGCAGCTCCAGGAAGTTCTTGTCGTTCCAGACCAGGTGCTGGAGCAAGCGCCGCGTCTCTTCCACCATCGCGGCGGCCAGCTCCGACGAGAACTCGGGGAAGCGGCGCCTCTCCTTGGTCGCATTCAGCACGCGATCGAAGCGCAGCCACTGGTGGAAGAACTCATCGAGCGCCTGCCCGGCGGCCGGATTGTCGAGCATCCGGCGGGCCGCGCGCTCCCGTCCCCCCGCGCTTCGCAGGTCGCCTCGGGCGGCGGCGTCCAGCAGGCTCCGGTCGGGCATGGTATCCCACAGCAAATAGGAGAGCCTGCTGGCGATGGCGTAATCGACGGAGCGTCCGTCCGGCCCCGCCTCGACGTGGAAAAGGAATTTCGGCGACTGCAGCATCGCCTCCACGACGGCGCGCGCCCCCTCCAGGAACTTGCCCGTGGCGCGGGCCTGGACGCTGAACGCCGCCGCGTAGCGCTGAAACTCCGCTTCGCGCAGAGGCCGGCGGAAGGCGCGCAGTCCAAACGACCGTACAAACCGATCCCGGCACGGCACGTCCGTGGTCTTGCACGGGATCAGCCCGTTGACGTCGCCGGCGCGGAACGCGTTGAGGGCGACCTTCTCGGCGGCGCTGCTGTAGGTTTCGACCAGCAGCGGCGGCATACCTTGATGGCGCAACTGGTTCTTGAACCCGTCCACGTAGTCTTCGGGTGTGAAACGCTGCGCCGGCCGGCTGTAATCGCCCAGCAGATCCCGCACCGTGTTGTTGTACTGGCTGTGCGTCAGGCGGCGGACCAACTGATTGGGCTGAGCGCTCCCCCCGGCGTCACCTAGGCGGCGCCGGGCGGCGGCCAAAAGGTCATCCGAGCTCGAGGCCAGATACTCCACCCACTGGATCAGGACCTTTTCCTCCGCCGAGCCCGGCGGTACGCGCTCGCCGCCAGTGTGTTTGAGGCGATTGGTCGGTTTGAGGAGCAACAGGGATTTCGAGGGATTGTCGCGATCCACCAGCGGCGCCAGGGACAGTCCGAAGATCTGAACCTGATCCCGGCCGGCGTCCTTCTCGGGAAAGTGCAACCGCGTCGCCGAGGCCACGCCGTCGCGCGCATGACAGCCGCGGCACTGCGCGGCTTCCAGGATCGGGTAGAGGTTAGCCGCGAAGAACGCAGGATCGGTGGCCCCGAGCTGGGTCCCGGTCAGGGCGAGCAACGCCATCGAGATTCGAACGGTCACAGTTTAGCCAGTTTAGCCCAGGACACGAAGGTGGCCGGCTTCTGCTTGCGGAAGGCCTCCACCGCCGCCGGGCCCACCTGGGTGTCGGTCAGGTACAGGACCTTCAGACGCGGGAGCGATGCCAGCCGCCCGAGCGTAGCGTCCCCCGTGGAGGTGTACGAGAGATCGAGGTTCACCAGGTTGGGAAGCGCCGCCAAGCGCGGTCCCGCCGCGTCATCGAGGGCCGTGCAGTTCCACAGGCTGAGGCGCTCGAGCTGCGGCAGATTGCGCAGCGCTTCCAGGCCGGCGGAAGTGATTTTGGCGCCGCTGAAGTCCAGGCGCCGCAGATTCTTCAGTTTGGCCAGCTTGGCCAGACCCAGATCGGTCAGCTTGATTCCGCCGGACACGCGACAGTTTCTTTCGCCTCCCCCGGCGGTGCCGCTTCTGCCGAGACTCATGCCGACGCCGAGGTTCAGGTCCTCCAGACCCGTCAGCAGCGAGATCGTATCCAGGTCCAGATCGGTGATCAGGGGCGTCCAGCAGGCGCCGCCGTTGCGCCGTTGAATCCCGTTGAAGCTCAGTTTCCGGAGTTTCGGAAGGAGCTTGAGAAAGTTGAGGTTGACCCCGCTGATCCTGGTGGCCCCGAGGTCGAGCTCTTCGAGCTCAGTGAGGGCAGGCAGGCTTTCGAGCCCGCCATCGCCGAGCATAGTATGGCTGAGATCGAGCGAGCGCAGGGCGGTCAGCTCGGCGATGTAGGGCAGGCTGATGTCGGTGATATCGGTGCCGCGCAGAACCAGCTTGCGCAGCCGGCGATTCGCCCGCAGGTAGGAGATAGCCGCGTCGGTGATGAATTCCGCGGTGTTCAGGGTCAGCTCCTCCAATTGCTGCAATTGCTGGAGACGTTCGATGCCCCGGTCGGTCACGTAGGTGAACGAAAGATCCAGCCGCCGGAGCCCCGCAATCTCGGCGACGCGCTCGACGTCGCTGTCGGTGGCCCAGGTACGCGCCAGCGACACTTCGACGATCGCCCCGTCGGGACCCCGGACCACCTCGCCGCCCTGCGCTTCAATCCACTGGGCCACGTCGGCTCCCTGCGCGCTCCACACTCCCGCCGCCAGCAATACGATCGCGAGGTTCTTCAAGTTCTCCGCTCCCGCTTGGTGGAGTTGAGGCTCCAGTTGATCCGGCACCCGGGGAGCGCCTTCTTCAGGCTCTCGAAACCCTGTTCCGAGATCAACGTATGATACAGGTCCAGATAGCGCAGGCGCCCGAGGCCGGCCAGCATTTTCGCTGCGGCGTCGGTGATGTCGGTATGGTCCAGGCGCAGCTCCGCCAGGGCGCTGAGCCCGCCCAGCTTGGCGAACCCGGCATCGCCCACCGTGGTGTATTCCAGGCTCAACGTCTCCAGCTTGGCCAGTTGCCCGACCCATTCCATGGTGGCGTCGGTCACCCGGGTCTGATCCAGGCGAAGGCTCTTGAGTTCCACAAGCCCAGCCAGTGCTTTCAACCCGGCCGAGGTGAAACGGCCGAAGCTCAGATCGAGCGCTTCGAGCTGCACCAGACCGGACAGATTCTTCAACCCGTCGTCGCCGATGTCCACGCCCTTCAGATCGAGCCGCTTCAGGTTCTTCAGGCCGGCCAAGCCCGGCATGCCCTGGTCCGTAACATCCGTATGCCGGAGCGACAGTCCCGCCAGGCCGGTCAGCTTGGCGAGGTGCGCCAGACCTTCATTCCGCAGAGGCGTGTTTTCGAGGTTGAGCTCGCGCAGGCCGGCGAGGCCGGCGAGCGCGGCGAGGCCCGGTCCTTCTACCAAGGTACTGCCCAGGTAGAGAGTATTGAGATTTACCAATGACGCCAGCTTCTCGAGCGCGCTATCGGAGAGCAGCGTGTAGCCCAGATCCAGCTTTTCGAGCGAGCTCACCGCCGAGAGGCGGGCGGCCCCCACGTCGCTGATCTCCGTATCCCGCAGATTCAGCTCGGCGAGTTGGGGCAGTTTCGAGAGCAGGGCCAGCTCCCGGTCGGTGATGGTAGTCGACTTCAGCGAGAGCCCCACCACGTGCCCCTGGCGCATCTCGACCTTCCCGCCGATCGCGCGCAGCCATTCCGCGATCGCCGGCTCGCCTTTGCCGGCCACCGCCGCGGCTTCCACGGCGCGCTGCGGGTCCCGGCCTGCCGCCTCCTGCACCAGCACCTTGCAGCGCGGGATACCGGCCACCAGTTCCCGGACCCCGGCCGCCGTGGTCCGGCTGTAGCGAAGATCGAGCGCCCGCAGATTCTTCAGATGCCCCAGCTTGGCCAGACCGGCGTTCGACACCTTGGTGCGATACAGGCTGACCTCTTCCAGGTCGGCCATGCCGCGCAGAGCCTCGAGTCCGGCGTCGGTCACATTGGAGGCCCGTAGATTCAGCCGCCGCAGCTTGGTCAGTCCCGCCAGGTGGGAGAGCCCAACGTCGGAAATCCCCGTGTCGGCCAGATCGAGCTCCGTCAGGCCCGTCAGCTCCGAGAGGTTCCCGAGCCCGGCGTCCGTAATTGACGTGCCGCGCAAGTAAAGCTTCGACAGCGCCGTCATGGGTTTCAGACTGCTCATGCCCTGGTCATTGAAGGTGCGGTCGTAGTTGAGATCGAGGTGCTTCAGCTTGAACTGCGACAGGGCGGCGCCGGGGATGCGCGTCTGGTGCACCCGCAGCTCCTGCAGTTTGGTCAGCGGCTGGAGACCCTGGAGAACGGTGTCATCGAAAGGAATATAGGTTTGAACCGGCTTGCTCAACACCAGCTTCTCAAGCTCGGTGGCCCCGGCGAACAACGCCATGGTCGACTGGACCAGCGTGACCGGCTGATCGTACCAGAGGCGCCCGTTGACGTAGAGTTCCTTGACGTGCGGCAGCGGCGGCAACCGCTTCAACTCCTCTTGGAGCGCAGTCCCCCACTGGGTGATGCCGCTGAAGTTCAAGGTGTGGATGCGGAAATCGGAAACCGGCAGTTCGGCCAGGTCGGAGATGGGACGGCGCTGTCCTTCGAGGACCACGCTGCCTCCCATGCGCAGCATCCATTCGGCGACGATCCGGTCCGGCGAGGCCTCTTGGGCCCAGGCCGGCAGGCAGACCAAGGCGAGGAAACCTGCCATCCGTGCACGCATCCCGCGGCTCCCCTTTGCAGCCGGGCAGTACCATTCTATGATAAGCGATGGCCAGCGGATAATGGGGATAGCAAATTGATACAGATGGGCTTTCCAAGCGCGGTCCCGCGCTAATGGTGACGGCTGGCACGGATCACGCCTTGATGGGAGGCAGTATCGGAAATCAGGAAGGCCGCACCCCGTGCTCGCTGCGGAGGCGGATCTGGCCGGCGTTCCAAGCGGCAGACACCTCCTCCGACGCCCTTGGAAGCTCAGTTGGCCAGAGCGCCCTTTTAGGTTGGCGTGCGGTTATCGGCGTCTCCCCAACCGTGAGCGCTACAATCAAGCTATGTCCGATCCATTGAATTGAACGACCATCACATGCGCAAGTTGCTCAACCTTGAGCACGTCCGCAAGAACGACCAGAACATCGCCGCCGTTAGAAAAGCGCTGGTGAGAGAAGACCCCGAATACACGAACAAGCTGGTCGAGAAGTTCAATTATTCTGGCGTGCATTAGTTAGTGCATTTCGCATTCGTACAGAGAGCGTTTTCGATCGGCATTGCTTGGATCATAGCAGGCGCCAGTAACTCATGGGATGCTCCACACCCGATCCCGCAATCCCCGCTTCCATGGCCGGGGTGACACGAATCGTCCGGTCGATCTGAAGATGGCCGAGATCGAGCGGGCATTTCTCTAATACGCTTGGCCACGGTTGTCGATCGAGATCGCGCGAACGAGGTCGCTTTCGAGAGCGAAGATCACCCGCCATTTGCCAACGCGCAGGCGATAGAGGCCCCGAAACTCCCCGTGAAGCGCCTTCACATCGCCATGACCGGTCGATGCATAGCGCTCCAGCGCCTCGCGGATTCGGGCGCGGTTGGAGGCATCCATGCGCTCCAGGGTACTCTCGACAGCCGGGCGGTAGCTTAACCGGCGCACTTCTGTTCGAGGCGCGCCCAGAGTTCTTCGTGTGGGATGTCCGGTCTTGGATCGGCGAGGCTGGCGCGGATCTCAGCAGCCGTTTGCTCGTCGATCTCCTCGCTGGTCGGGCCGTGAGACAGGAACTCCAGGAACCGGCGCGCCGCCGCGAGTTCGGCGTCCGGGATGTGATCCACCAACTCGTGGAGGATATGACGGTCCGTCGCCATGCCACCAGTATACCAGCACCGGTCTCCGGTCACTTCGTCTGCTTGTCGTGCCGCTGTTTTTCGATCCTCTTGCTTTCCTTGTTCTGCAGCTTCTGAATCCGCCGGCGCTCCTTGACCGAAAGGCCGCCGCCGTCCTTGCGGTCCCGGCGGATCTTCTCGTCGAGCGCTTTGTCGCGGGCTTCGAGCTTCTTGGCCTCCGCATCGGTGAGGCTGCCGTCGGCCTTGCCTTTCTCGATGCGGGCATCCTGCCGCTCCTGGCGGGCCTTGACGTTGGGGGGCGCTTGGGCGACCAGCAGGCCGGCGCCGAGAAGAGCAGTTGCGAACCAGGTGAGGTGTTTCATGAGTGCCTCGGTTGGGCTCCATGCAACAATAACAGACTTGTGCGGCACTGGTTACACCTCCTGCTGGCGGCCGTGGCGGCGTTCACGCTGTGGTGGCGCATTGACGGCACCGTGCTGTGGCGCGATGAGGCCACCACCGCGTGCTGGGCCCGGAATATGGTGGAGCGGCGGGAATTTGTGCCCCGGGTACTGAATGGGGAGCGACTGATCGTGCAAGCCCCGGACGGTCACGACTTCAACGACCACTTCCTGCCGGCCATGCAGGGGTGGCTGCAGTTCTACGTAGCGGCTCTGGCGTTCTGGCTGGCAGGCGTGGGGACGGTCCAGGCGCGGCTCCCGTTTGTGCTGGCGGGAGCCGCGGCGCTGCTGGTGATGTACCGGTTGGGCCGGGAGTTATTCGGGAGCGAGCGGGCGGCCCTGGCGCTGCCCCTGTTGGGGGCCACCTCCATCTACTTTCTGACGCCGGCGCGGCAGGCCCGCTACTACATCCTGATCGTCTTATTCACGCTGCTGATCCTGTGGGAGTTCGCGCGCTATTGCCGGGAGCCGGAGCGAGCGCGGACCGGGGGGTTTTACCTGCGGCTGGGGCTATACGGGACGCTGGCTTACCTGGCGAATTACGTGAGCCTCGGCGGGCTATGGGTGTCCCTGACCGTGTTCGTCCTGCTGACGCGGGACCACCTCCTGATCCGGCGCTTTCTGTTGTTGTCGGCGCTGCTGGCGGCCCCCCTGGCCCTGGAGTTTTGGTGGGTGCACGCGGACTTCGTGGCCGGGTCGGTGGCGACGCTGCCGCTCACGGGGCCGCAGTGGTGGCTCGTGCTGCGGTATCACGGGACGGAGATGTTCCGTATGATCCCGCTGCTGGCGGTCGTGCCGGCGGCCTGGTACGTGTATGGGCGGAGGCGCGAGAGAAGCCGGATGGCGTTGTTGTGTCTCACCATCGTCGTAGTGTCGATGGTCGTGACGATCGGCGTGGGCCGGCTGGGGGCCGCTCCGCGCTACTATTTTCAGACGCTGGCGGCGGCCCTGGTGTTGACGGGAATCCTGGGAGAGCGGGTGTGGGCGCTGGCGGGGAAGCGCTGGGGTGTGGCGTATTTTGCCTTCGCCCTGGTGTGGCCCAACCTGAACTTCTACCACAACTGGTGCGAACACGGCGTGGAGCGGCAGTTGACCCGCGATACGACCTGTAATGAGCCGATCGTGGAGTTTTTGCGGAACCACGTCAAGCCGCAGGAGACGGTGGCCTTCCACCGCAACGTCCAGGGGATGATGGCCTATTTCAACCTGCCCTGGTTGAAATGGGTGGCGATTCTGGACGCCGAAGAGCCGCGCAACCAGAGGCGGCGAGGGTTGTTGCCGGATTATTTATTTGACGATTGGGAGGGGGCGGACTGGTACGTGGTTTGGGATGATCGGGGGGTTCGGCCCAAGAAGCTTACCGATCGGTACAACCTGGTGTGGGAATACACCTACGTGAATCCAAAGAGTTGGTGGGATTGGGACATTCCGAACCGGGTCCTAGGCTACCAGGTCTATCGGCGCACCGACCCGCGACCGTGACCCTTACCCCTGCGCCGCCTCCACAAACACATAAAACCCAAACATCGGCTTCGACGACCCCACCCCCCACCGCGCCACTTTCCACCGCGCCAGCAAGTACTTCACCTCCGCAAGCTGGCGAAGGTCCAGCAACCCCGCATGCACCCCCACATAGAACTTCTGCGGAAACGCCAGCAGCGCCGCCGTCCCGAACTCCTGCCCGTCCGCCGACCCCCAAACCGAAACGTCCAGGCTCTCCTGCTCGACAATCTTGGTGATCCCCAAGGTGAGCAGGACCGCCCGCCCCCCCGACGACCCCAACTCCAAAACCGGCCCATTGCCGTTAGCCTCGACCTGCGTATCCGGTGAAACAAGAAAAAGATTGGGCATAGTGTAGTGTTTTACGGGGCGAGCGCCGCCGGGACCGGTATTGTAACAGAACCGGTGGCCGCCCATTCGGCCCCCCGCTGGTAGGTGACCACAAACGCGGGCGTCCCCACCGCCGCGACATCATGCCCCAAGGCCGTGCCGAACACCCGGCCCTTGCCATACTGCACGGTCCACAGCATCGGATGGTTTAGGCCCGGCCCGGGAATCGGCTGCCTCGCCTTACCCTGATAGAGCGCGTGATCGTCCCAGGCCGTGGCCAGCACGTGAAACTGATCGGCCGGCTGCCATCGCAGGTTGGCGTACAGCTCGTCCTTCGCCTGCGGAAAGGACTTCTTCAGCCCCCGCGTAATGGGATGGTCCGGGTCCTTGATTTCGACGGTGAAATCGTGCGGCGCTGAATGATGACCCTGGTTGGGACGCCAGTTGCCGCCGGACATCTTCTCGTACTCCTGCCACCCGTCGAAGGCGGCCGTCGAGAAGTGGTACATCACCAGGCCTTTTCCGGACCGGACAAACTCCAGCAGAGCGTTGTCCGCGCGCTCGCCCCACCGCAATTCAGGCCGCCTCCGCTCAAAGTAGTTCAATATCACCAGGTCATAGGGAGCCAGCGCCTCCGGCCCCGCCCCCCGAAACTCCTCCATCACCCGCACCTCGAACTTCCCGGTATCCTCCAGGGCCTTGCGCAACAGCGGTGTGGTGCCGCGCCAGTCGTGCCCGTTCTGGCCCGTAATGATCAGCGCCTGGATCTTCGGCGCCCCGCCCGGCGCCTGCAGCAACAACAAGCTAAGGATCAAGGGGTTCATGTCTGCGATTATATCGCCATGAGACTACTCTGCCTCCTGCTGCTCCTGGCTTTTCGTTCTCCGGCCCAGATCCTCGAGCGAGAGATGGCCCGCCTGGCCCAGCCCGCCGGCGGCGTCGTAGGCGCGGCCGCCCTCCACCTCGAGACCGGCCGCCGCGTCTCCCTCCAAGGCGCCGAGCGCTTCCCCATGGCCTCCAGCTACAAGGTGCCCATCGCCATCCAGCTCCTCGCCCGAGTCGAGCGCGGCGAGCTGTCCCTCGACCAGATGATCCCCCTCGAGCCCGGCGATCTCCACCCCGGCAGCGGCACTCTCAACGACCTGTTCAACAAACCCGGCCTCGCCCTCTCGGTCCGCAACCTGCTCGAGCTGATGCTCCTGATCAGCGACAACAGCGCCACTGATGTTCTGCTGCGCCTCGCCGGCGGTCCCGAGGCCGTCACCGACCGCCTCCGCTCCCTAGGCATCGACGGTATCCAGGTGAACCGTCCCACCTCCAACCTGCTTGCCGACTACGCCACCTCCCCCGCCCGCTTCGCCTCCGACCTCCGCGACACCTCCACCCCGGACGCCATGGTCGACCTCCTGTCCCGCCTCCACTCCGGCG
>JBGOUV010000113.1:0-16796 GCA_041477815.1 Terriglobia bacterium | reverse complement strand
GTGGCAACGGCGACGACGTGGGTGGCGGAGTAGCGGTGGACTCCTCGGGGAACGCCTATGTGACAGGGAGCACTTCTTCCACCAATTTTCCCACAGAGAAGGCTTTCCAGGCAGCGTACGGCGGTCGCAGCTCCTCGTCGTCTGCCGGAAGTAACGTGTTTGTGACCAAGCTCAACGCGGCAGGTTCGGCGCTGGTATACTCCACCTACCTCGGTGGCAGTGCCTTCGATCGCGGTTACGGAATAGCGGTGGACTCCTCGGGGAGCGCTTATGTCACGGGACGTACTACTTCCCCCAATTTTCCCACAGCCAATGCTTTCCAGGCGGCGAATGGTAGTCCTGATCGAGACGATGCGTTCGTGACGAAGTTTAATGCCGCAGGCTCGGCGCTGGTATACTCCACCCACCTCGGTGGAAACGGCAACGACGAGGGTGACGGATTAGCGGTGGACTCCTTGGGGAATGCCTATGTGACAGGGACCACTTCTTCCACCAATTTTCCCACAGCGAATGCCCTCCAGGCAGCGTACGGGGGCCGCAGCTCCCAGTCGTCTGACGGAAGTAACGCGTTTGTGACGAAGCTCAACGCGGCAGGCTTGGCGCTGGTATACTCCACCTACCTCGGTGGCAGGAGCTTCGATCGCGGTAACAGAATAGCGGTGGACTCCTCCGGCAACGCCTATGTCACAGGGTACGCTACTTCCCCCAATTTTCCCACAGCGAACGCCTTACAAGGCACGTTCCGGGGCGGGGATAGCGACGGGTTCCTCCTCAAGATCACGGACGAGCCGGTAGCGCCGCCTCCGCCGCAGCCGCCTCCGCAGCCGCCCCCGCCGGCTCCGATCCCCAGCGTTACCACGGTATCAGCGGCCAGCTTCGCCCAGGGAGCAGCGCTCGCTCCCGGGGCCATTGGCAGCGCCTTCGGCTCGGGCCTGGCCGCCGGCACTCAGGTCGCCTCCACCGTGCCGCTCCCCACCTCGCTCGGCGGGACTTCCGTCCGCGTCCGGGACAGCTCGGGCGCCGAGCTGCCGGCGCCGCTGTTCTTCGTCTCGGCCGGACAGATCAACTACCTGGTTCCGGAAAACGCGCGCACCGGGACCGCTACCGTTACCGTGCTCAACGACGGACGGACGGTGGCGCAGGGAACCCTCCAGATCGACACCTTCGCCCCGGCCCTGTTTACCGCCAACGCCAACGGCAGCGGCGTTCCAGCGGCGCTGGCCATACGCGCCGCGGCCGACGGCGCCCAAACTACCCCGCCGGTGTTCGATTGCAGCGCCGGGCCGGGCCGCTGTGTGCCGGCGGCGCTCGACCTCGGCGCGCCCTCCGACCAGGTCGTACTACTGCTGTTCGGGAGCGGCATCCGCGGGACCGCCGGACTGCCCACCGCCCGGGTCATCGTCGCCGGTGCCGACATGGAGGTGCTTTACGCCGGACCGCAAGGCAGCTTCGTCGGCCTGGACCAGGTCAATGTCTGGCTGTCGCGCTCGCTGGTGGGACGCGGCGAGGTTGACGTGGTCGTCACCGTCGGCGGCAAGACCGCCAACACGGTGCGCATCCGCGTGCAGTAGAGAACACGACTGAGGCCTGCGCCGCTACGGATTTTGGGAGTGAACTTCCCGGGCCTCACTCTCTACCAGCTCGAGCCGGGACGTCCCCTGGTCGTAAAGTATCGGGTGACCGTTTTCGCTGCGGCGGCGTAGAGAGAGCGGCTACTCGTCCGGCCGGAAACTGATCCTGATTCGCGTGCGCGCCTCCATGCCGGTGTTGAAGCCGAAGCGGTCTTGCGAAGACCGAGCGGTTGGGAGCAGTAAACCATCCGCTCGCTCACGCGCGCGGTTCGGTGCTGGCGCAACGCGGGGGCGTACGGTTTTCTGACACCGACTGCTTCTCGGACAGTCGCGGCATTCACGCCGCCGGCTGACCCGGCCCAGCGCAACCTCCCACGGGACCCGCAAGTCATTCAGTTTCTTTCCCCTAAGGCTGGACGCGGCGCGATGGTTCTGGTCTCGGATCGTGGAGCTTGGAATGCTCTAGCGCGGTGCGGTGAAGACCGGGGAGTCCGAAAGGAGTACACCGATGAAGCGAATAAGGTATTGGGCCCGTCCGTTGGCGGCGGTGTCGATACTGGTCGGATGCGCACTGGTGCTAACCAGCGCCACGAATGCGCCGTTCACCGTACATCAGAAGGCTTTCTATCTCGATCCGGTACAGGTGAATTTTGTGCGGCCGGGGTTGGTCATCAAGATTTCCTCGGCGGAGATCGCCACCGACGGAACGATCCGGACCCGCTTCAAACTGACCGACCCCCAAGGCCTGCCGCTCGATCGGCTGGGGATCACCACTCCCGGAACCATCTCGGTGAGCCTGATCGCAGCCACCATCCCCAAAGGACAGACGCAATACACCGCTTACACCACGCGAGTCGTAACCAGCCCCATCACCCGGGTCACCGCCACCCAGCCGGGTACCGACACCCCGGCCGGAGCCTATCAGCAGGTGGGTGAGGGCGAGTATACCTACACCTTCAGCATCCGAGCGCCCGCCAATTTCGACAAAACGACCACGCACAGCATCGGCGTCTACGCCTCCCGCAATCTGACTGAGTTCGATCTGGGCACCCAGCGCAGCAACGACGTATTCAACTTTGTCCCGGACGGCTCGCCGGTGACGGTGGTGCGGGACGTCGTCCGCACGGCCACCTGCAATGCCAGATGCCACGACCCGCTGGCCGTTCACGGGGGCGCCCGGCAGAAGGTCGAGCTCTGCGTGCTTTGCCACCAGCCCCAGAACGTCGATCCCGATACCGGGAATTCGGTGAACTTTCCGGTCTTGATCCACAAGATTCATAGGGGAGAGGACTTGCCCAGCGTCAAAGCCGGCAAGCCGTATCAGATTATCGGAAACGCCGGGAGCGTCAACGACTTTTCCGATGTGGCGTTTCCGGCGGATGTGCGCAACTGCGAGGTCTGCCATGACCCCAAGTCCGGCGCGGCCCAGGCTGATGCATGGCTGAAGCCGAACCGTAACGCCTGCGGAGCCTGCCACGACGACGTCAACTTCGCCACCGGCGAGAAGCACGTGGACCTGCCGCAGGTTTCCGACAGCCAGTGCGCCAACTGCCACACCGCACAAGGCGAACTGGAGTTCGACGCCTCGATCAAGGGAGCGCACACGGTGGAGCGTTTTTCCCGCGAGCTGCCCGGAACGGTGTTTGACATTCTGAAGGTGGATGACGGCGTCGCCGGCAAGCGCCCGACCGTGACGTTTACGATCAAAGACAAGAGCGGCAAGCCGATCCTGCCCTCCGAGATGAACCGCGTCGCCCTGGTGCTGGCCGGACCTACCACCGACTACGCCAGTATGGTCTCCGAGGACGCGGCGAGGGCCGAAGGAACTACCGACGGCAGATACTCCTGGACCTTCCAGAACCCGCTCCCGGCGGAAACCAAGGGGAGTTTCTCTGTGGGTATCGAGGGTTACCGCAACGTCACGCTTTTGAAAGGTACGAAAAAGGAAAGAACGGTTCGTGACGCCGGCATCAACAAGGTGGTCTACTTTTCCGTGGACGGCTCCCCGGTGGAGCCGCGGCGGGCGGTGGTGGCGGTGGAAAAGTGCAATGTCTGCCATTTCAGTCTCAGTCTCCACGGCGACAACCGGAACCAGACCCAGCACTGCGTACAATGTCACAATCCCAACCAGACCGACGCCGCCCGGCGGACGGCAGCGCAGATGCCCGCCCAAACCGTGACCTTCAAGACGATGATCCACCGCATCCACACTGGTGACGATTCGTCCGCCGAGTTCACCGTCTACGGGTTCGGCGGCACGCCGAATGACTTCACCAAGGTGCGCTTCCCGGGCGACCGTCGCAATTGCGACAAGTGCCACATCAACAACTCCCAACAACTCCCGCTGAAAGAGAATCTATTGCCGGTGGTGAATCCGCGAGGGTTGCTGAACCCCATGGGGCCGACTGCCGCCGCCTGCCTGGGCTGCCACACCAGCCGGCCTGTCGCCGCGCACGCCTACTCCATGACCACCCCCATCGGCGAAGCCTGCGCCACTTGCCACGGCGTGGACGCCGAGTTCTCCGTCAATCGCGCGCACGCCCGGTAAGGGGTTCTGCCACCGCAAAGGAACGCGGCTAATCTAAGGGCCTGTTACCAAATCACGCGGAGCTTGGTCGAGACAGAGGCCTCGACACGAAGGCCCGCCGCGACCTCTGCCGAACAGCCCGTGACAGAGTACCATGGTGCAAATCTGCACCACGCCCGGCTCCACAGAATCACCAAGTTGCTGAGCCCCGGCAGCATGCGACCGGCTTTCACCACGGGCGGCCAGGCTAACAGCCGCGGCCAGAAATCGGACCTAGCAAATTTGCCAGGTTCTCAACGCCGCAGAATCAACGACTTGCCGTGGTGCAAATTTGCACCACGTGACTCCAGGGCACTTTTGCTGAGGGCTGCAAAACTAATCCAAGGCTTTCCTTGCCGGCAGCAAGTACTTGTACGACTTTCAGACAACCACTCTTTTTCTGACATGGAAACCCAGGCGCCGCGAATGAGAACCATGATCCGGTTCAGGGATTTTCCTTTCATTCCCGTTGACGTGGCGCAGACACGCTTGTCGGCGCTCGGTTCCGGCCCAGCAGGCTGAGAGCCTGCGCCACGTCGAGCGAGATGCGACCTGCCGGAGTCACGCAAATACTTGGTCCCGTTCATTCACCGGCCATCGCCAGGCGCTCGCTGGGGATGGCGGAGGGTTTGGCAGCCCGCGTGCCCTGGAACCAATCGCTGTGAGCTCGAAACGACAGGTTCTGATCTGGGTGCTGGCCGCGGTGGCGGCCAGCGCGCTGCTGGCCACGACGCTCTTCTGGCAGCACCAATACACCAGGCGGCGGTGGAGCGCCTTCCTGCTGGGCAATCCGCACTTGGGGGCGCGCCTGTTCGAGAAGAAGGGCTGCATTCAGTGCCACGCGGTGAACGGGTGGGGCAGCCAATTGGCGCCCGATCTGGGCTCCGAGCGGCCTCCCAAGTCCAGTCTCAACGAACTGATCACGGCGATGTGGAATTGCGCGCCGCGCATGTGGGAGCGCATACAAGCGGAGCGCATCTCCTATCCGGCGCTGAGCCACGAGGATATGGCGCACCTGTTTGCCTTCCTGTACACCGCGCGTTACGTCGATGAGCCGGGCGACGCGTCCCGCGGGAAAGCGTTTTTCGAAAAGAAAGGCTGCGCCCGCTGTCACGCCATACGCGGGTCGGGCGGCGGCGTCGGGCCGGACCTGGCGACGGTGGGCGGCGTGGACACTCCCATCGTCTGGGCCCAGTTGATGTGGAACCACGCGCCGGCCATGGAGGCAGGGATGCAGCAACTGGGCGTGAAGTGGCCCCGGTTTGAAGCTGCCGAAATGAACGACCTGCTGGCTTACATGCGACAGGTCACCGCCGGGCCGCGGCGAGAATCGGCGCTGTTGCCCGCCGACCCCGAGCACGGACGCCAGCTGTTTCGCAGCAAAGCCTGCATTGCCTGCCACATCGTGAAGGGAGAAGGGGGGCGGGTCGGGCCGGACCTGGGCCCGCGGCGAGAACTGCCACCCACCCTGGTCCAGTTCGCCGGGTCGATGTGGAACCACTCTCCGGGAATGTGGCGGGAGATGGCGGCGAAGGGGGTGGCGCGGCCGAATTTCGAAGGACGGGAGATGGCCGACGTCATCGCCTACTTGTACAGTCTACGCTACTTCGAGCCGGCGGGCTCGCCGCAGGCCGGAGAACGCTTGTTTGGGTTCCGGGGCTGCAGCCTCTGTCATGGAAACCGGGCGGAAGGCAGCGCCAAGGGCCCGGCGCTGCGCAAACGCGGGGAGATTTTCACGTCCCTGGATCTGGCCAGCGGCCTGTGGGCGCACGGCCCCGGCATGTACAAGCAAACCAAACAGCTCAAGGTTCCCTGGCCGACTCTGCTGGAGCACGATGTAGGAGACCTGGTGGCCTTCCTGAACGCCTCGCTGGAGGAGAGTCGCTGATGCGCTGGCCTTTGCCCGCGGGTTTCGGAATCTTTGTATTTCTCGGGGGCTTCTTCTTTACCCACTATGCGGCGCGACCGGGCGTGCAGCCGATCGCCTTTAATCACTCCAAGCATCTGGCCAGCGGGATGTCCTGTACCGACTGCCACACCGGAGCGCAGAGCCAGGAGCGGGCGACGCTGCCCGCTCTCAGCGCCTGTCTCACCTGCCATAGCACGGCCTTGACGGAAAGCGCCGAGGAACAGAAGCTCCGGACCCTTGCGGCGGCCGGGAAGGAGCTGGCCTGGAACCCGCTGACGCGGGTGCCCACCCACGTCTACTTCTCCCACCGCCGCCACGCGCAAATGGCCAAACTGGAGTGCGCCACCTGCCACGGAGCGATGGAAAAACTGACCGCGCCGCCCCAGAAGCTGTTTCGCCCTCTCAATATGGATGACTGCCTCGGCTGCCACGAAAAGAGCCGGCTGAAGACGGACTGCAATGACTGCCACCGCTGAATACATTCGCCCCAGATCGATGCAACCGTCGCTGAGCGCCGCTCAACGCCGCTGGAAGACACCTGCCTTAGCGGCGTTCCTCTGTGTTCCTCTGTGGTTCGCGGTGCTGTGCGGGACGGCGACCGCGCAGGTGCGGGGCGGCGCCTACTTCCTGCCGGGGGACGCCAAGGCCGGCATGCAGACCTTCTTCGACAAAGGGTGCGCCCGCTGCCACGCGGTGCTGGGGGAAGGAGGCCGCACCGCTCCGGACCTGGGGCGGGCGCCGGGCGGCCACCTGAGCGCCGCCGAGATGGTCGCCGCCATGTGGAACCATGCTCCGGCCATGTGGGAGAAGATGCGCGCGCAACATCTCCCGCCTCCCAAATTCACCGAGAGCGAGATGACCAATCTGTTCGCCTTCCTCTATTCGGTGCGGGCGCTGGATGAGCCGGGCGACGCCGAGCGCGGGCGCAAGCTCCTGTCGGAGAAGAGATGCGTGGACTGCCACGCCGTCGGCGGCCAGGGAGGGCGCGCCGGGCCCGATCTGAAGAGCTGGGCCAGCTACCGGAATCCGGTGAGCTGGATCCAGGCCATGTGGAATCACGCCCAGCCGATGGAGGCGTTGATGGCCCAGCGCGGGGTGAGTTGGCCGCAGTTCCAGGAGAATGACATGGCCGACCTGATGGCCTACATCCGAACCTTGGCTCCTGCTTCGAAGGGGCACGTATACCTGCGCCAGGCCGATTCCGAGGCCGGCCGGCGGCTGTTTCGGGAAAAGGGGTGCGTGGCCTGCCACGGCATTGGCGGCGCCGGCGGCGGGCACGCCCCAGACCTGGGTACCCGCGCTCTGCCCCGGACTCTCGGGCAGTTCGGCGGCTGGATGTGGAACCACGCCCCAGCCATGTGGGCCAGCATGAAGGCGCAGCACGTGGCGCGGCCGCAGTTCTCCAATCAAGAGATGGCCGACCTGATCTCCTACCTCTTCGCGGAGCGCTACTTCGAGAGGACCGGAAACGCGGCGCGGGGCCGCCGCGGGTTCGAGGAGAAGGGATGCGGGAGCTGCCACCGTCCCGGCGGCGTTGGGCTCGACCTCTCCCCCCGGAGGGGCGGTGGCGGCTCCCCCATCCCGGTGGCCACGGCCCTGTGGAATCACGGACCCGTCATGCTCGAAAAGATGAAGGAACGGGCGGTTCCCTGGCCGCGCTTCGCCACCGGGGAAATCGCCGACCTGCTGGAGTACCTGAGCGCCAGGACCAACCCATGAGCTTCCAGATCAATCGACGCGACTACTTGCGCCTGGCCGCCGGCGGCGCACTGGGTACTGCCACTTCCGGTGTGACCTTGAAAGGCATCAGTAGTTTCAATGCCGCGCTGGCCTCGGAAGAGGTGCGGGTTCCGGGCGGACCGGAGAACTGGTCCCCCAGCGTCTGCTGGCTGTGTCCGGCCGGGTGCGGCCTGAAGGTGCGGACCATCGGGACGCGCGCGGTGAAGATTCAAGGCAATCCGCTCCACCCGGTAAGCCGCGGGGGCCTCTGTCCGAAGGCCCTGGCCGGCCTGCAGGAACTCAATCACCCGGACCGCCTGCGCGCGCCGCTGAAGAATACCGGCACCCGGAAGTCGCCGCAGTGGCGGCAGATTTCCTGGGAAGAGGCCGTCACGACCGTCGCCGCCAAGTTGCGCGGCCTGCGCGGCGCGGGCCAGGCGCATGGGGTGGTCTGGATCGACGGCCCCGAGCGCAACCTGCGCAGCCGGCTGGTGCGCCGGTTTCTGAGCGCCTACGGGTCGCCGAACTATCTCACCATGCCCTCCGGACGGGACGCCTTTCAGACCGCGGTGTACCTGCAGCAGGGCGTCGACCAGCCGGTCGCTTACGATCTGGAGAACACGCGGTATCTGCTGAGCTTCGGCGTGAACCTGCTGGAGGGCTGGGGTTCGCCGGTGTCCCTGATGCGGGTGTTCGGACGCTGGCGGGATGCGGCCTCCGGACGCCACACCAAGTTTGTCCAGATCGAGCCGCGCTTCTCGATCACCGCGGCGCGGGCCGACGAATGGGTCTCGCTGCGACCTGGAACCGAGGCCGCGCTGGCGCTGGGCATGGCCTATGTGCTGATTACCGAAGGCCTCTACGATGCGGCCTTCGTCCGCGACCGCACCTTCGGTTTTGAGGACTGGAAGGACGCCGCCGGCAAGGCGCACCAGGGGTTCCGGTCGCTGGTGCTGAGCGAATACCGGCTCAACGACGTCTCCGAGATGACCGGCGTGCCGGCCGAGACCATCCTGCGCGTGGCGCGCGAGTTCGGACACAACCGTCCGGCGTTGGCGCTGGGGGATCACCAGACCAGCACCCTTCCGGGGGCTCCTTATGCCGCCATGGCCGTGCACAGTCTGAACGCGCTGGCCGGCAGCATCGGCGTGGCGGGAGGCGTGCTCGTGCAGCCGGAGCTGCCCTTCCACGAGGAGGAGGCGTCCCGGAAAATCCCGTGGCCTCGCGTGGACGAGACTCCGGAGCAGATCTTCCCCGGCCACCAGTTGGCCCGGCTGCCGCAAGCGATCCGTTCCCGGAAACCTTATCCGGTGGAGGCGGTGCTGCTCCACCAGGCCAACCCCGTCTTCAGCCTGCCCAACGGCGAGGCCTTCCGGCAGGCCCTTCTGGAGACGCCGTTTGTCGCCAGTTTCTCCACCTTCCTGGACGAGACCGCGATGCTGGCGGACGTGGTGCTGCCGGCCCCGACCGGCCTGGAACAATGGCAGGAAGCCGGCTCGCCGCCGGCGTTTCCCTTCGCCGTCCAATCGATTTCGCCGCCCGTGATCGCGGCCCGGCACGGGGCGCGGCAGGCGGCCGACGTGGTTCTGGAAATCGCGCGATTCCTGGGGGGGCCGGTGGCCGCCGCCCTCCCCTTTGACAACTTTGAGGCTTACCTGCGGAAGAGCGTGGAGGAGTTGTTTGCCGCGCAAACCGGCGCGGTCTTCTCCACGGGTCTCGATGAGACCTGGAACCGGCTCCTGGAACGCTCCGGCTGGTGGTCGCCCACCTATTCGAATGCCGAGGAGCTCTGGGAGCAGATGAAAGAGCGGGGCGGTTGGTGGGAGGCCGGCAATCTGTCCGGAGAGTGGGAGCGGGCGGTGCGGACACCTTCCCGCCGTTTCGAATTCTACTCCCAGACCCTGGAGCGCTGGACGCGGGCGGCGGGGCGGGAAGCCGGCGACGATCGGCGGTTCCTGCCCCAGCAGCCGGCGCTTCCCAAGGCTGCGGCCGGGTACCCGCTGTTGTTGCTGCCCATGGAGGTTCTGCCGCTGGCCGGGGGCGCCGGAGGGCACCTGCCGTACCTGCAACAGATCGCCGGTCCGCACGTGTTCGCCACCTGGGATAGCTGGCTGGAGATCAATCCCGTGACGGCCCACAAGCTGGGCATCGCCGACGGCGAGAAGGTGTGGGTGGAGTCGCGGCGCGGACGGGCGCAGGTCCGCGCCCGTCTGTATGCCGGCGCGCGCCCGGAGGTGGTGCATCTGCCGTTGGGGTACGGCCATACGGCGGGCAGCCCGTGGGGCTGCCGCGGCGCGAATCCGCTGGCCTTGCTCGAAGAACAGTACGATCCGCTGGCGGGCCTGCCCCAGACCACGGGCACCCACGTGAAGGTGTATCGAAGCTGAGGAGGCGCTGAAAAAGATGCCGCGTTGGGGAATGTTGATCGATCTGGCCAAATGCACCGCCTGCCAGGCCTGCATGGTCGCCTGCGAAAGCGAAAACAACGTGCCCTGTGTTTCTCCCGAGGAGGCCGGACGCCGCCGCATCATTTCCTGGATCAACCTGCTGCCGGAAATCGAGGGCGAGTATCCCCGCTTGACCATGCGCCTCGCCCCGGTGCCGTGCCTGCACTGCGACAGCCCGCCCTGCATCCTGGTCTGTCCGGTGAAGGCCACCAGCTTGAGCCCGGAGGGGTTCGTTCGGCAGACCTATGCCCGCTGCATCGGCTGCCGCTACTGCACCAACGGCTGCCCCTACACGCGGCGCATGTTCAACTGGTACAAACCGGAGTGGCCGGGCGAATTCGCCGAGGCCCTGAACCCCGACGTTTCGGTGCGCCCCAAGGGGGTGGTGGAAAAATGCACCTTCTGCCACCACCGCCTGATGAAGGCACGCGACGAAGCGCGAGCGGCCAACCGCCCGCTGGCGGAGGGCGAGTACACTCCCGCCTGCGTGGAGGTCTGCCCGGCCGGCGCTATGTACTTCGGCGATCTGGAGGATCCCGACAGCGCGGTCGCCCAACTGGGACGTCATCCGCGCGCGTTCAAGCTGCTCGAGGAGTTGGGAACCAAACCTAAAGTTACTTATCTCTCGGAAGGGGAGTGGAGCGGTGGAGAGCGTAAGGAAGCGTAGCATTAACCTGCCGGATGCCGTGCTGCTCCAGCCGATCCTGGCGGCGCGCAGTTCCTTCTACTACGTGGCGATGGCTCTGCTCGGCGGCACCACGCTGGGGTTTATCGCTTACCTGGTCCAGCTTCGGCGCGGTCTGGGCGTCACCGGACTGAACGTGCCGCTGTACTGGGGCGTCTACATCACCAACTTTGTATTTTTCATCGGCATCAGCCACGCCGGAACCCTGATCTCCGCCATTCTCCGTTTGTGCGATGCGGAGTGGCGGCGCTCCATCACCCGCGCCGCCGAGGTCATCACGGTGCTGGTCCTGTTCTTCGGGGTGGGCAGCATCATCATGGACTTGGGCCGTCCCGACCGGCTCCTCAACGTCCTGCGCCACCCGAACTTTCGCTCGCCGCTGCTGTGGGATGTGTGCAGTATCAGCGTCTACCTGACCGGCAGCACGATCTACTTATATCTTCCGCTGATACCCGACGTGGCCATCCTGCGGGATTACGGCAAAAAGCGCGTCTGGTTCTATCGCCTGCTGGCGCTCGGCTGGCAAGGGACCCCGAGGCAACAGCACGTTCTGCACCGGGCCATCGCGGTCATGGCCGTCATGGTCATCCCCATCGCCATCTCCGTGCACACGGTGGTTTCCTGGGTTTTCGGCATGACCGTGCAGCCGATGTGGCACTCCACGATTTTCGGCCCCTATTTTGTGGTGGGGGCGATCTTTTCAGGCATCGCCTCCATTCTCATCGCCATGGCCCTGATCCGCCGCATTTACGGGTTAGAGGATTACCTCCGGCCGGTCCACTTCAACAATCTCGGGCTGCTCCTGCTGGTCATGGCGCTGTTGTGGTTTTACTTTACCTTTGCCGAATACCTGACGACGTTCTACGGCGGCGATCCGGCGCACCTGGTAGTCTTCTATTCCAAGCTGACCGGCCGCTTTGCGCCCCTCTTCTGGACCATGGTAGTGACGTGCTTCGTCATCCCGTTCTCGCTGTTGTCGCGGGCCCGCACGCGGACCGTGACCGGCACGGTGATCGCGTCCATCTCCATCAACATCGGGATGTGGCTGGAGCGCTATACCATCGTAGTACCGACCCTGTCCCGCCCCCGGCTGCCGTGGGCGGAGGGGACGTACTCTCCCACCTGGGTGGAGGCCTTCATCACCATCGGGTTCGGCGCTACGTTTTTGTTTCTGTACATGCTGTTCACCAGGTTCTTCCCCATCGTCTCCATCTGGGAAGTGTGGGAAGGACGAGAACGGGCCGTGCCCGAAGTGGTGGCCCGTATCCGTTCCTACCTTCCCGAGGATGGTGGGGAGGCGCCTGAGAGCGAAGACCTCATACTACAAACCAAGGAGAAGCCGTAAATGAAACTCTTACTATCGATGACGTGTCTGCTGCTCGCGATGCTGGGCCGGCCGATTTTCGCCGCGAGCGCCGGCAATGCGCAGGCGGGCAAGACCGTCTTTACCGCCAGTTGTAAAACCTGCCACGGCGCGGAGGGGCAAGGCAACCCGGCTATCGCCAAGGCGCTGAAGGTGACGATCCCGCCGTTGAGCGACAAGGAGATCCAGGGCAAGAGCGACGAAGAACTGAAGAAGGTAGTAGGAGAAGGCTTCGGGAAGATGAAGCCGGTTCCAGGGCTTTCCAGCAAGCAGGTGGGAGATGTAGTGGCGTTTGTGCGCAGCCTGGCGAAACCGTGAGCGCCGAGCGACGGCGGCCGTCGTACTGGCTCCTCGCCGCAGGTTGCATATTACTCGCTATTGCATTGCTCATCGGCATCACCGATAACCCTCTTGGCATAGTGGCAATGCTTGCCGGGCTCTTTGCCGCCGGGGTCGGAATGGCTTATCGGTTCGGGAAAGCGGGGACACGCAACCCGGCGCAGCAATTGTTGTACTGGGCGCCGAGAGTATTGGGCATTCTGATTGCTGTGTTCCTCAGCATGTTTGCTCTCGATGTCTTCGGTGAGGGGAAGGGCTTTTGGGGGACAACTCTTGCCCTCCTGATGCACCTTATCCCAACATTCATCCTGATAGCCGTGCTGGTGGTGTCATGGCGCTGGGAATGGATGGGCGGGATTCTCTTTATCGTGCTGGGGGCGGTGTACGTCGTCTGGGCCTCGGGACAAGTCATGCGCATCAGAAGGGGAGCCCTCCTGATCGGCGGGCCGCCGGTGGTGATTGGAGCATTGTTCCTGCTCAACTGGTGGCGCCAGGCGAAGGCTCGTCCCAATTCCTGACCTCACAGAGGGTAGTGCGAGAGTCACTCGGCGAGCCAGATGTTGCCGCGCGACTCGAAGAGGGGAAAGACGATCTGGTTGGGGCCGAGAGCGGGTCCGAAGAAGGGACCGGTCTGCGTACGGCGTTCGCCGGAGGGACGGTAGATAACGAAGGGGTCTCCGAGTGGGCGCTTGGTGGCGCGATCCAGGCGCTGGGCCCAGATATTGGTATCGCCCTCCGCGGTGGAGAGGAAATAGAGCACGCCGCCGTCGGGCGACCACCAGGGGCGGGTGTGGCTCCCCGGCCGGTTCATGAGGGGGATCCACTCGTTTTCAGGAGCGGCTCGGCCGTCGCGGACGGATGTGACGAAGATACCTCGTGGGCCGTCGTTGGGGGCGTAGTGGAGGGCGATCCAGAGGCCATCGGGCGAGTACATGGCAGCAAGGATGCTGTGCTTGGGATGGGCCAGGATCTCGGTGCGGCGGCCGGTGGCGACCTCGATGGTGGAGAACCGGATCGGATTTCCGGAACGGTAGACAAGTTTTGTGCCGTCGGGCGACCAATCATAAACCAGGCCGCAGGTGTCGCAAAGCTTGCGAGAGTCGCCCCCGGAGGAAGACACCAGAGAAATTACCGACTCCTTTTCGTTATTCGTCGGATTGTAGGCCACGGTGGATCCGTCTGGAGAAAGGCGGGCCCGCAAGTTCCCGGGCGACTGAAGCAAAATGGTTTCGGCCGCGGTCCTGGTATCGCGGACGCGGATGCCGTAACCGTCGAGGCCGCGAAAGACATAGCCGAGCCGGGCGCCATCGGCCGAAAGGGACGGCGCGGTCCGGTCGATCGCATCGTGGATCAGCTTGACGGGCTCGGCGAGGACCTTGGCCGCGTTCAGGTCGATGGAGAGGCTCCATAGCCCGGCGGACGACTGGGTATTGGCAAATACAATTTTCCAGGCGCCGGGCTTGCCTGCTGAGATGGCCCGAGGGGTGTTCTCGTTGGCGGACCCCGCGGTCAAGCGCTCCGGCTTGCCCGCCTTGAAGTCGGAAGGCGAGAGGGGCAGGCGCCACAGGTTGCCGTCGGTGTATAGGACGTAGTCGTCCAGCCAGTCGGCTACGAACCCGGGCTTGGCCAGAACGGCAGGCGCGCCCGTTCGCACGGGAGGGCTACCGTCGAGCGGCGCCACCCACCAGTCGAATTGTCCTCCCAATTCCTGGCTGCCGACAAAGAGGATCTTCTTGCCATCCGGCGACCAGATCGGTCTCTGGGCGCGGTAGAAACTCTCGGCGATACGCCGGGGGGCGTCGCCGGAGACAGGAACCACAACAATGTGGAACCGAGAACCGCCGGTGTCGTTGCAGGCGATCCAGCGGCCGTCCGGGGAGAAGCGGGGAAAGACGTAATCGCCACGCAGGAGCGGCCGCTCTTCGCCGCCGAGCGAGGGCATCACGAAGATGCCGCCGCCGTCGCGCCCGGAAGAAAAGACGATTTGGCTGCCATCGGGGGAGAAGGAGGGCAAAAAGTCGTCGGCTTTGTTACGCGTTAGACGAATGGCTTGCGAACCCCGGCCAAGCTGCTGGACCCAGATGTCGAGGCCGCCGTCCCCGGCACGATCCGAGGCGTAGGCGACCAGCTTGCCGTCGGGGGAGAGGGCGGGCTGAATGGTCGTGCCGGTGTCCTGGGTCAACTGGCGGAGGGTGAGTCCGGGGGCGCTGTTGTCGGGTTTGCGGAGTCGCCACCAGAGTCCGGCGGCGAGGACGGCGACGAGGGCGAATAGGGCGACGGGGGCGACCAGGGCGAGGCGGCGACGGGGGAGAGGGGGCGACGGGAGCGAGAGGCGTCCGGAGTCGGATTCCTCTTTCAGTTCTTCGAGCGCGACCTTCACGTCGTCGATGTGTTGGAAGCGGCGGGAGGGCTCCTTGCGGAGGCAGCGGGTTAGGATCTTCTCCAGGTCGCGCGGGACGGGGGAGCCGGCGTCGGCGGGCAGGGCCGGATCGTCGCGGAGGATGGAGGTGATGGTGGACATCTTGGAGTCGCCGTGGAAGGCGCGGCGGCCGGTGAGCATCTCGTAGAGCAGGCTGCCGAAGGAGAAGATGTCGCTGCGGGCGTCCACCTTGGCGCCTTCGGCCTGCTCGGGGGACATGTAGGCGACGGTGCCGAGGACGGCGCCCTGCTCGGTGAGCGGGCGGGCTTCGGGCTTGAGCGTAAGAGTGGCTTCCTGCTCGGGGGAGGCGAGTTCGGTGAGCTTGGCGAGGCCGAAGTCGAGGACCTTGACCGCGCCCGCTTCGGTAACCATCACGTTGGTGGGCTTGAGGTCACGGTGCACGATGCCGGCGGCGTGGGCGGCGGTGAGGGCGTCGGCGATCTGGATGGCGTACTTCAGGCACTCGGTCAGCTTCAGGCCGCGCTGGCCGATGGCGGCGTCCAGGGTGCGGCCGGCGATGAGCTCCATGGCCAGAAAGTCGGTGGCGCCGTCGCGGTCGATCTCGTAGACCGTGACGATGTTGGGGTGGTTCAAGGCGGAGGCGGCCTGGGCCTCCTGAATGAAGCGGGCCCGGCGCGAGGGGTCGGCCATCTTGTCCGGCGGGAGGACCTTGAGAGCGACCAGGCGGTTCAGTCGCATGTCACGGGCCTTGTAGACCACGCCCATGCCGCCCTCGCCCAGTCTTTCGAGGACGTGGTAGTGGGTGAGGGTCTGGCCGAGGAGGGGGTCGGGCATGGGGCGGAGTGATTATCGCACAGTGCCCGCGCGTGTGGACGAATCCGGGCGCGCTGGTTATACTGGAGGAGATGGGAGGTGGTGTAACGGTAACACGACAGACTCTGGATCTGTTTATCGGGGTTCGAATCCCTGCCTCCCAGCCAACTTTTCGATTCTATTCTTGGAATCAACTAGTTATAGTTAAGAGCCAAGAATTGGGGTCCGAATCTCGGGTTCCCAGCCAAACCAGCCGCCCCATCATACGCAAGGCCAAGATGCCGTAATTTGGTGTCCAGTGTGGGCGAAAACTGGACACCAAAAGCTAGCCGGTTCCTCAAGACACCAAGCGGTCCGGCCGCGCACGATGTGCAGCCATCCAACGCATTCACCTCGCGTTCCGACCTCACCTCTTCCATGGGGCAATCTTCAAAAGGCGGTCTCCCAGCCTTTTCAATACACGTTATCCAGACACATTGCCGCCAGCACCGGAGGTTGTGGACCAGGGCCCAATTTCTCTTCTGGCACCGGCGTCAAGCCTCTGCCTGGTCCCGCAATCCTTTTGTTACGCCGGACTCCGTTAGGTGATTTGTTGCGAATCGCCTTCGCTTCAGCCAAAGGCCAGGAAATCGGGTTGTGGGAAGTTGGGGATGGGCCAAGGAGTCCATCAGACTGGAAGCAGGGTACGGGCCGCGTGCCAAGACTCTGCCACGGCCGCTCCACGAGTCGCCAAGGAACGAAGGGGTGTGGGTGACGCCGGCCGGGCCGTGCCAGAAGTGGTGGATTTTGGCACACCATCGGCACACAGTCTTGGGGACACCCTCGGTTCTCCGGCACCCGCAAAAATGGAAGCGCCGGACGCTGCTCAACATCTTCGTCGGCGGAATCGGCGGACAGATTCTCGACCGTGGGATTACGAGCGCGCACCTGATCGGGCTTCCACTACGGACGCAACCCCAAGAAATTGTACCAGCAGACGGGTTGGCCGAGGGCGGCGGCCGCGG
>JBGOUV010000598.1:0-2652 GCA_041477815.1 Terriglobia bacterium | reverse complement strand
GTTAATTCAATTACAGGACACTAGGACCTGGACGCCTGTAGACCGGTTACCGCGATAGCGGTTTAGTCCAACTCCTAATTGACCCATCTGCATAAAACCGGCCCCGGTCGGCCTAAACCGAAACCGGTGCCGGTAGTCCCGGTTAATAAGTCCTTATAATCTAACGACTTCAGGCGCATTTCTCAATTCGCCTCTGTCGTGTTAGGCCGCCCAGCCGGTCGGCCTAAGCCGGATCTCCGTCCTGCCTCCCGGACGAGAGGTAGTATACACCAACCTGCCCCCCTTCGAGCTTTTCGCAACACAGGGTTTGGCTCGGTTGAAAATTACTCGTTGGAGGCAAGGCTGAACCTTCATGGAAGGGCTGAATGACCGGCGCGGGATCGCGCCAAACTGGAACGGAACCTGGCTGTGGATCGTGAGGACGCCAAGTACCTGGCCCGCACCGTGCCCCTTCGGCCCGACGTTCTGAAGAGGCGGTATCAGCAGGAACTACGCCCGTATCTGCCCCACGCCACCCGACACGACCTGACCCTGCGGCTGTGGCTGGAAGCGGCATTCCCGGTCCGGGGGTGAGCACGCCGCCGATCTCCGGTGTATCATCGAAGATTCCATGTCTCGGGTCTGTTTCCTCATTGGCCTCCTGTGGTGCCTCGGCGAGCTGGCCGCCATGGAGATTGCCACCGGCTCCATGCTGGGGCCGCGGTACGACCAGCGCGCCTTTTATTTCCGCACCCCCGACAACCAGGCTTGGCGCAAGACTTACACCGGTAAGGGCTACCGCCGGGAGGCGCGCGGCAAGTTGATGAACCTGCGGCTGGCCCAGGCCCTCTTCCAGGACGAGTGGCTGACCGAAAAGCCTTTCGATCCGGAGGCCAATACGACCCAGGTGATCGCAGCCCTGGATTTTTATAAGCGCCACGGGGTGCTGGCCATCAGCGTGAGCCTGCAGGGCGGCAATCCCGGATACGCGGCCGCGGCGAACGGCATCGCGCGGCAGAACGCGGCCCGCTACGGCAAGGAGGGGGGACTGCTGGTGAGCGCCTTTCGGCCGGACGGGTCCCTGCAGCCGGCGTGGACCAGCCGCCTGGAGCGGCTGCTGCGGGCGGCCGATGAGCGGGGCATGGTGGTGTGCCTGATGTACTTCTACCAGGGTCAGGACGAGGTGCTGGACTCGCCCGAAGCCATCGAAGCCGCGGCCCGCAACGCCACCGACTGGCTCATCGACAAGAAGTTCCGCAACGTCATCATCGACGTGGCCAACGAGTGGGATCTGCGGGGCGATACCTGGGACCACAACGAGTACATCCCGCAGAACATCGGCGGGCTCATCGAACGGATCCGGGAGCGCTTTCAGGCCAAACGGTCGGACTTCACTCTCCCCATCGGCGCCTCCACGGCGGGCGGCATGATCTACCCCGCCTCCCTGGCCCAAGTCTGCGACTTAGTACTGCTCCACGGCAACGGCCGCAAGCCGGCCGAAAAGACTGAGCGGCTGCAACCGTTCAGGAGCCTGACCGTGCCGGTGCTGATGAACGAGGACGACAACGGCCGCGAGACCACCCGGGCGAACCTGGCCAACGAGCGGGCCAGTTGCACCACGTTGTTCCAGAACGCCGGCGGGTGGGGTTATATGCCTTGGGCGCAGGCACAGCGCTTTCCCTTCCGCTTTCAGCCCTCGCCGAGCGCGGCGTTCACCGATCAGACCCCGGCGCCGGAGCGCGATCTGGCTTACTTCCACGCCGTGCTGGACCACATCGCGCGGCTGGTGCTGGACCGGAACCCCGACGGCGGGAAGTGGAAGTAACGGCCGGCTCCGCCGCTGCGTCCAACCGGGCAGGTGTAAGATAAAGGCGAGGAGTGCCCTATGACACGATTGCATCGCATGGTTACCGTGGCGTTGGCGGCGGGCGTGTTGACGCTTCCCGCCGACACCATCCAACTGCGGGATGGACGCCGCGTCGAGGGAACCTACCTGGGGGGTGACACGCGGCAGGTGAAGCTGCTCGACGCGGACGGGAAGCTCCAAAGCTTCGACATCGGCGACGTCGACACCATCCGCTTCAAGAGCTCCGCGGTAACGGCCAGCACCGAAGCGCCGGCGCCCTCGCTGGCCCGGCCGCCCGCCGCTCGCGCCGCCGCTCCTCGCGTGGCGGCGGCCTCCCGCGCCACCGTACCGGCCGGGACCGTGCTCACCGTCCGCATGATCGACGGCATCGATTCCGACGTGAACCGAACCGGGGAGCGCTTCCGCGCCAGCCTGGACCAGCCGCTACAGGTAGGAGACGAGACCATCGCCGAGCGCGGCGTCGATGCGACCGTGCAACTGGTGCGCGTCGAGCAATCCGGCAAGTTAACCGGCCGCGATGAACTGGCTATGGATCTCTACGACATTACCATCGAGGGCCGGAAGTACCAGGTGGCCACCAGCTACGCCGAAGTGGAGAGCAAGTCCCGGACCGCCAGCACCGCTAAGGTCGTAGGCGGCACCGCCGCCCTGGGCGCCATCATCGGCGCTATCGCCGGCGGCGGCAAAGGAGCGGCCATCGGGGCTGCCAGCGGCGCCGGAGTAGGCGCCGGCGTCCAGATCCTCACCAAGGGCGCCAAGGTAAAGATCCCCTCCGAGTCCCGGCTGGAGTTCACCCTCAAGCAGCC
>JBGOUV010000369.1:0-7110 GCA_041477815.1 Terriglobia bacterium | reverse complement strand
GGCCCCCTTTCGCCTGGCGGTCGACCAGCGCTACATGACCAGCATCGGCGGCTCGGCCCTTACCGATCCGTCCCTGGACGTGCCCGACTCCGACCTGAGCGCCGGGCAGATCCCCATCACCTACGTCCCGTTCCGCAACGCCCACTTCCTGGCGGTGGCCGTCTCCTGGGCCGAGGTTCTGGGCGCCCGCCGCATCTTCATTGGCGCTGTCGAGCAGGATTCCTCCGGCTACCCCGACTGCCGTCCCGCTTACTACCAGGCCTTCAACGAGGTCATCCGGCGCGGCACCCGTCCCGAAACCCGAATTGAGATCTGCGCCCCCTTGATCGCGCTCTCCAAGGCCGATATCGTCGGCCGGGGGGTGGAGCTGGACGCGCCGCTGCACTTGACCTGGTCCTGCTACCAGTCGAGCGACCTGGCCTGCGGCACTTGCGACTCCTGCGTCCTGCGCCTCCGGGCGTTCGCCCAGGCCGGCCTTGCGGACCCCATTTCTTACCGGACTGTCCGATAACTGTCCGATAGAGGTTGTCCGGCCGCTCCGAAAGGTTTACAATGTTGCTCCACAAGGAGAAGCTACATGCGTACCCTGCTGCTGGTAGTGGTTTCAGTTTTGCTGGTCGCCCTTTTTGGCTGCGCCAAACCGGAGCCGGTCATCCCGGTCGACACCGCCCAAATCAAGCCGCCGGAGATTGCCGGTTATGAACCGATGAAGGTCTCGGGCAACAACACGATGACCCAGGCCAAAGTCGATCTGGGCAAAACCCTGTACTACGACAAGCGGCTCAGCGCCGACGGCACCCGCTCCTGCTATAGCTGCCACCTGAAGGAGAACGGCCTGACCGACGGCAAGCCCACCGCCATCGGCGCTTTTGAGGCCAAGCTGCCCCGCTCCAGCCCCGCGATGTGGAACATCGGCTTCCACTCGGAGTTTTACTGGGACGGCCGGGCCAAGTCGCTCGAAGCCCAGGTGCGCGCCGCCTGGACCGGCCCCAACATGGGCGCCGGCGGCAAGGAGAAGAACCGGCCTTCGGCGGAAGAGGTCACCGCCAAGATCAACGCCGTCCCCGGCTACAAGGCCCTGTTCCAGAAGGCGTACGGCGGCCCCGCCACGCCGGACAACATCGTCCAGGCAGTAGCCTGCTTCGTTCGGACCATCGTGGCCCCGGCGAATACCAAGTGGCTGCGATTCCGCTCCGGCGAAGCGGCGGCCTTCAGCGAAGAAGCCCAGCGCGGCTGGAAGATCTTCTCCGATAAGGCCAAGTGCACCAACTGCCACGACGGCCTGCTCCTGACCGATCAGCAGTACCACAACACCGGTATCGGCATGGACGCCGAGAAGCCCGACATGGGGCGCTTGGTCGCCAGCAAGGACGAAAAGGACACCGGCGCCTTCAAGACCCCCACCCTGCTCGACATCTCCAAGTCGGCCCCCTACTTCCACAACGGCAGCGTGGCCACCCTGGAAGAGACCGTCGACCTGATGACCGCCGGGGGCAAGAAGAACAAGTTTCTGGATACCAAGAACCTCAAGCCGGTAAAGCTCAACGCCAAGGAGAAGGGCGACCTGCTGGCGTTTTTGCGGTCGCTCGATGTGGACTACGGCGTGAGCGAGCCGGCTATGCCGCAGTAAGGCGTTCCTGGCCGTGCTGGACAAGGCGCCCGATGTCGGCCCGAATGCTACTACAATGGCGTCATGACACCGCGAACCGAAGAGCTGCTGCGCGACGCCTTGGCGTTGCCTGCTGAGGAACGCGCTGATGTTGCAGCCGGACTGCTTGCCAGTCTGGAGGAGCCAACGTCCGCCGACGAGTCCGCGGTGGAAGCCGCGTGGGCGAGGGAAATTGAGCGGCGCGCACACCGGGTGCTCTCAGACGAGTCGGTCGGTGACCGGTGGGAAGACGTGCGCGAACGCATCGCCCGTAGCTTGGCGAAACGCTGAACCGCCCGGTCTGCATCGAGCCCGAGCGGCAACCGAGCTCAACGTCAGATGCAAAGCCCGGCAGGGACGGGAACTATCGGTAGGCGTCCTTTCGGTGACGAACTACACGGACGTCGACGATGCGTTGGGCGTCGTTGATGGCGTACACAACCCTATAGTCCCCTACGCGAACGCGCCACAGATCCGCCGCACCTCGGAGTTTCCGCGCACCCACAGGCCGGGGCTCTGCGGCTAGACGCCCTAACTAACTTGGGCAATAACTGACATGACGTAGCCAAGTTTGCGCTCGGTCGTCTTACTTCTGATCCTGCCCCTGGTCCATTTCATTGCCGCTAGCGCAGTATTGGAACATATCAAGAGGATTCCCCCAGGTGTGGTAAGCACACACGGTAGTCCAGTGGACTCGGCCAAATATGTCTCTGTATCGCAGAATCGCATGGATAAACAGGTGGTCTGCCCTGCTGCGGTAGTGGGAGAGTTCCAGTTCTGCCAGCATTATGGGCAGCGTAGCAGAGGCGGTACCGGCGCTGCCGGGTGGCACAATCGAGCGACTCACAAAAGTCTTGGGTTCTTCAAACTTTTGCATCCCCGGCATCCCACTCGCCAAGAAAAGGACGGGTTGGGAATAGTAGTCAAGGGCCGGGGTCTTCCCGCTGTTCTGGATGAAGTAGTCAACATGAATCGGCTTGCCCGCTTCCGGTTCAGCGATCAATCTGAAGCGCGACGACGTCAGCCAAGCCCGCTGATCCAAGCGCAGGTTCCTATCGGTCTGTTTGAGTTGCTCAATCATCAGTTTGTTTTGGTCAACCATTACGTAGGTTTGCTTAATCAGCGCGAACAAGCCCATCAGGGCAAGCATGCTCCCAGCGATGGTAATGCCGAGGTTCCATTTCTGGTACGCGGGCATGGCGGTTGGGCCGCCCTCTTGCTTGGGTTGGTTGCCGCCATCCTTGGGACCCTCGAAATTGGGTACGGCTGGCATTTTATTTGCATCGACCGCCTCAGGTGCGCTGTCCCGCTTCTCATTATCGGCAGTCTGATCTTCTTCCATGTTTGGGCTATCCTTGATCGGTATCTTGAGTTAAACTTGACAGTCTGCCCAGAAGGGCAGGAGCATGGAGGTCAGAATGCGGGCCGCCCGTCGCAGCGGGCAGACTCTCCAATTCCTTCCTCGCCGAGCGAGCAAAGAGAACCCGGTCAGTCACGTCGACGCCGACTCCGCCGCATGCCGAGCTTGGCTTTCACGGCTTCGAGGGACTCGCGGGGTTCGTCGCGCCGAGACTCTGCTACCACCCTGTCGTAGAAGTCTTCCCAGAGTTCCGCACGTTTCTGCAAGTCGATCACGACCGCCCGTCGCTCACCGCGGCCGTCGACGAGGTACTGAACTCCCTTCATCATTCGCTCTCCTCCGAGATGCGCCGGAACCTATTGTACGCTCTCCGGGAAGGCAGCGCTTCGTGATGCCTAACTGCTCAGGAATGCTCCGGTCCTTGAAGCGATGAGCCTCCTCCGCCGGCCCTATCGTTCTTCCAGTGCAAGGATCTTTTTTTTCACCGCCGGGGGGAAGTCCACAAACACGAAGAGACTCTTGTGGTACAGGTAATCCTCGCCACTCTCGTCGACGATCCGCACCAACTCATCTCTGGCCGCTTTAGGATCGGGAACGATACGATACACCTTGCCGGGGATAAGGGATGCTTGATATTCGGCGTTGTCGATACATAGAGCGAACGGCTTGGCCTGTGCTTTCATCATTCGTCCAGGTAGCGCTTAATCTTCAGGTCCCGCTTGCCGATCCCATGGGCCTCATACCAGTGTAACTCTACCGCGCGTAGGGCGCCGTTCGGTAGCCGAACGGTAGCGGTCCCTTTCATTTTTCGCCACCGAGCATCACCGTAAGCTTTGCGGAGGTACGAGCGAACCCGAATACCTGGGCCGGCGGCGATGACCTCGACGTCTGCTATCGAGGTAACAAGCTCGAACTTCATCAGCCAGGCGTGCGCTAAGGCTTTACCGCTTCGATCAGCGCTTCCATATGGGCCAGGTAGCGCTCCAGCGCCCGGCGGCCCGCCGAGGTCAGGCGGTAGTCGGTCTTAGGGAGCCGGCCTTCGAAGTACTTCGAGCAGGTGATGTAGCCGGCCTCTTCGAGCTTGCGGGCGTGGACGCTGAGGTTGCCGTCGGTGGTCTGCAGCAGCTTCTTCAGGTCGTTGAACGACAGCGAGTCGTTCACCGCCAGGGCGCTGACGATCCCCAGGCGCATGCGTTCGTGGATGAGGCGGTCCAGATCCAGGGGTCGCACGTCGGCGGGCTTGGCGCGCGCGTTCTTGGTATGCCGTTCCTCGGCCAATGCGGGCTTAGCCACCGTACCTCCTCGCAATGATGACGCCGAAGGCGACCTGCAGGCCGCCGAACCCGGCCATCAGAAACACGTTGCCCCATCCCGCCGGCGAAAACAGCGCCGCCGCCCCCAACAGCATGAAACAGACCCCCATGACCGGAACGATCTTCACCGAAAACGCTCCGCCGGTAACTACGCCGGCCCCGTAAAGCAAGAGCCACACCCCTGGGATCACGGCGGTCAGCCCGGCCCGATAGAGCGCCAGCGTCACCAGCGCCCCGGCCAGGATCGGCGGCGAAAGGCTGAGGGCGAACTTGCGTCCCGGGCCCGACAGGAGCGGGAGCCGCGCCGCCCGGGCCTTGCGCGCGATGGCCCAGATCCCGATGGCCAGCCCCAACGGCGCCCCGCACACCCATACGGCCAGCGTGCGCGTGGGGGTCGGCTGCAGCGCCGCCACCGCCCCTGCCACCAGCGCCGTCAGCCCCATCCACAGGCCGCCCCACCCGGGCACCGCGGTGAACGACCCGGCGCTCTCCATGGTTTCCCGGATGTAACGCAGGTTATCGTAGGCGTGGGCGTTAATCGGAATCGGTTCGGACTCGGTAGTCCGCAGCGGGTGACCCATGGGAGGCATTATACTATAAGCGCTTTACGGAATAAAGCAGATCCCTTGCCCTTCGATTTCGAGGGCCCGGTTGAACTTCGCGGCACAGATCTCCCAGGCGATGGCCGCCGTTAGCTCGACGATTTCATCGGCGGTGAACTCGCGGCGCACGGAGTCGAAGACCGCCTCGGTCACCGTGTTCCCGGTGGCCATGGCCTCGGCGTAGGCCAGGGCGGCGCGCTCCCGCGCTTCAAAAAGCGATGTGGCGGTCCAGTTCCCCAAAGCCCGCAGCTCCTCTTCGGTGACGCCGTCCGCCCTGCCCAGAGCGGTATTCAGCTCCACTCAAAGCCCGCATCCGACAAGCGACGCCACCCGCACGTTGACCAGGTCGAGCAGCCGGGCCGGCAGCAGGCCGCTCTCGTCGATCCCGTCCCACATGGCCCGGAATCCCCGAAAAATGCTGGGCCGCCGCGCCAGTACCTGGTGGTTGTGCAGGACGCTGCCGTAGCGCTGTTCCTGGCGGTCGAATACCTGCCGGAGGTCTGCGGCGACCTGCTCCTTGTCCAGCCCCCTGACTCTCATTGCTTGACGGCGGTTTCCACGGGAGCCCTGGCCGAGGGCTCCAGGTACTCGATCCAGCTCGTCATCATCTCTTCCTCGCTCTTGTCGCCCCAGCGAATCACGGCGGCCGGATCGGGGTTGGCCGGGTTGTTCGGACTGTTGTCGTAGTGGGCCGTTACCATCAGGCGGCTGCCCTTCTCCAAGCGGACCGGCTCCTGGAAACGGTACACCAGTTGCCAGTTGAAATCGTAGCGAGGAACGGCGAGCAGGGTTTCGCGCTTACCGTCCGGCCGGATCACCTCGTAGGTGACGTCTTTGCCGCGGTAGTGCATGTGCGGTGTCACCGAAAGCAGCAGCTTGTCGCGCTCCACGTCGTAGCATCGCCGGACCTCGTGGCTGGCCGCGCCGGCGGGAATGCTCATGAAGAAATTCCGCAGGTCCATGCGGCGCAGGGGCTGTTCGGGCGGTCCGGGAGCGAGGTAGAGTCCGACGCTGGTCCGGTCGGTCTGGGGCTTACCGGCGATCCGGGCGTAGTGAATCACGAACTCGAGCTGGGCGCCCGGCGGGATCCACTTGGCGGTGCCGGCCGGAAATACGTCGGGCGGACGTCCGGGCAGGAAAGCGGCGAGACCTCCCTCCTGGAAGCCGCTCAGGAAGGGCAGATTCGGAACCTCGGAGGCGCAGGCGTCGTTGACCACCGGCGCGTCCTGGCGGATGCGGGACAGCTTCCCTTCGCGAATCAGGTAGCGGGAGAGCTGGGGCATGTTCTTGGTGGACGCCGCCTCCATGGCCGCCAGATTGTCCTGTACGAGCAGGACATGCACGTGATGCACCACTTGACGGTTGCCGGGCCGGATCTCCGCCGCCCGGATCCAGCGGCCGGCGGTGAAGTTGGTGGGGACGGTGAAGTGCTCGTAGGCGTCCTCGCCCGGCGTTACCTGGTGGTCCTCGCCGATGTCGATGACGATGTCCGGCTTTCCGAGATGCCAGCCCGCGGTGAAGGCCGGCGGCGCGGGCAGATCGCCGGGATCGCCTTCTTTGGCGCCCTGGTCCGCCCAGGCCTTGATGGTATCTATCTCCGCCTGGGATAGCCGGGCGTCGTTGGAGAAATGGCCCCAGCGGGGATCGGCAAACCAGGGCGGCATCTTGCGCGCCAGCACCGCCTCGCGGATCGCCTTGGCCCAGGGCCGCGCCGATTGGTAATCCAGGAGCGACATGGGAGCGATGTCGTGGGGACGATGGCAACCCACGCAGCGCTGGTAGAAGATGGGAGCGACATCCTTGGTAAAAGTCAGCGTCGAAGCGGCCGCCGTCAGCCCGCTCACCAGAAACCCGACCGACAGGATCATCCGGGCAGTCATGTTCTCACCTGGAACCTATTATAGGCTGCATGTTATCCTGCGAATGTGGATCTTAGTTCAATCTTTCAATCGTTGGGCCCTGAGGGTTTGGGCGAGCTGGTGCGGCGGATATCGATGGGCTCCTTGCGCACCTACAAGCTTTTCGACCAGGTCAAGCTGCGCACGCGGCTCAACAAGCTCAATGCCGACCACCTGCGCAAGGCCGTCCCCCGGCTCTGGGACCGGCTCCAGCAGACCGACGAGGATCTGGCCCAGGACCTCGCCCAGGCGGTGCTGGTCTCGAACCTGGATTTTGTGGTCGAAGTCC
>JBGOUV010000100.1:0-17819 GCA_041477815.1 Terriglobia bacterium | reverse complement strand
GGGTATTACCACTTTGTGCACTACCAGTCACGGCTGGGTCCTTATACGGCCCTGGTCGAGAAGTTCGATCTGAGCGCGCTGCCCAACAAGACGGTTTATTTCTACGTTTCCGAAGACCGGCCGGCGCTCGCCCCCAACGACACCTACGAGGCCCTGGTATCGCAGTTGCGGCAGGCCTTAGGGGTATGGAACGGAGTAGCCACGTCCGATCTGCGGGTGGCCTTCGGCGGGGTGGGCAATCTCGCCGCTCAGGCGCAGTCGCCGGCGGGAGAAATCACCTTCGAGGAGCTGCCTCCCGGCGTCCTGGGTATGTGCGGGCCGAGCACGCGGGGCGGGCCGGGCGCCGGTTTCGTTCCCATCATCCGTTCCAAGTGCATGCTGCCGCGCGACCTCACCAACCCCAACCGCACCAGCGCCAGCGAGTCTTTCTACAACAGCCTGGTACATGAGTTGGGGCACGCCCTGGGATTGCAGCACACGGCCAGCGGGTCGGTGATGTCGATGGAGCCCACGCGCAGCACCAGCCGGGCGCGTCCGCTGGGGCCCGACGACGTCGCCGGCATCTCGGTGCTCTACCCGGCGGGGTCCTTCAGCGGCTCCACCGGGGCGATCAGCGGGCGGGTGGTGACGGCCGGAGGCCGGCCGGTGCATCTGGCTTCGGTTTCGGCGGTGAACGCGTCGGGAACGGCCATCAGCGCCCTCTCCGCTCCCGACGGCTTCTACCGCATGGACGGAGTGCCCCCGGGCAGCTACCTGGTGTACGCGCACTCGCTGCCGCCGGCCACGCAGGCGGGATTCGGCCCGGCGGGGGTGGTGCTGCCGAGCGATCTGGGCGGCACGGCCATCGAGGCCTCCGGCCCGGTGGAGACGCAATTTTTCGGCGGCGGCCGCGATCCCAATACCTCGGTTCCGGTGGTGGTGAACGCCGGCAGCGGCAGTGACGGCATCGACTTCCGCCTGACCGAGAAGACCTCCCTGCCGGTATATGATGTAACTACCTACAGCTATCCGGGCAACGGCGCTCCGGCGGTTTTTCCGGCGTTCCTGAACATCACCCGCACGGCGGCGTCGCTGATCGCCACCGGGCCGGGACTGGCGGCGAGCCTGCGGTCCACCGCCGTCGGCGTGCTGGGCGGCGGGGTGCAGGTGAAGAGCGCCGCGCCCTACACACCCGATCCGCGGTTTGCCGAAATCCAGATGGAGTTTAACCCCTTCATCGGGACCGGGTCGCGCCACCTGGTTTTTACCACCGGCAGCGATGTATACGTGCGGCCGGGCGGCGTGCAACTCGTGACGCGGCCGGCGCCGCTGGTGCGGCAGGCGCAAACCGAGACCGACGCCGGCGGCACGGCGCTCGCTCTAACCGGGGATAGCCTGGCCGCGGACTCCCTGGTCTATATCGATGGCGCGCCGGCGGCGGCGCGAGGATTTGACGAGATCTCCGGGCGTTTACGCGTAATCCCACCGCCCGGGATGGGGGGCCGGTCGGCGGTTATCACCGTCTACAACCCCGACGGGCAGAGTTCGATGTTTGTGCAACCGACCTCGCCGGCGTTGTACGTGTATCCGCCCGCCGACCCTCCGCAGCTTACCGTCAGCCCGGCCAACGCTCCGGCGGGGCGGGACATCACCGTAGAAGTACAGGGAACCAACACTACCTTCGTGGACGGCCAGACGGTGGTGGGCTTTGGCACGCCGGACATCGTGGTGCAGCGGGTGTGGGTGACCGGCCCCACGCGGCTGCTGGCGGTGCTCTCGATTTCACCGCGCTCGTCAATCGGGGCGGTGACGGTGAGTGTGGCCACCGGGTCCCAACTGGCCACCTTGCCGGCCGGCTTCCGGATCGACCTCGCGAACGGATCCTCCACCACGCCGGTGGTGAGCTTCCAGAGTCTGGTGAATAGCGCGACCGGCCAGCCGCGGGTAGCCCCCGGGACTCTGGCGACGTTGTTTGGAATCAACCTGACGCTGGGCGGAACCACCTCGGCGACCGGGACCCCGTTGCCCACCACGCTGGGCGGAACCACGGTGACGATCAACGACCGTCCAGTGCCGCTGCTGTTGGTAAGCCCGACCCAGATTAACCTGCAGCTTTTCTTCAACCTGACGCCGGGACCAGCGATCCTCCGGGTGAACAATGGTCAGGAGACCAGTCTGCCGATCGCCATACAGATCGACGCCGCGGCGCCCGGCCTGATCCGCGTGACCAGCGCCGCCGGCGCGACGCTGGACACCAACACCCCCGCCAGGCTGGGCGACACCGTGGTCCTGTTCGCGACCGGCCTGGGAGCCGTCCTGCCACCCGCGACCGCCGGCGCCGCAGCCGGGTCGGCGATCGTCGCCGGAACGGTGCGGGTAAACCTGAACGGCGTGGAACTGACCCCCGCCTTCGCCGGCTTGGCCCCCGGCACTACCGGCCTCTACCAAGTGAACGTGCCGATTCCAGCCTTCCTCCCCCCCGCGCCGTCCACGCCGATCTTCGTGACGGTGGACGGCGTCGCCAGCAACGCGTTGGTCCTGGGACTGCGGTAGGAGGACGGAGCCGGCCACACGCTCGAACCTCACCGCAAATCTGCGGTGAGGTTTCTCAGTCCCCTTCCAGTATCCGCTGTATCTCCGGATGCCGATCCAGGATCGCCAAAGCCGACAGCGCCGACCCGCGGTAATACCGGGCCAGTATCGGTTCGGCGGCCTGTAGAGCGGCTAAGTGCCTCTGGATCGTACCCGCATCGCCGCGGGCCAAGGGACCGGTCCAACTCTGGCGGCCGGAGTGAATATAGTTCTCGAGCGTAGTGAGCAGCAGCGGTTTCAGGGCCTGGATGGCGGCTTTGGGGCCGATGCCGGCGTGCCCCAGGAGCGTGACGGCGGCCTGCATCAGGGGCGTGAACAGGGGCGAGGCGAACGTGGCCGCGGCGTGGTAGAGGACCTTCTGGCCCGGCTTGAGCCGGAGCAGCTTGCCGTGCCAGTCATTGACCAGGGACTGCGCCAGGCGCAAGGCCTTTTCCTGCCCTTCGACGGCAAAGTAAACGCCGGCCAGCGAGAGTACATGGCGGCCGAAACTCTGGAGCGGGTGCAAGGTAGCGACGGAGCCGCCGCGAGCGCGGACCGGTTCCAGCAGTGAGCTGTCCAGGGCTCCACTGGTATGGAAGACGACCTTGCCGCGAAACGGGAAGGCCGCCCCGGCGAGTTGGGCGGCCACGCCGGCGACGGAATCGTCCGGGACCGCTACCAGGACGATGCGGCAATCGGCGAAGTCCTCGCAGGAGGCCGCCGGCGTGCCCACGCGCATCAGGCGCACGGCCCGGCGCGCGGAAGTGAACGTCCGCGACAGGACCGGGCCGATTTCGTACTTCGAGGCAGGCAGCAGCCGCACCAGCGCCTGGCCGGCCCGTCCGGGGCCGATGAGGCCGACTCGAATCATGGCCACCATGGTAGTCGCAATGCAGTCTTAGAACAATGGTACTATTGTCCTGGATAGTCGGTACTGGGAGGAACAGTCATGGAGCGCCGGACATTCCTGGGGGCGGGAGCGATGGGGTTGCTGGCAGCGGTGGATGGTGGGGCGGTCGCGGCGTTGGTGTTCGACGTGTTCGGCACGGTGGTGGATTGGCGGTCGAGCGTCATCCGGGAGGGCGAGGAACTGGGCCGCCGGAAGGGACTGCGCGTGGACTGGGCCAAGTTCGCCGACGCCTGGCGGGCCGGATATGCGCCCTCCATGGACCGGGTGCGGCGCGGCGACCTGCCCTGGACCAACCTCGACGCCCTGCACCGCCTGGTGCTGGACCGGTTGCTGGCCGAGTTTCACGTCGCAGGTCTGACTGAGGCGGAGAAGGACCACTTCAACCGGGTGTGGCACCGGCTGCAGCCGTGGCCGGACGCGGTCGCGGGACTCGCCCGCCTCAAGCGGCGGCACGTGATTGCCACGCTGTCGAATGGCAACGTGGCGTTGCTGACCAACCTGGCCAAGCACGCCGGACTGCCCTGGGACTGCATCCTGTCCAGCGAGCTGGCGCGACGGTACAAGCCGGACCCAGCGGTATACCAAATGGCCGCCGACCTCCTGGGACTGCGTCCCGCGCAGGTCCTGATGGTGGCGGCGCACAAGGGGGACCTCCAGGCGGCCCGCAAAGTAGGGTTGAAGACGGCGTTTGTGCCTCGTCCCCGGGAGTTTGGGGAGAACGGCAAGGCCGACGCCGGCCCCGAGCCGTGGATCGACCTGGCAGCAACAGACTTCGTGGACCTGGCAGGGAAATTAGGAGCGTGACACCGAACCGGGTGGCGGCTGCTGCGTCGCCCTAAGTAGTACCGCCACCGGAACCAGCAGCAATAGCCACCCCAGCCATCCTTGAGCGGCGAGCCCAGGATTCCCGGAGGAGCGTCCTCACGCCAACGCGCTCTTACAGTATTCGAAGCACTTGCGGACCTCGGCGACGGTGTCGGCGCCTTTGTATTCGTACTCGATATTGGCCGGAATCTTGAGTTTCTTGTCGCGGAGAAAGTGGAGCACCTGCTTGATAGGCGTTTCGCCCTCGCCAAAGGGGAGATTGGCGCCCTGGTTCTTTTTGCGGTCCTTGATGTGGAGCGTGACGATGTCGGCGTGGTGCGCGGTGAGGTACTCGAGGGCGTCGAAGTTGGCGGCGGTGAAGTGGCCGATGTCGAGGTTGATGGCGATGTACTTGGAACGGCCCTGGCGGGCGGCGTCGAAGCTCTCGGGGCTGGCGAACTCGTTGGGCTTGAGGTTGGAGTGGTTGTGCATGCCCACGCGCATCTTGTACTTCTGGGCGGCGCGGTCGACCCGCTCCGAGACGTCGACGGTAGCCGAGGCGGTGAGGACCTTGGCACCCAGCGCGCGGGCCATCTGGAAGCCCCGGTCGATTTCCTCGTCGGTGAAATCGTTTTTGAAGCTGTAGTTATAGGCGTAGAGGTCGATGCCGGCGTCGCGGAACTTCTGGCCCAGCTTCTTGTATTCGTCGAGCGACACCGACAGGCGCCATTTGCGGAGCTCCTCGCGGGGGACGCTCTTAGGCTCGATGTGGCCCTGGTACAGCTCGCATTCGCCGATCCCGATGTCGGCCATGGCCTGAATGGCCTTGTCCACGGGCATGTCGCGGAAGCTGTAGCTTTGGGCGCCGATGATAACGCCATGGAACGTGGAGTTGATCTTAGGGGCGGCCACGGCAACGGCGCCCAGTGCGAGAGACGAAAACTGGCGGCGTGTAAGGTTCATAGCAGGATCATCATAGCGCACGCGGCGGCGGTTACGGTATACTCCGAAACGTCTCGACTATGTCCGACTTCCGGCTGGCCGTATGCAATGAGGTGTTCGAGAAGGCCGATCTGGCCCAGTCGTGCCGGATGTTGAAGCAGGCGGGGTGGACCGGCATTGAGTTCGCCCCCTTCACCCTGGCCGAGGACGCCACCACGCTGAGCGCCCCGCGGCGGCAGGAAGTCCGGGAGATCGTCGCCGGCGAGGGTCTCGAGTTCGTGGGGCTGCACTGGCTGATGGTGGGGCCGGCGGGGTTGCACGTCACCACGCCCGACGCCGCCGTGCGCCGCCGGAGCTGGGAGTACGTGGCCGGCCTGGTGGACCTGTGCGCCGACCTGGGGCCGCGCGGGGTGATGGTGTTCGGGTCTCCGAAGCAGCGCAGCTCGACCGGCGGCTCCACCCCGGCCGAGGCGACGCGGCGGTTCGAGGAGGGGATTGCCGGGGTGGCGCCGCGGGCCGCGGAGCGCGGGGTGACGGTTTGTCTGGAGCCGTTGTCGCCCGAGCAGACCGACGTGCTGCTTTCGCTCGACGAGGCGGCCGCGATGGTGGCCCGCATCGGCAGTCCGGCGGTGCGGACCATGTATGATTCGCACAATGCCATTGATGAGACCGAGCCGCACGAGACGCTGGTGGACCGGCACTTCGATATCATCCGGCACATTCACGTCAACGAGATGGACGGCTCCCATCCGCGGCCCGGCGGCGGGCACGACTTCCGGCCGGTGTTGCAGGTGCTGCGGAACCGGGGCTACGGCGGCTGGGTGTCCATGGAGGTGTTCGACTTCCAGCCGGGGGCCGGGAAGATCGTCACCGAGGCCGGGGCGTACCTGCGGGACCAGATCGCGCAGCTCTCATGAGAGTGGTGGTTACCGGCGGCGCGGGCTTCATCGGCTCGGCTTTGGTGAGGAGCCTGGCGGCCGAGGGCGCGGTTGGCTCGATCGTGGTGGTGGACAATCTGAGCACCGGGAAGCGGTCCAACCTCGACGGCGTCCCGGTGGACATGCAGCAGGCGGATATCCGGGACTACGCCGCGATGGAGCGGCTGCTGCGCGGCGCTGAGGTGGTGTATCACCTGGCGGCGATTCCGTCCGTGCCGCGGTCGATCAGCGAGCCGGAGCTGGCGCACACCGTCAATATCGATGGGACCTTCCAGGTGCTGCTGGCGGCCCAGCGGTGCGGGGTGCGGCGGGTGGTGTATGCGGCGTCGTCCTCGGCGTACGGGGACACGCCCACGCTGCCGAAGGTCGAGACCATGCCGGCCAGTCCGAAGTCGCCCTACGCGGTGCAGAAGCTGGTGGGTGAGTACTACGCCAGGGTATTTACCGAGGTATACGGCCTGGAGACGGTGGCGCTGCGGTTCTTCAACGTGTTCGGGCCGCGCCAGGACCCGGGCTCGCCGTACTCGGGGGTGATTTCGGTGTTCTGCGCGGCGGTGCTGGCGCGGCGGGCGCCGGTGATCTACGGGGATGGGGAGCAGTCGCGGGACTTTACCTACGTGGACAACATCGTGCAGCTATGCAAGAAGGCGGCGGGCGCGGCGGGCGCGGCGGGGAAGATGTACAACGGTGGGGTGGGCGCGCGGATTACCTTGAACCAGACGTGGGGGCTGCTCCAGAAGTTGGAGGGGGTGGAGATTGCGCCGGTGTACGACCCGCCGCGGGCTGGGGATGTGCGGGATTCGCAGGCGGACATCACGGCGGCGCGGCGGGATTTGTGGTACGAGCCGGAGGTGGGATTCGAGGAGGGGTTGCGGCAGACGTTGGAGTGGTTCCGGAGGAGCCGGTGACTCTGGAGCAGTTGCAGGGGGGAGGAGGGGCCCGGCGTACCGGGCGCGCGACGAGAAGCTGGAGCGCGACGACGCGGGTCCCGCCGCCGCATCATCCCAGCCCTCACCGGCCACTGGCGACTGCTGGTGGAGGATAATAAAGTCCAGACCGACCCGTGCCCGAATCAGAACATCGCCGGCCCAGTCCGGAGCTACTCCTGCAGCAAGTGATGATTCATCGCGGCCGCCGCCAAGCCGACCGGTTTCACGGCGATCTCCAAGTGGTCTGCGTCCGGCAGGACAACCTCGCTCCCGCCGACCGGCAGGTCCTCGGCCAGAATCTGAGCCGGGCCCGGGAAGCCCAGGCGCAGGTCGAGGTTCTCCACGGCGAGGACCCCATCGGGGCCCTCCTGCCATTCACCGCCCAACATGGTATCACTCAGATCTTCGGGGGCCACAGCCGGCGGACGGGATGCTGGAGCCGCTTCCGGGCCAATCCCGTGGAGCGGCTCATCCTCGAAGCGGACGGCATGGACCAGCGCATCTTTCTCCACTCCCCCACTCCATGACACCTCATCCGGCGCTGGGCGTTTTGTTTCACTGGCTGGGCGGCTTGGCCTCCGGCAGCTTCTATGTCCCCTACCGGGGGGTCAAGGGCTGGGCTTGGGAGACCTACTGGCTGGCCGGCGGATTCTTCAGTTGGATCATCGCCCCCTGGACCCTGGGCCTCCTCATGACCAACGACCTGCTGCTGGTTCTGCGGGAAGCCTCCTCCACCGATTTGTCCTGGTGCTATCTATTCGGGGTGCTGTGGGGCCTGGGAGGCCTCACCTTTGGGCTGACCATGCGCTACCTCGGGATGTCACTGGGCATGGCTGTGGCCTTAGGCTACTGCGCCGCGTTCGGCACGCTGATGCCCCCGATCTTCCGGGGCGAGTTTGCCGGCCGGGTGCTGGGGACCACTTCCGGCCAGGTGATTCTGGCGGGAATCGCCGTGTGCCTGCTGGGCATCGGGGTCGCCGGACTCGCTGGCATGTCCAAGGAGCGGGAATTGTCCGCCGAGCAGAAGCAGGCGGTGGTGAAGGAATTCAACCTCCGGAAGGGTCTGCTGGTGGCGACTTTCTCGGGTGTGATGAGCGCCTGCTTCTCCTACGGCCTGGCCGCCGGAGACCCCATCAAGCGGATCACCCTCCGGCACGGCACCGCCACCTTGTGGCAAGGTCTGCCGGTGCTGGTGGTGGTGCTGCTCGGCGGCTTCACCACCAACTTCGTCTGGTGTGCGGCGCTCCACCTCCGGAACAAGACCGGCCGCCAGTACCTCCGTTCCGCAGCCGGCGTCCCCAGGCTGGCGAATTACCTTTTCTGCGCGCTGGCCGGAACCACCTGGTACCTGCAGTTCTTCTTCTACACGATGGGTGAGACCCAGATGGGCGCCTACAAGTTCTCCAGTTGGACCCTGCACATGGCCAGCATTATCATCTTCAGCACTCTCTGGGGCATCGGCCTGCACGAATGGAAGGGCGCTGGCCGCCGCACGCTGCGGTTATTGACCCTCGGCCTGATCTTGCTGATAGGCTCGACGGTCATCGTCGGCTACGGCAACTACATCGGGAGCTCGGCCAAGTGAAGCCTCCCCCGGCGAAGAGGCAAGCTGAAGGTCTTCCTCGGCTATGCCGCCCTCGTTGGCAAGACCTACCGGATGCTGGAAGAGTGCCAGCACACCCCGCCGATCCTTGCCTCTCCTCAACAAAAGACACCTGGCCCTTGCAGGTGGTAGAACTGGCCAAGGACATGCAGGTCACGGTGGTGTCACCGGGCCGCAGTTGCCTTACCCGTGGGAGGGTACTTTCTGGGCAATCGGGCTGACCGGCGGTGGACGACGGTTGTCGGTATCACTGGAGTCCACCTGGTGTATACGGAACGACTTCCCGTCCGGCGCCAGGGACGGCCCCGAGTGAAACGGCCGCCGCTCCAGGTCCATCACCACCCGATCCTGTCGCGTCTCCGGATCGAAAGAAGTTGCGGAAGCGCTCTGGTGCGCGGCCGTGGAGGCGAAAGATGCATCCCCACTCAACTTGAACGGCTGACCCGTGGCGTTCCCGATATTGCGTACGAATAGTGGGCTGGTTGAAGTGTTGCCGACGCCCACCGACCACGGGCCTGTCTGGTTCGCGGTCACCGGCAATGGATGGCCATGCTCTCCGGAGAAGGTCACCTGTCCGGTCACGGGGACGGGGCCGGTCGGGTTGGTGACAATTAACGGGCGGCTGCCCTTGGGCCGAGACGCGACGGTCCCCGAGAATCGAGAGCAGCACCAGAGCAGCGGAGAGCAGCAGGAGAATCGTGGGGGGGGATGAGTTTGCGCAGGGAGACATTATAGATGCCTGCCCCCCGAGTCCTGCGTTAGTTTACCTACTAAGCCCCCGCAGTTCCCACTCCCGGCTCGACAGAATGCCCGGGCCCGCCTCGATCAGCCGGGGCAGCATCTGAAACACCGATTCAATTCCCCATTTCCTGCCTTGCCGTGTCCGGAACCCCCGCCGATTCATTGCCTCCGCCACCCGGGACAAAGGCTCGTCCTGACGAATCAGGTCCAGCATCAGGATCAGCGCCTGCTTCTCCGTCCCGTTCTCTTCCAGATGCGAGCAGTCGCCCGCCACTTGGAGGCCGAAGGGAACCTCCGCAAACGCCCGGACCTCCTCGCCTTCTGTTTCCACTTCCCGGACCCATTCGACGGCCCGCAAGCTCCAGCCCGCCGCCAGCCGCGACGACCAGTACTCCGGCCCCGGCGGCGCCGCCAGCACCTCGCGTTCTCGCACCAGCTTCGCCATAGCAGACACTCCTCCCCGTCGCTGAGTTCGGCAATCCGGTTACCACGATAAGTCCTTTACGTTCAACAAACGGCCGGAGGCCAAGCGTCCGCTCTTGGGACGCAGCGTCCCAAGGCGCGACAAAAAAAGGGCCCGGCAGTCTACGCCGGGCCCAGAGGGAAGAAGCAAGGAGAGAGAATCCTTTAGTGCCGGCTGCGCCCGCCTCCGCCACCACCACGCTCCGCCGACCGGCCACCGCCGCCGTCACCACCGCCACCACTGCGGTCCACCGAGCGCCCGCCCCCATCGCCACGCGAAGGCGGCGGCGCGCTCATGCGTGCGCCACCGCCACCACCGCTACTCTCCTGGCGCGCGCGCGGGACCACGATCGGCCGGTTCAATTCGATCTGCCTGCCGCCACCACCACTGCCGCCGACCCAGCTCTGCTCGCGCGCGCGGGGGGCCACCCGCTGCTGCTCTTGCCTCGGCTCGGCGCGCGGCTCGCTGCGCTCCCGCGCCGGGGCGGGGAAGCGCTGCATCTCCATCTCCCGGCGGCGCTCCGGCGCTGGCGCGGGCGACACAGACTGCGGCTCTGCCCGGCGCTCTTCACCCAGCCGCCCCGAGGAACCGCTCCGATTCACGCCACGATCGGTGCTCTGCGGCCGCACCACCACGACGTCGCCCGACTGCGCCGCCGGCATTTCCGGTCGCCGCTCCTGTCCCATCCGGCGCCATCCATTCGGCTGCTCCGCGGGACGGTCCGTATTCTGAGGGGTCACCACCGCCCGGCGTTCATCGCCGAAGCGTCTCCAGCCGTTTCCGTCGGACTGCTGAGGCGCCACCGCGCGAACCGACGGCGATGCCGGACCAGCGGCTGCCGGCGAGGCACCGGCCTCCAAGCCGCCCTCGCGCCTTCTGTCCGGTCCGCCGGCGCTGCGCACCGACCGCTCGATCTGCTGGCGCTGCTCGTTGAACGGCACCCGCTCCACGGCCGCCGGCGGCTGCCGCGTCATGAAGCGGTCCCGGCCCTGGGTCCGCGGCGTGGCCCGCACCGACCGGTCGCTGAGCCGCAAACTCTCCTGCTCCGGCACCACCGGCACCAGCCCGCGGATCTGCCCGGCATTTCCCACGTCGGCCACGCTCACCCGCCGCGGATTCGTCACCCGGCCGCGGGCGAAGTCCTCGGTATTCACCGACACCATCCCGCCGTTCACCCCGGCGTTGCGATAGACGTTGCGGATGTTCGTGACATTGGTGATATTGACACTGTTGTCGAGGTAGCCTGCCCGCCCGCGCCCGTAGCTGCCGCGACCGTACCACGGATAGAACCGCTCGCCCCGCGCCAGTGGCACCCAGCCCACGTTGCCGTACCCGAACCCGATCCCCACGCCGCCGCCCCGGCCGCCCCAGCCGAAGAATCCCACCAGCGCCGGGGACCAGTAATCACGCGTATAAGCAGAGCCCGGATACCATCCCCACCCAAACCGGTCATGGTGGCTCCAGCGGCCCCAGTGATAGGGCGCCCAGCCCCACGGCTCGTATCCCAGCCAGGTCCACCCGTAGTAATCCACCCAGACCCACCGGCCATTGCTATAGGGCGACCATCCGACAGATACCTGGTTCGGAAACCAGCCGGCCCCGGATCCATCCACGTCGCGCCAGGACCCATAGGAGTCCAGATCCTCCACGCCCCACACGCTGGAGTGGACGTACCGGTTGCTCCGCGCCTCGCTCATCTGTTTATCCCGGCGCTCGTTCCAGCGGTCCCAATCGTCGCCACCGGCCGCCCGGATCTCCTGCACTTCCACCGCCCGGTCCTGCGGTCCCAGGCGCGCGATGAGCGTCCGGCCTTCTCGCAGACGCTCCGTTCCCTGGCCCGCATAAATCTCCGCCTCACCGTCCCGCGCCGTGATCTGGGTCTCGCCGTTCTCCTGCACCTCGATGCGATAGGACCCGCGCCCCAGCGGCCGCACGGCCACCGCCGGCGTGTTGATCTCCACCTGCCCCGTGGACTCCCGCAGGATCCGGTAGGTTATGATCCCTTTTGATACCTGGACCTGAAATCTGCCGTTCTCCAGGTCCGCCATCTTGACCTCGGTGTCCTCGCCCAGCCGGACAAAATTCGAATGGTCGAGCTGTACCTCCGCCCGAGACGCCCGCGCCGCGAAAACCCGGTCGCCGCTGACCAGCGGCGCATTCACCGCCGCCGCTATCCAGTCGCCCGAATCTCCGCGCTGTATGGTGACATCGCCATTGACCAAACTCACCCGCGCGACCCCGCGCCCCGCTTCACCCTGGGCTAACAGCGCCGGAGCCGCCATCACCAGAATCCCTGCCAGTATTTGACGGTACATGGTCGACCTCCGCCCTTAATCCCAGCAATCGTCCTGCCACCCTTAACGTATTGAAACTAAGGGCATAATCTGTCACACCGAGTGGCTGAAAGCGGCCACAGTGGCCCCTTTGAGCCGACCGCCCATGCTAGACTACAGGTTCACGCTCAACCTTATGCTGGATCTGTACGACGACCAGGCGTGGTCCCGCGCCCTCGCCGCCCTCACCCCCGCCATCCATCCGGTGGACCAAAACGCCACGCGCATCTGGTTCCATTTCTTCCCCCTGCGCCTGGCCCGCGCCCTGGCAAAGGCCCCAGATCCGGCCGCCCTGGCCGCCAAGCTCCAACTCCAGGGCCGCTACTCCCTCCGCGACCAAGTCGACACCTCCCACTGGTTTCTCTACGGCCACCGCTACTGGCCCGAGGTCAAGAAGGCGCTGGCCGCCCGCGAGCCCTCCCCCGACCCCGAGGAGGAGATCCGCTCCCTTGCCTCCCATGATCCCCTCCGCCTGGGCATAGCCGCGGTAGCCCTGATGACCCTACAGCAAGCAGGCCGTGAAGCCTTCCAAGCCTCCCCCCCCAACGCCCATCACCCATCACCCAACACCCGCGCCGAAGGTGTCCTGGCCGACCGCGCGCGCGACGACCGCCAACCCTGGCTCCGCAAGATTCTCCGGGGCGACATGCGCAAGCACTGGACGATCACTTACAACGAGCAAAACCCCGACTGCCGCTTCGACCTGGTCGACTCCCAGCCCCTCACCACCGCCGCCGCCCAGGATCCCCGCCCCCTCCACACCCACGACCCCCGCTGCAAGGCCGGCGAAGGACCGATCCCTATCGAATGTCGCGCCGCCGCCTGCGGCACCTGCTGGGTAGGAGTACTGGGCGGCGCCGAGAAGCTCTCCGAGGTGCAGGCCCTCGAACGCCGCCGCATCCGCGAATTCGGTTACATCGACACCGGCCAGCCCCAACCCCTTATCCGCCTCGCCTGTATGGCTCAGGCCTTCGGGTCGGTCTCCTTAGTGATCCCCCCCTGGAACGGGTACTTCGACCGCTACCTGGATTCCTGAGCCCCGGCGTATACTGGGTGACAGCCGAACATGACCGCGCGCCGCATCACCGTCGCGTTGATTCTGGCCCTGACCTCGTGGGGGGTTCTTTACGGGCTACAGGGCATCGGGCAGCGGCATTCCCAGATCTACGAGTCCGAAATGCAGAATCCCGTCGACGATCCGCCCGACGCGAACGAGCAGACCGAGTTCGCTTTTGCGCGACTTCGCTACCGTTCACCGAGCGGCCGCCGCCGCTTTCGCGGCAGTTGGGGCACCGACTCCAACAAGGCGGAGCGCCAGTTCGCGCAGGGAATCCGGCGGCTCACCACCATCCATACCAGATCGGTGGAAGAGATCATCGACGTCGACAGCGACGAGATGTTCAACTGGCCCTGGCTCTACGCGGTGGAGGTCGGGCACTGGGAGCTGAGCGATCCGCAAGCCCAGCGGCTGCGGGAATATCTGGACCGGGGCGGCTTCCTGGTGGTGGACGACTTTCACGGGGGCTGGGAATGGAATACCTTCATGGCCAGCCTCACGCGAGTCTTTCCGGACCGGGCGGTGGTGGAATTGCCCGACCACGATCCGATCTTCCACGTGCTCTATAACCTCGATAATCGCTTCCAGGTTCCGGGAAGGCAATACGTATGGTCGGGAAGAACCTACGAGCGGGCGGACGGCGTGGAGCCGCACTGGCGCGGCGTCTACGATGAGAAAGGCCGCGTCCAGGTAGCCATCCTATTCAACATGGACCACGGAGACGCCTGGGAGTGGGCGGACGATCCGCAGTATCCGGAGCCTTTCGCCGCGCTGGCCTACCGCATCGGCATCAACTATATTGTCTATTCCATGACGCACTAGTGGGTCATAGAGTAGACAATGTAATTGAGGAACGTCCTCACGCCCTGAGCGGAATACTTCTCCGGATACTCGGGATTGTCGGCGTGCTCGACCGAATCGCCCAAGTCCATGTTGTGGCAGATCGCGACCAGGAGGCGGCCCTTATCGTCATAAATCCCCCGCCAGCGAGGCGTGACCCCATCTTGCTCGTAGGTGCGGCCGCTGTAAAGGAACTGGGCGCCGGGCACTTGAATCCGGTCGGTCATATCCCAGAGCACGTGAAAGATCTGGTCCTCGTTGGGGATGTCAACGATCGACCGGTCGGGAAAGACTCGCTGCATGGTCTGGATAAAGACAGTCCACTCGAAGGTGCCGTGAAAGTCGTCCACCATGAGAAATCCGCCGCGGAGCAGGTACTCGCGAAGCTTGGCCGCCTGTGTTTCGGTCAGCTCCCAGGTTCCCACTTCCACGGCATAGAGCCACGGCCAGTAGAAAACCTCATCGCCGTCATCCAGGTTGACCGGCTGTTCGACCGAGCGGGCGTGAATCTGGGTGAGGCGCCTGACGGCCGCAGCCGTGTGCCGGTCGCTCCGCGGGTAGTCGATCGTCCAGGTGGTACCGCCTGCGGTCCAGTCCCCCCCCATCCGATAGCGACCGCGATAGAGAGAGCCGGCTGGGGGATACATCAGGCGGGCGAAGGCCCACTCGCCCGGCTCCAGGTAATCGGGCGGGAGGGGGAACCCGTAATACTCCACGCCCGGGTACTCGCGAAAGGGAAGCTGCATCGCATAGAGAGTCCCGATCAGGAAGACGCCCGAGAGAATCGCGGTAAGAGTCCAAGCGCGCACCGAATAGCCTCTACCATTTATTCTACTCCTCATCGGGTGTCGCCGTCCGGGGGAAGGCGAGGGAAGCCGGCACCTGGCCCAGAAACTCCCCCACGGCGTTGTCGCGGATCCAGCGGATTACCACCACCAGGTCGTGCTCCGGGCCCCTTGGCGCGGGAGACTACTTCTTCCTCGCGATTTGCAGGTCGTCAAAGTGGGTAACGCTGTCCGCCTTGGTCCACAGGCCAACCTTCCCGGCGGCGGCAAAGGTCGCATCCTCTACCTCCATGATCTTGCGGCCGTCGAAGAACACCTCAAAGCGCGGACCGTCGAAACTGACCCGCAGGGAGCTCCAGGTTTGCTTCGGAACCTTCTGCTTCACGCCGTAGGTCTGGGACGGTGTTCCCTTCGGCGGCAGCGAGATTCGCTTTCCGCCCTGGACCTTGTACAGAACCACGTTGTCTTCGAGCGCATTGGCGCGCACAATGTAGTAATGATTAGGATCCTGGTATCGCCAGACCAGTCCGGCGGCCTGGTCCTGCTCCCCGGATATCGGCTTGAACCGGACACTCACCGAGCCGTTCGCAAACGAAGCTTCGTCGTAGATGGCCAGTGGGAAATGGCCCGAAGTGTGGTCGGTGGAGGTTTGGGCGAGGACCTGGGGCTTGCTCGGAGCGGACGGGTCAGGGAGAATCTCCCATCGGGGCGCGCCGCCCTCGTGGGTCATGGCGACCGTCCAGCCCGGCGGGACCGCGCCGGTCTTCCCAGAGTCGAACGAGATCGTCTGGGCCCCGACGGACCAGGCCCATACCAGCACGCAGCAGAAGCGCAATATCATTTCCCTATTATCCCTGATCCAGCCACCGAACGCGACCGTACGGGATCGAACTGAAAAACGCCCGCCTCGGTAGGGCGTTCGGCTAGTGGTTTTTCAACTAACCCTTTCTTTCCTCCAGATCCGCCCAGCGCGCGTACAGAGCATCTACCGCCTGCTGCGCCGTTTGCAATTCGCGGACCGCCTCCTGGAGGGCCTGCCAGTCGCTGGCGATCGCCGGGTCGTCCAGGGCCGCGCGGCGGGCGGCGAGCAGGCCCTCCGCGTCTTGCAGGCGCCGTTCGATGCTTTCGTACTCCAGTGCATCTAAATAAGACAATTTCCGGCGGCCCGAGGCGGCCGGCGTGGCCGCGGCCGCCGCCTCCTTCGCCGCCGGCGCCGCGCGTCCGGCCTGCCAGACCTCCCACTGCGAATAGTCCGCAAAGCGCTCCACCCCCCCGCGCCCGTCGAGACCCAGGACGACGTTCGACACCCGGTCCAGCAGGTAGCGATCATGGGTAACCAGCACCAGCGCCCCGCGGAATTCGAGCAGGCTCTCTTCCAGGACCTCCAGCGTCGGAATGTCCAGATCGTTGGTAGGCTCGTCCAGCAGCAGGACGTCGGCCGGCTCCAGCATCAGCCTGGCGATGAGCACGCGCGCCTTTTCGCCGCCCGACAGACGGCCCACCGCCTGGTTCAGTTGCTCACTCGAAAACAGGAACCGCGCCGCCCACGAGGCTACATGCACCACGCGGCCCTGATAGATCACGGAGTCGGAATCCGGCGCCAGCGCCCGTCGCAGCGTGGTCTCCGGATCGAGATGCCGGGTCTGGTCGAAGTAGACCACGCGCAGGGCCTCGGCGCGGCGGAGGAGGCCGCGGTCCGGAGGCATGTCGCCGCGCAACAGACGCAGCAGGGTCGTCTTGCCGCTGCCATTCGGTCCGACCAGTCCCACGCGCCGGCCGGCGGTAATCGTAAAATCGAGGTCCTCCCACAGCACGCGGCCGCCGAGCGCATGGGTGACGCCCTCCAACTCGATCAGGCGCTTGGTCCGGCGGTCGGTCGCCGAAAAATCGACGCCGGCGGTGGCTGTGCGGCTCCGCTCCTTCAGATCCGCCAGCTCTCCCATCAGCTCCCGCGCCTGGTCGAGGCGCGCCTTGGACTTGGTGGTTCGCGCCTTGGGGCCGCGCCGCAGCCATTCCATCTCCGTGCGCACGCGATTTTCGAGCGACTCCTGGCGCCTGGCCTGGGCGTGCAGATACTCGGCCTTCTTCTCGAGGAACGCGCTGTAGTTTCCGCGCACCCGCAGGAGGCCCTCCGGATAGACGCCGCTCAGCTCGGTCATGGCGGTGGCGACGTTCTCGAGGAAGTAGCGATCGTGACTCACCACTACGCAGGCGAAGGCGGCGTCCTGGAGCAACTGCTCGAGCCAGGCGATGCCGCCCAGGTCCAAATGATTGGTAGGCTCGTCGAGCAGCAGGATGTCGGGGCCCTCCAGGAGCGCCTCCACGATGGCCAGGCGCTTGCGCCAGCCGCCCGATAAGGCCGCCGCCGGGGCCTCGAGGTCCTCGAAGCCGGCGCGGCCCAGGGTCTGGAGTTTGCGCGCCGCCCGGTCCGGCTCCGGAATAGTCCCCCGCTCCAGCGCGCGCTCGGCCACGGAGCGAACGGTCGCGTCCGGCGGGAACTGGGCGTCCTGCGCCACCACGCTGAGCCGCGCCTGCTTGCGAACCGCCACCTCCCCGTGATCGGCCTTCTCCTGTCCGGCCAGGATCTTGAGCAGCGTCGACTTGCCGGACCCGTTCGGACCTATCAGCCCGATGCGATCTCCCTCGGATATAGTGAAGGAGAGGTCGCGGAACAGCGGGCCGGCGCCGTAACTCTTGGCGAGACTTTGCGCGTTCAGGAGGAGCGCCACTGCCTGTCTACCGGGCTCAGCACGGCTCCATTGTAGCGCGTTGCCCCCTTTCCATTTTTCGGCTCTGCGCAGGAATCTGTACAGGGACGCATTTTAGGCCGCTTTCTTGAAGACGACGAATTCGGTGTTGGTCACCGCCATGCGCTGGGCCTTCAGCAGCAGATAGCGGAGGTTCTTGTAGCCACGCCCGCGACG
>JBGOUV010000308.1:0-8307 GCA_041477815.1 Terriglobia bacterium | reverse complement strand
CACCCGAAGTTCGACGGCAAGGATCTCACCTTTCAGGTGAGCCACCGCCGCGCGCATCCGCCCCGGACGCTGAACGATCCTCCTGTCAGTTTTCGCCTGAGAGTCACGGGTCCGGAGCGTGGGGCATTGACGCAGGGGGAGACGCCACCGCCGGACAGTGGGCTGCCGATGGTGCGAGATAAGTATTAGGACGTCGAATTCGCCGGGTTTGCCTCCACGCTAACGCTAACCCGCAGATCCCGTAGCGAAGGCCGGGGGAAGAGTAAGAAAGCAGATCGTAGAACGTGGAACGTGGATCGTAGGCAAACCCGGGTTTTCCCACGATCCACGATCTCTTGTACCCTGAATGGGCGAGGAGGATTATCATGCGGACACGCTCACTGATCCTGACGGCTATGATTACGGTAGCCGGCTGCCTAGTGGCACAAGCTCAAACACCAACCATCACCGGCATCGTCAACAATGCCACGCCGAACGCTGGTAATACCCCGATCGCGCCCGGCGAGCTGGTCTCCGTGAACGGCACTAATCTGGGCGACGCGACTTTCGTGGGGTGTGGAAGCCCCGCCGGCATACCCAATTCTTGCGGCGGAGTTTCGGTGACCATAGACGGCAAGACCGCACCGGTCCGGAACGAAGTAGCCAATCAGTTGATCATTCAGGCGCCCGTCGACCTGACCGGCGCCAGCGCTGTGGTGGTGGTCACCAGGGTCACGGGCGGCCAGACCTTGGTGTCCCAACCGTTCACTGCCACAGTCGTGCCTACCGCGCCCCAGATGTACTTCGTGTCTGTAAACAATATGTTGTTTGGCAATTGCTTCTCGTCAGGCAGCCAGGTTTCCCCCTCCAATGCAGTCCTTCCTGGCGCCTTGGTGAGGTGCCTGGGCACGGGATTCGGCGTGACCAATCCAGTGGTGCCGACCGGCCAAGTCCAGCCGCAGTCGCCCCTGCCGGCCGTCGTCGCTGCTGTCAGGGTCACCGTCGCCGGTCAGAATGCCACGGTCAACTCCGCGTCGCTGTCCCAGGGCAATACAGTCGGTCAGAATCAGGTGATTTTCACCGTGCCGCAAGGCGTCCCCGGAGGCAATCAGCCGGTCGTCGTCAACGTGGGCGGCGTCAACGCGTTTCCCCTCCAGTTGGCTATCGGCGCCGCCGGACCCAACGTCACCACGCTAGTCAACTCGGCCAGCAATGCGATTTTTGGCTTGCCCAATGCCGGCGTGGCGCCGGGCTCGATCGTGGTTGCCTACGGCAACAAGCTCGGCCCCGACACCCTGGTCACCGCATCTGGCTATCCTTGGCCTTCCACCCTCAGCGGAACCTCCGCGCAGGTCACCGTCGGCGGCACTACCGTCAACCTGTTGCTCTACTACACCTCCGCCAATCAGATCGCCGGCCTGCTGCCTTCCAGCACCCCCGCCGGCCAAGGCGCCATCAAGGTCACCTACAACGGCCAGACCGGCGGTCCTTCGCCCATCAACGTCCAACAGAACAATTTCGGTGTGTACACGGTCAGTCAGAACGGCGCCGGCCCCGGCATCGTCACGTTCGCCGATTACAGCCTGGTATCGCAGACGAAAGCCGCCAACCCGGGCGAAACCCTCATCATCTGGGGCACCGGCTTGGGACCCGTCGCCGGCAATGAAGCTGCCGGACCGCTGCCCGGCGACATGACCAACTTACCCGTTCAGGTCTTCGCAGGCGGCGTCTCGGCCACCGTGGTTTATCGCGGCCGCTCCGGATGCTGCGTGGGCGAGGACCAGATCGTCTTCGTGGTGCCCAACGTTACCGGCTGCAACGTGCCTCTGGCCATCCAGATCAACAATCGCGTGAGTAACTACTCCCTCCTGGCGGTGGCTCCCGGCGGGCGCGCCTGCGTGCCCGCGTACTCGGTGATTCCCGACGCTTTCTCTGCGATCCCGCAGCCGAAGGTTCTCTTTGCACAGTTGAGACGCAACATCAATCCTCCACCGCAGTTTCCGGGCGACCAGCCGAGCGGCGATGATGCTTCGGTCAGTCCGTTCAAGCTCGGCATCAGCGGGGCGCAGTTGAACGTGCTGAACGACGGGCTCTCGTTCGGCTCCTGCCTGGTGACTATAGGCAATACACCTCGTGGTGGCGATCCACCGATCGTAGGCCTCCTGGACGCCGGCCCCAGTTTGACCCTCCAGGGACCCGCCGGCACTACCCGGACGCTGGCCAAGTCCGGCTTCGAGTACTCCGCCCATCTGGGCGACACCTCTCCCGGCAACTTCCTGGATGCCGGCGCCTATACTCTCAGCGGAACCGGCGGCGCCGATATCGGCAGCTTCACCGGCACCTTCACCATTCCGCAGTTCACCTGGACCAACCGCCCAGTCGGTAACGCTATCAATATCAACCGCTCGCAAGGCGTAACCATCACCTGGACCGGGGGCGACCCCAATGGATTCGTCCAGATCATCGGCGGCGACGGGGGGCCCGGCGTAAATGCCGGCTTCCTATGCTACGTCCGCGGCGACGCCGGAACTTTTACGGTGCCGCCCTCGGTGCTGCTGGCTCTTCCCCATGGCGGGGGGGGGCTCACGGTACAGAACAATCCGGCCGTGCAGATATTCGCCGTCCCCGGCGCCGATCTCAGCGGGGTGAGCTCCAGAGTCAACATTACTTCCTTCGCCCAGTATCAATGACCCGTAGGGAAGAGTAGGCAGCAATTCACCACAAAGACACCAAGACACAAAGAACACCAAGTCCATATGGTCTTCTTAGTGTTCTTTGTGTCTTGGTGTCTTTGTGGTGATTTGCTATTTTTTCTTCTCAGGCACCGCAGCCGGCGTATCCTTTACCGCCACCACCGCCTTCTGGAAGTCCTCGTACGCCGTCTTCTCAATCTCGTAGGTGGCCGGCTCGTTCTCCCGCGCCGCGTAGTACTTCCCCTCCGGCCCGGCCGCCACAAAGACTTTCTCTACCCGCTTCCCCTCGTCCGAGGTCACCCGAGCCTCCGCCACCGGCTTGGACAACCCGTATTTCGCCTGCGCCGCCGCCTCATCCGCCGCGAACGCCTTCGCGCTCAGGTTCCGCAGGTTGTCGATCAGCGACTGCACCTTATCCGACGCCAGCTCCTTGTTCCCCGCGTCCGTCCGGACCCACTTCTCCTTCTGCTTCTCCACCACCATCCGGACCTCGCCGTCCCGCAACTCCACTTTCTGCGGGTCGTTCCAGCCGAACTCGAATAGTTTCTTACTCCGAAGATCGTCCAGCTTCTTATTTAGCCCCTCCGCCACCGTGGTAGAGATCTTGAACACCCCGGGCATCTCGCTTGACTTACAGTAATAGGTGGACTCCTTGGCGTCCTTGTCCTTGGCAATGGTCAGGGTGTGGGTCCCGGCGATGTCCACCGCTTCGAACACCGCGTGCGGCGTCGCGAATGAGTACTTGGCCGCCGGCTTCTCGCTCTCGTCCAGAATCGATTCGTAGTTGGCGTCCCGCACCGACCGCACCATGTCGTCCACCGCGGTGTTGTCGGCCCGCAGCGGCCGGGGCTTGGTGATCTGCCACGTCGTGCCCGCCTTGCCGAACTCGAGCTGCTGGTCTTTGGTCTTTACCGCCACTCGCGTGACCTTCTCGGAGTCGAATGGCAGCAAACGCTTGTCGCGGAAATCGGCCACCGGCTTGTCGAAGCTCGTCTTGACGTAGCTGCCGATGGTGAACAGCCGCTGGTCGCTGTCGAGCCTGGTGTAGACGCCGGAGGCGGTGGGCGCGTCGTCGCCCAGGGTTAGCTTGTGCGTCTTGCCGTCCTTGAGCGTAGCCTCCACCACGAGCTTGCCCGGATCCAGGCCAAACGACTTCCAGTCGTAGTTCTTCGGGTTGACCACGTCGTCGGCGTTGAGCGTCGCCAGGCTCGAGGCCAGGCTCGACACGGTCGACTCGTCGGCCTTATAGTTCTTCGGCTCGGTGATGCGCCACTTGCCGTCGTCGCCCTTCTCGAGCGCGACCGTGTCGCCGCCGGCCGGCCGGCTGATCCGGACCTTCTTCAACTGATCCTGCTCGAAGGCCAGGATCTTCTCCTTCTTCACCTCGTCTTTGGGCTTGGGGGGGTGTTTTTCGGAGTACCACACCGCGCCCCCCAGAGCCGCCAAAACGCCCACGGCTATGAGCAGTCGTAATGGTTTCACGGGTCTACCTCCGGCGCCACCACACGTACGTGCCGCTGACGATAATCAACAGCGGCAGCGTGATCATGCTGGTGTAGAAGATGGTTCTCATCTGCGAGGCCGACATCGTAAGCCGCCGGTCCTCCGGATCCTTCGGGCGGATCGAGATGAGGTCTTCATCGGAACTGAGCCAGCTCATCATGTTCAGGAACAGGTCCCGGTTGCCGCCGAACCCGAGCGCCGAGTTGGTGGCGAAGTTCGAGCTGCCCACCACCACAAACCGCCCCTGCTGGCCTTCCTTCTCGCCGCGCACGGTTCCGGCCACGGCCAGGGTCAGCGGACCGGGCTTGTCTTTATTGGGGTCCACTTTGATTTCGCGCGCGGTCAGGTCGCTCACCCCGTAGCTGCGCGGGGTGGTGGAGAACAGCTTCTCCACGGTGATCTTGTCCTTCGAGTCGCCCGGCTCCACGCTGCGGGCCAGCGGAAACAGGGCGGCCACGTTGCGCATCTCCTTCGTAATCGCGTGCGACTCGTACTTGGTCACCAGCGGCGAGAGCGCGTCGGCGCCGAACAACTGCCCGATCCCGCTCAGGTCCACCACCAGGTCCTTGTTCACCTTCACGCCCAAGTCGGCCAGCAGCTTCGCCAGGTTGGTCGTGTTCACGTTCTTGGTCGGCGGATCCACCAGGATCATGGCCCGCCCGCCTTCCTCGATGAACTTCTTGATGACGGCGATCTCGACCGCCTCCACCAGCTCCGTGCGCGGACCCCCGATCACCAGCGTCGTACACTCCGCCGGAACCTTCGGCTCTTTCTCGAGCAGCGAGATGCCCTTGGTGGTGACGTTCGAGCTTTCCAGCGACTCTTTGGCGCCCGAGAACCCGCCGGCATCGGTGCTCTCCAGGTCGTGCTCGCCGTGGCCCTCCAGGAAGCAGGCCGTCCGCTTGTCGGTCTTCAGCGCCCGGATCAGCGCGTTGGTGACCTGCTCTTCGCTGAGCGTCTTCGCCTCTTCGCGCCGCGTCCCCACCTCGACGATGGTGGTCCCGGCCGACTGGATCTTCATGTCCAGAGCCTTCTTCGGGTTCTTGACCGGATCCACGAACTCCACCGTCAGCTTGGGCGACAGGTTGTCGTAGCGGTCCAGCAAGTCCTTGGCGCTCGGCCCGAAGCGGCTCTCGTTCATCCGCGCGGTCTGGTCGAAATAGTAGATCTTCACGTCCTGCTTCAGGTTGCCGACGATCTTCTTGGTCTGGTCCGACAGGCTGAAAATCTTGTTGCTGGTGGTGTCCACCGTCTTGTTGTACCGGTTGGCCAGGTAATTGGCCGCCCCCAGGATCGCCAGCACGACCAGCACATAGACTCCCAGGTAGGCGCCGTACTTGGTTTGACGTGTCTTCATCCAGGCGGCATTCATGGCGTTAGGCTCTCCACCTCAGGGATTCCATGGACCGCATGGTCAGAAACAGGCCCAGGAAAATTGCCGATATATAGTACATAACGTCCTTCAGCTCGATCACCCCTTTGGCGAACGGCTCGAAGTGCTGGGTGATGGACAGGTAGGCGATCACCTTGCCCGTGTCCGTGGTCGAGTAGGAGCTGACCCAGTCCAGCACCCACAGCATCAGGAACACCCCGAAGGTCAGGGCCGCCGCCACGATCTGGTTCTTGGTCAGGCTGGAGATGAACGCCCCGATCCCCAAGAACGTCGCTCCCAGCAGGATCAACCCCAGGTACCCCACGAGCAGCGGGCGCCAGTCGGGCTTGCCGTGGATAAACAGGAACACGATGTTCAGCGCCGTGATCCCCAGCAGGCACAGGTACAGGATCATCGCCGCCAGCCACTTGCCCAGGATGATCTCGATGTCGCGCAAGGGCGAGGTCAGCAGCAGCTCGATGGTCCCCATGCGCTTTTCCTCGGCGAACAGGCGCATCGTGATCATGGGCATGAGGAACAGCACGATCACGCTGATGTTCATCAGCAGCGGCCGCACGATGAAGTCGTTGATGTTCATGGGCGGGGCCTGGCCGCGCTGCATCATGGCCCGCATGCTGTAGTCCACGAAGATCGCCGTCGCGCTGTAGAAGAAGTAACCGAAGATGATCGCCCACATCGCCAGCACGATGTAGGCGATGGGCGAAGCGAAGTAGCTTTTGACTTCCTTCTTGGCCAGTATCCAGATATTTGTCACGAAGTCCCTCCGGCGGCTTCCGCCTTGTCGGAAGTGGTCAGCTTCAGGAAGATCTCTTCCAGACTCAGTCCTACCGGCCGCAGCTCGTGCAGCCCCCAGCCGCTTTCCACCACGCACCGGGCCAGCTCGCTGCGGATGTTGATGTGGTCTTTCACGGTCTCGATCTCAAAACTCGCGCGTCCGGAATGCCCGTCCTTGCGCGCCACCCGGGCCACGCCCGGCAACAACTCGATCTTCCCCAAAACCTGGTCGGCCGGACCATCCACCTCGATGAACACCGTTTCGTGACCCTGCAACCGCGCGGTCAGGTTGTCCGGGGTGTCGATTGCCTCCAGCTTCCCCTTGTTGATGATGATGACGAGCTGGCAGGTGGTCGATACCTCGGGCAGGATGTGGGTGCTCAGGATGATGGTGTGGTTGCCCGACAGATCCCGGATCAGCTTCCGGGTCTCGATGATCTGCTTGGGGTCGAGGCCCGCCGTGGGCTCGTCCAGGATCAGGACGTCCGGGTTGTGGATTAGGGCCTGGGCCAGCCCCACGCGCTGCCGGTAGCCGCGCGACAGTTTGCTGATCAGCTTGTACCGGACCTCGCCCAGCGCGCACCGCTCGATGACCTCGGTGACACGCTTGGCGATGTCGCCCTTGGAGACGCCTTTGATCCGGCCGGCGAAGTCCAGGTACTCGTGGACCTCCATCTCGGGATAGAGCGGGGGCGTCTCGGGCAGGTAACCGATGTGTCTCTTGACCTCCAGGGGCTGCTCCACCACGTCGTAGCCGGCCACGCTCGCTTTCCCCCCCGTGGGGGGCAGAAAACACGTCAGCACGCGCATCGTGGTGGTCTTTCCGGCCCCGTTAGGCCCTAGAAAACCAACGATTTGCCCTTTGGCGACCTCGAAGCTGATGTTGTCCACCGCGGTGTGAGGACCGTACCGTTTGGTCAGACCTTCCGCCTTGATCATCTCGACACCAATCCTCCAGTAATGGGGATTATCATCAAAAATGATAGAAGGATACGCCCGCCTTTGTCAATTACCCCTGTGTGCTACGCTGAAGGCGCTATGCTGTACCAGCATCTTCTTCTGGACCTCGCCCCGCCGGTCGCCACCATCACCCTGAACCGCCCGCAGCGCCGCAACGCCCTGTCGGTCGAGTTGATGCAGGAGCTGATCGCGTGCCTGGAAGAAGTGGCGGCGAACCAGGAGACCCGCGCCGTGATCCTGGCCGCCGCGGGAAACGTCTTCTCCGCCGGCCACGACCTCGGCGAAATGGTGGCCCAGGATCTCCCCCGCTACCGCCAAATCTTCGACCTCTGCACCGATCTGATGACCCGCCTCCAGCAAATCCCGCAACCGGTCGTGGCCCAGGTCCAAGGGATAGCCACCGCCGCCGGCTGCCAGCTCGTAGCCGCCTGCGACCTGGCCATAGCGTCCGAGACGGCCTCCTTCGCCACCCCCGGCGTCAAGATCGGCCTCTTCTGCACCACTCCGATGGTCGCCCTCAGCCGCGCCGTCGGCCGCAAGCGCGCCCTGGAAATGCTTCTCACCGGCCGCCCGATCGACGCCCGCACCGCCTGCGACTGGGGCCTGATCAACCGCGTGGTCCCCGCCGCCGATCTGGCCGCCGCCACCCGCCAGTTAGCCTGCGAGATCGCCCAGTCCAGCCCCTTCACCATCGCCTTGGGCAAGCAGGCCTACTACGCCCAGATCGACCTCGACGAGGCGAAAGCCTACGCCTACGCCAAAGAGGTAATGTCTATGAACGCCCTCGCCCAGGACGCCCAGGAAGGCATCACCGCGTTTCTCGAGAAGCGGGCCCCCTGCTGGGTAGGGCGCTAACGCACCACTAACGGAGCCGATGTTGCGGCAAGTGTTTCGAGGCGGCGCGCCGGGCAATGGCTTGAGGTGCGGCCCTATCTAGGCTCCAGCTTTCATCTCTGCCGGAAGCGTCAGGCGTAGCGTGAACTCTAGAGCGCGGCCTATCGGTTT
>JBGOUV010000390.1:0-6396 GCA_041477815.1 Terriglobia bacterium | reverse complement strand
CAACCGCCGTGAAGAAAATGTACCATATTGTGACTCGCGCTGCGAGCGAATCCGCTAACGTCATCGAGCAGTTCTGCCAAAGCAACGGACAGATTCTGCTTCCCATCGTCCATCTGATCCAAAGCGCCAGCCAGGTCGTCGAGACCGTGCTGCACGAAATTCAAGTTCACTCCCTGGAGGCGATCCTGGTGCTGAGCGCCGAACAGCTGGCGGGACCACGCACCCCAGGCAAAGCCAAGGGCGAGATCCGTCATCACGGATCGCAGCCGGGCCGCATCCAACTGGCGGATCGCAAGGTCAAAGTAATGCGGCCCCGGGTGCGGCACAAAACCGCAGGCGAGGTGAAGATTCCGGCCTACGAAGCGCTACGCCAGGATCGCGGAGCCAGCCAGTATATGCTGGGCGCGCTGCTGCGCGGCGTTTCCACGCGCGAATATCAGGAAGTCTTGCCGCAGATGGCGGCCACCGTGGGCGTGTCCAAGAGCGCCATCAGCCGGCAAGCCATCGAAGCCAGCGTCGAACAACTGCAGCAATTGCTGGAGCGGCGCTGGGATAAAGTCGAGATTCTGGTGATTTACATCGATGGCCAACGTTTCGCCGCGCACCACGTTCTCAGCGCGGTGGGCGTGGATCGGGAGGGCCACAAGCACATCCTCGGTATCGAGGCCGGCGCCACCGAAAACGCCGCCGCGGTCAAAGCCCTGCTCAGGGGCCTCCGCGACCGGGGTCTGCCGACGGACCGCCAGTACCTGTTCGTGATCGATGGCGCCAAGGCTTTGCGAGCAGCCATCGAAGAAGTGTTCGGCGAGGATCAACCCGTGCAGCGCTGCCGCAATCACAAGCTGGAAAACGTCATGAAGGAGCTGCCTAAGGGTGTGTCAGGAAATAAGTAGAACAAGTTGAGGTGGTTTTGTTTTATACTGGTGTTGGTGTACCACAGCGATATCCAGCGCCGGTTCTATTCGTTATGGCCCTTTTTGGACGAGCGGATGCGGCGCTTGGTTGCGGCTGCCGAGAGTGAGGTCATCGGGTATGGAGGAGTTTCAGCGGTAGCGCGCGCGACGGGAGTCTCGCGCCGTGCCATTACCGAGGGAATGAAGGAATTGAGTCAGCGGCAGACGGCGCGCAAAGTTCCGCCTGCACAGGCTCGAATCCGGCGGGAAGGTGCGGGCCGGAGGAGAACCGTGGATAAAGGATGCTGGCCTGCTGGAGGATTTGGATCGGTTGGTTGATCCGGTGACTCGCGGCGACCCAGAATCCCCTCTGCACTGGACGTGCAAGAGTGTGCGCCGCTTGGCGGAGGAACTCGAGCAGGAGGGCCATGCGGTCAGCTATCAGACCGTGGCCGAATATGGCCGAACTCCAACTCCGGACAGACCGGTTTCATGGCGCTTGGAACTACAGGCTCCTACCCAGAAGTTGATATACTTATTTTCTGACAGAACCTAAGGAACAACAACAGCAAACCCGCAACCTGTCGCACTGTTCCACACTAAACAATTAGCATACGTCTTGTTTCATGAGTTTGCAAGCAACTTCCAGCAAACAACACGAGGGCAAGAAGACGGGCAAGCAGTTTGTGGCGATCGCTGCGGGGGGAGGCAACAAGTACAACAAGACGTATGGGGACGCGCTGGTGGCTTTCGCGTTGCCTACACCAGAGAGGTAATAATCGCCCGTCCCTTAGCCGCAGCGTCCGAGTAGAAATCGCGCAGGCGGCGGAAGGCGTCCATCACCCCTTCCGCATCGGAGGGTCGCCAGCCGGGATGAATGTTGAGCTGGGACATCCGCACAGCGTCGAAGCGGGCGGCCGCCTCCGCCTCGAGTTCCGGACGGCTCAACGCCCGGCCGAGCTCGGCCACTTGCGCCGCGGTGAAGTAGCGCGCCGGGCCGTAACCGGAGAAGCCCTCCTCGTCATCCCCGAGCTCGACGCCGCCCAGCACCGCCTGGGTCAGCAGCGCCGCCCCCGGTTCGGCTTCACCGCACAGAACGTAGTGCACGCCGTGCCAGGCCTTGTCGAGCGACAGAACCGCGCGCGCGCCTGCGGAGGGTGCTCGGCGGATGCGGGCTTCGCGTGCCTCCATCAATTTCAAAATGGCGTCCCCGCCGGCGCCCGCGGCCAGAGCCGACGTGGACAGACCCAGACGCTCTTCAAGCTGTTGCCGCATCGCCGGATCGAACCGCGAAAGCGCCTCGGCCATCCACTGCGGCCCAGCCGCCCGTACCCGATCCTGCGCGACCTTCGCGAGGGCGGTGAAGGCAGGCGGTAAGAGGGATTCGTCTACGAAGAGCGCTTCCACCAACGACGGATCGGCTTGAAGCCTGGACAACTCGGCTTCGTCTACCTGGACGAACGTGGCGGTCATGGACATGGCGGCATACCTCCTATCCAGTCTAACCGGCGGCGGCCAGCGCCACGCTCTGGCTTCCGGCGGTTCTTCAGGCACCGGAGACTGGCGCTGGGAGGCCACTACACGGCCCACGTGGGGCGCCAATCATGTGGGTCGCCACGCTTCTCGAACCAAGCTCTTGGCCGGGACAGCCGGTCCCACGCGCCAAGAAACACGGAGCGGCGAGGCTATTTCTTCTTCGCCAGTGCCGCGTCAGGCGAGATTTCCTTCCCGTTCGCTTCCACGTAGTGGATATCGAAGGCCGCGTCGGAGCTGACAAAGGCCAAGCAGGCCGCCGTACACGTGAATTGATGCACGTGTTTGCTCGGCATCATGGCGTAACCGCCCGGACCGAGGGTCGCACTGCTGCCGCTATCCTTCATTTCCACCTTCGCCGAGCCGCTCACGATCATGACGTGTTCGGTCGGTGTGTGCCAGTGCCAGGGGATCATGCAACCGGCGCTGCCCTTGAAAACGATCACCGACGGGCCTTTGGAAGGGTCCCCGCTTTCCACCGCCATGGTGATGCACGAGGGTAGCCCTGCCAATGGAGCGAGCTTGTTCTCCGCCAGCTTGCGGAGCACACCCATCTCTTCGGCATGGACGGGGAACAGACACAGGACTATCACGGCGGCGAATCTCATAGCAGCCTCCCATGTGCGGACATGTTTCGCCTCCCGAGTATACCCTGGGCAACGGTCTATTTCCAGAGGGTTGTCCTACCGGAGCCGCTCCTGGAGGAAGGCGATCACCGCGTCCAGCGCCTCCACGGCCCGGGGATTCTTTAGGTTTCCGTCGAAGCCATGCGGTCCGCCGGGGATGCGGATGAACTGGTGCTGAACCCCGTGCCGCTCGAGCTCCCGGGCCATCTGCTCGGACTGCGCAAAAGGCACGTCCGTGTCCGCATCGCCGTGCAACAGCATCGTCGGTGGATAGTCCTTCGTCACGTTGCGGGCCGGGCAGAAGGCGTCGAAGGCTCTCGGCTCGGTGTCGGGATCGCGGCCCGCCACCTCCTTCGGCCACAGTCCCTGCTGGCGGGTATAGAGATAGAAGCGCCCCCGCTGATTGGGGCCGGGGATTCCGGTGAGAGGGGCTTTGCCCACCGCGCCGTACGCCTCCTCTTTCGGCACGGCGGGAGATTTCAGGTAGAAGGGGTCGGGGCGGCTGTACCATTCCCCCGCGATGTCGCCGTACCCGTAGAAAGCGACCAGCGCCCGGGGTCGCGGGCGGAACAGATAGCCCGCGGCCAGGGTCAGGTAGCCGCCCGCCGAGTGTCCGACCACGGCGATGCGGTTGGGGTCGATGCGGAAAAGCTTAGGCCCTTCGGTGCGGAGCCACCGGTAGGCGTCTTGAATGTCTTCCAGAATCGCCGGCAGCTTAGTCTCGGGGGCCAGGCGGTAGTCAACGGAGACGACGGCGAAACCGGCGTCGAGGTAACGCTGGCGCTGTTCGGCGCGCAGGTTGCCGCGGTGGCCCATGATCAGGGCGCCGCCGTGGATCCACAGAATAGCCGGCCGGACCACGTTGTCGTCGGGCCGGTAGACGTCGGCCTGAATGGGCAGGTCGCCGGCGGTCTTGTAAGTAAATGTTGCCAGCGCCGCGAACAGAATCCCCGCTGCCATCATAGCGGCATTACAATAGCATGGTCTGGACCGGAGGTGAAGCATGCGTTGGATAGCGGTATTGCTGTTGGCGGGAATGCTGGGGGCCGAGGAGCTGCCGCTGGTGACGACGGTCGAGTATCAACCCCTGGCCGCCCAGGTGACGCGCGTGCTCGACGCGCTCGATATGCTGGGCGACCCGCTGCCGGCCGCCGACACGGCCGAGCTGCGCCGCCTGGCCGGCAACGCCAGCGACCCGAAGCAGGCCGTCGCCGAGTTGCAGAAGATCCTCGACCGCCACTGCCTGGTGGGGGTGAATATCAACCCGGAGAGCCGCGTGAAGGGGCAGCAGGGTCCGGCGCCGGCCGAGTTGGTGGAGCAGGGGTGGCGGACGTTTCTGGTCAAGGTCCACAACGAAGCCGGGGTCACGGCTGTACTGGCGATAGGCAGCCCCAATGCCGGACAGATGGCCAACAGCCCCGAGGGCCAGGCCCGGCGCCGCTTTCTGGACATTCAGATGTTCACCAAGCCGCCGTTGCGCCCGTTCCTCTCCGGCCTGGAACTGGAGTACCGGATCCTGCAGCTCTACTCGCGCGACGCGGGGAAGCGCGAGGGCAAGCTGCTGTTCGACGTGGGGCAGGGCAGCCAGGACCTGGGCTTTCGCAACGACGTGGACATCCTGTTCACGGCCCGGCCGGCCACGCCGGTGAAGCTGCGCGTGCTGGAGTCCAACGACCGGCCCACGGTTGGGATGTTCGTGGTGCGCGACGCGCGCGGGCGCGTCTATCCGTCGCAGGCCAAGCGCCTAGCCCCCGATTTCTTCTTCCACCCGCAGGTCTATCGCGCCGACGGCGAGTCGCTCACGCTCCCGGAGGGACGCTACACCGTCGAGTACACGCGCGGGCCCGAATACCTGAAGAGGTCCCGCGAAATCGAGGTGGCGGCCGATCCGATCGAGCTGACCTTCCGCCTGGACCGCTGGGTCGATCCGGCCAAGATGGGCTGGTATTCGGGAGACCACCACATCCACGCCGCCGGCTGCGCCCACTACGAGAAGCCCACCGAGGGCGTGTATCCGCAGGACATGATGCGCCACATCCTGGGCGAGGACCTCAAGGTCGGCTCAGTGCTGAGCTGGGGTCCGAACTGGTATTTCCAGAAGACCTTCTTTGAAGGCAAGGACCACGAGTTCTCGACCCCCGAAAACCTGATGCGGTACGACGTGGAGGTCAGCGGGTTCCCCTCCAGCCACACCGGCCACATTGTCCTGCTGAATCTTAAGCAGCAGGACTACCCCGGCACGCGCCGCATCGAGGACTGGCCGAGCTGGGGCCTTCCGATTTTCCGGTGGGCCAAGTCGCAGGGGGCGGTGACCGGCTTCGCGCACTCGGGCTGGGGGCTGTCCCTTAAGAAGGAAGTGCTCCCCACCACCGAGCTGCCACCGTTCGACGGGATCGGCGCCAACGAGTTCATCGTGGGCGTGACGCACGACCTGGTGGACTTCATCTCCACCGTGGACACGCCTTACGCCTGGGAGCTGAACATCTGGTACCACACGCTGAACGTCGGCTACCGCACCCGGATCAGCGGCGAGACGGATTTCCCCTGCATCTACGGCGAGCGGGTCGGGCTGGGACGCAGCTACGTGCGCCAGCGCGAGAAGCTGACCTACGCCGACTGGGCGGAGGGTCTGCGGGAGGGGCGCAACTATGTCTCAGACGGCAAGAGCCATCTCATGGACTTTCGCGTGGACGACGTCCAGATGGGCGAGGGTGCCAGCGAGTTACGGCTCGGCGCGCCGGCTGTGGTGCGGATCACCGCGCAGGTGGCGGCGCTGCTCGACGAGACGCCGGATCCGAAGCTGGGCAGCCTGAAGTATGACCAGAAGCCATATTGGGACGTGGAGCGGGCCCGGGTGGGCACGACGCGCCGGGTGCCGGTGGAGCTGGTGGTCAACGGAGTCGCCGTGGCGCGCCAGGAGATCGAAGCGGACGGGACTTTGCGCGGAGTATCGTTCGAGCGCCGCATCGACCGCAGCAGTTGGGTGGCGCTGCGGGTGCTGCCTTCGTCTCACACCAATCCGATCTGGGTCCTGGTAGGGGGCAAGCCGGTGCGGGCTTCGCGGCAGAGCGCCGAGTGGTGTCTCAAGGCGGTCGACCAGTGCTGGAAGCAAAAGGTCAAGCTGATCCGGGCGGGGGACCGCGGGGAGGCTGAGAAGGCCTATGAGTTTGCGCGTCAAGCGTATCGCGCGCGGCTCGGGGAGTCGGTGGAATGAACCACATATCTTCTTTGCACCGAGCCGCGATTGTGAGGGAGCGGTTGTTTCACAGCTCGTGGAACCGCTCCCTCACGGTCGCGGCTCAGTGCCTCGTTCTCGCCCTGGCCGGGTGCGGCTCCAAACATAT
>JBGOUV010000312.1:0-8230 GCA_041477815.1 Terriglobia bacterium | reverse complement strand
CCTATCGCTGCGGCTGGTCGGCGACTGGCGGACCCGGACCCCGGGGCCGCTGCCCCAGTTTCTGTCGGAAAGCTCTCTGATTGCCGGCGTCGGCGTCCGCACCAAGACCTGGCGCGGCGTGACGCTGTGGGGCGAGGCCGGCGAAGCGGCCAGCTACCTGCGCCGGCCTCCCCCGGGTACACCGCGGCTGGGTCCCGACTATCGCGGGGGGCTGGCTTGGTTCGGTCATTTGGGAAAGACCCTCGGCAGCGAGTCCGCCGGACCTTTCGTCGAGTCTGCCGGCGACGCCGTCTTCCTGAGCCGGTTTCAGAACAACGTCATCGCCTACTGGCAGATGCGCCCCGGGTACCGGCTGCCGTGGCGGGCTCAGGTATTCTGGAACACCAACGTCACCTTCGATCGCCTTCGTTACGCGTACGCCAATTTCGTCGAGTACGGGCCGGGCTTCCGCTTCCGCCTGCCGGGCCTGGTGGACGTGACCATCAGCGGGCTGCGCGGCCGGTACCTGCTGGAGCGTCCCCCCTACTATGACCTTCGTATCAGCCTCTGGTACGCTGCTGCTCGCTAGCACGCTGGCCAGCGTGGGGCTGGACCTGGTCCCGCCGAAGTTTGTCTTGCTGGAAGGCGAGGACCCGGACTTCCGGCCCGCCCGGCAAACGGTGCGGGTGGCGGCGGTCGAGGAGTCGCGGGACCCGAGTTTGGAGGTGGTCTGGGAGAAGCCCCTCACCCTGCCCGTGTACGAGCTGCCGGAGGGGGCGCGGGTTTTCGCCCGCGAGAAGCGCACCGGCGCCCCGCTGGTGGCCGGCCTCCAACGGGACGGGCGCGCCGTGCTGTGGACCGCCGCCCCCGCGGGCGAGCGCGGCTACGAGCGCTTCCCCTACCTCCTCCAGGCCCTGCTGGACCTGGGCGTGGAGCTCCCCTTCCGGAGCGCGCGGCTGTGGGCCTTCTTTGATTCTTCCTACCGGCTCCGGGCCGACCCCGACTTCCTGGCCCGCCGCTGGCGCCAGGCCGGGATTGCCGCCCTCCACGTCGCCGCCTGGCATTACTACGATCCGGACCAGGGGCGCGATCAATACCTAAGGACCCTCATCGAGGCCTGCCACCGCCACGGTGTCCTGGTCTACGCCTGGCTGGAGCTGCCCCACGTCAGCGAGATGTTCTGGGACCAGCATCCCCAGTGGCGCGAGAAGACCGCCATCGGCCAGGACGCGCACCTCGACTGGCGCAAGCTCATGAACCTCGCCGACCCCGACTGCGCCAAGGCCATTGAAACCGGCCTCCAAGCCCTCGCCGGCCGCTTCGACTGGGACGGCGTCAACCTGGCCGAGTTGTACTTCGAGTCGCTCTACGGCCCCGCCGATCCCCAGCGCTTCACCCCTCTCAACGACGGCGTCCGCGACGACTTCCGGCGAGAGCGCGGCTTCGACCCCCTCGAGCTGTTTCACCGCGACTCGCCCCGCTATTGGGAACGGGACCACGCCGCCTGGAAACAGTTCGCCGACTACCGCGCCGCCCTGGCCCGGCGGCTGCAGCTCCACTGGCTCGCAGCGGCCCGGCGCTGGCGGCCCGACCTGGACCTGGTCCTCACCCACATCGACGACCGCTTCGACACCCGCATGCGCGACCATCTGGGCGCCGACACCGCCGCGCTTCTCCCCGAGCTCGACCGCTTCCAGTCGACCTTCGTAGTCGAGGACCCGGCCACCACCTGGCACCTGGGACCCGAGCGGTACCCCGAGATCGCCCGCCGCTACGCGCCGCACGACCGGCTCGGCGTCGATATCAACATCGTCGACCGCTATCAGGACGTCTACCCCACCAAGAAGCAGACCGGAGCGGAGCTGCTGCAACTGGTCCACCTCGCTTCGCGCAGCTTCTCGCGGGTGATGCTCTACTCCGAGCAGTCCATCGCGCCGGTGGACTATCCCCTGCTGGCCGCGGCGGCGGCCGTGGTGAAGAGCTGGGAGCAGTTGGCGAACGGCATCCTGGTCGAGGCCGCCCACACCACCGGCGTCCGCTGGCCGGGACCGGCCCAAGTCGATGGCCGCCCGTGGCCGGTCGCCGATGACGAGTTCGTCTGGATTCCCGCCGGACGCCACCGGATCGAGCCTGCCGAGGAGTCTCCACCCTTGCGGCTGCTGCATCTCACCGCCGACCTGGTGGACGCCCGCGTGGTTCCCTCGGGCCTGGAATTCGAGTACCGGTCCCGCAGCCGCGTGGCGGCGCTGTTCGATGCGGCCCCGGCCCGCATCGAGGTGGACGGGCGCCCGGCCGCGCCTCCCCGCTTCGAGGCCGGATCGCACGTCGCCCTGCTTCTCCCGGCCGGTCACCACACGGTCCGGGTCTTGCGGTAACATTTTCGTGCTTCAGTCGGCCCTGGAGTTCGAGTACCGGCCCTGCGGCGAGAAAGGCAGGCTCCAAGTTTCCTGTTGACAAGCCACATGAAATTCTGTCATGCTCCTGTGCATCACCCACAGGAGGAGAGATGCCGGAGGGCAAGTCGGAGGTCTTGCAGGGCACGCTGGACCTCATGGTGCTGAAGACGCTGGAGTGCCTGGGGCCGCTCCACGGGTACGGCATCGCGCGACGCATCGAGCAGCAAAGCGACGACGTTCTGCAACTCAACCAGGGCACCATCTATGCCTCGTTGCTCCGTCTGCAGCAAAAGAGATGGATCTCGGCCGCTTGGGGCGCCTCGGAGAACAATCGCAAGGCAAAGTTCTATGCCCTCACGCGGTCGGGCCGGAAGCAACTCCAGGCGGAAACTGAAAGCTGGGAGCGGATTTCCGGGGTAATCGGCCGGGTCCTGGGGCTGGCGAGGTAAGGGATGCTGATCTGGCTGCGGGTGCTCGGTTCTCGAATCCGCGGTTTTGTCCTCGGACATCGCGCGGACGACGACTTTGATCGCGAGCTGCAGTGCCATCTGGAGATGCTGGCCGCAGAGCATGTCCGCCGCGGCATGGCGCCGGAGGAAGCTCGCCGCGCGGCGTACCTGCAATTGGGAGGAGTCGCGCAAATCAAGGAAAGCCATCGGGAGCTTCGCGGCCTGCCGGCCGTCGAGACTTTGGTCACGGACTTGCGTTACGCGCTCCGCGCGCTGCGAAAGAGCCCCGGATTCACCGCGGTGGCCATCCTGTCGTTGACTCTGGGCATCGGCGCCAACACGGCGATTTTCACGGTGATCGATGCCGTGCTGCTCAAGTCGCTGCCGGTGAAAGAGCCGGGACGGCTGGCGATGCTGACAGATCCGGACAAGCGCGGCCGGGGGAGCCTGTACTGCTACCGGGCCTACACCGAACTCCGAGAGCGCAATGCGGTTTTTTCCGGCCTGCTGGCGCGCTCGGATTGGGATGAGGAATTCTACTTGAGCATCGACGGCGGCCGCGTTGAGAGGGCGCCGTACGAACTGGTCTCCGGGAACTACTTCGCCGTGCTGGGGGTCAACCCGTACATCGGCCGTACGTTTTCACTGGAAGATGATCGTCCTCCGGGGAACCCTGTCGCGGTGTTGAGCTACGGCTACTGGCGTGAGCGATTTGCTGCGGACCGTGCCGTTATCGGCAGGACCATCCACATTCGCAGCCATCCTTTCACGATCATCGGCGTGACACCGCCGGGATTCTTCGGTATCCAAGTGGGTGCCGCGCCCGCCATTCGCATCCCCCTGACGACGGCGGCAACGCTGTGGCCGCCGAAGAAGGACGACAGGGCCAACGGGAACTACCTGGATGACCCCCGCTTGAATATGCTCCACACCAACTGGCTGCAGATCGTTGGGAGACTGCATCCGGGCGTGTCCTTCCAGCAAGCTGAAGCGTCTTTGCAGCCGCTCAACCAGCAGATCCGCCGGCAGGAGGTGGAACTAGGGAATTGGGAGGGAATGTCCATGAACCGGTCTGGCCGCAGGCAATTCCTCGAGCGCCCGATCGCGGTGAGTTCCGCCGCGCGAGGCTTCTCCCGGCTGCGGCAGTCCTTCTCGGAGCCGCTGCTGGTGCTGTTGGCGCTGGTGGGCGTGGTGCTGCTCATCGCTTGCTCGACACTGGCCAACCTGTTGCTCGCCAGAGGTGTCGCACGGCGAAGAGAAATCGCGGTACGGCTGGCGCTGGGCGCGGGACGGGTTCGGGTCGCCCGGCACATGCTGATCGAGAGCCTGGTTTTGGCCTGCGTCGGCGGGGCTTTGGGCGTGCTGGTGGCGTGGTGGGGCGCGAGCGCTTTGATCGCCGCGGCCCCGGGCGTCACTCCGATCCTCCACGTTGGTCCCGACGTGCGCGTCCTCGGATTCACGCTGGGCCTTTCGCTGCTGACCGGGCTGCTGTTCGGACTCGCGCCCGTCTACCAAGCCTTGCAAACGCAGGTGATGGAGGCGCTGAAAGCACCAGGCGGCGCGCTGGCTGGGCAGGCCTCCCAGATCGCACTTCGTAAGAGCCTCATCGTGCTGCAAGTGGCGCTGTCGGTGCTTCTGCTGGCCGGCGCAGGTTTGTTCGTGCGGACGCTGCGCAGCCTCAAGAGCCTGGATACAGGGCTCGATCTGACCCGCGTGCTGCAAATGTCTGTCGCCATCCACCCCTACTCGCCCGCAACCGAAAATCAAAAGCGGCAGTATTACCAGCAGCTCCTCGACCGCATCGAGTCCTTACCTGGCGTGCATTCGGCGGCGACCTCCAAGTCGATCCTGTTGGACCATGATAAATATAACTGGCCGATCACGGTCCCAGGCCATGAGACGTTACGCGTGTCCACGAACCCGGTTACCTCGCGCTTCTTCGAGACGCTGAAGATTCCGCTGGTGGCCGGGCGCACCTGGTCACGGCAGGACGATTGCCGGCCGGTGCGGGAAGCAGTGGTGAGCGAGTCGTTGGCGCGCCATATGTTCGGCGATGTCAGCCCCATCGGCCACCGCCTGTCGACGTTCACGGACCGCAGCTACGCCATCGTCGGCGTGGTCAAGGACAGCAAGCATCACAATAACTTGCGCCAGGATGATTCCCGCGCCGTGTACCTCTCTCCAGCAGAGTTTTGGGACGGAGGTCTGGAGATTTATGTGCGCGCGGCGGGAGATCCCGGCAAGCTGATTGCGGCTGTCCGCCGCGAGGTCCAGTCGATAAATCCGGAGGCTCACGTCTCCGGCATCAAAACACTGGAAGCGCAGGTCGACGAATTGCTGTCGAATGAAAGGCTCGTGGCCCGGTTGTCCAGTCTCCTTGGCCTGTTGGCGGCGCTGCTAGCGGCGATAGGACTGTACGGTGTGATCGCCTACTCGGTGGCGCGGCGCACGCGCGAGATCGGGCTCCGAATGGCGCTCGGGGCCGGTCGGGCACACATTCAGTGGCTGGTGCTGCGAGAGGTTCTGACGCTGATCGGCGCCGGCGTGGCGCTTGGAGTTCCGGCGGCCCTGGCCGCGACACGGCTCGCCAGGAACCTGCTGTTCGGAGTCGAGCCAAACGATCCAGCAACCTTGACGGGCGCCGCGCTGTTGATGTGTGCCATTGCGCTGCTCGCGGGTTACCTCCCCGCGCGCCGGGCGACGGGGGTCGATCCGATGGTTGCCTTGAGACACGAGTAACGATGCTGTTGATCTGGCTGCGCTTCCGACCTCAGCCGCCCGAGGCGCCCGCAAACTCCTGAATCCGCGAGAGTAGCAGCCTGCCCTCAGGCGGCGGGGCCAGCAGGAAAGTTCGAAACGCGTCCACGACGGGGAGCCGGGTGGCGGCCCCGGCCCGCAGCGAGGTAGACGGGCGCCCGGGCACGCCTGCCCGGTTCGAAGCCGGATCGCACGTCGCCCTGCTTCTCCCGGCCGGTCACCGCACGGTCCGGGTCTTGCGGTAACATATCTCTCGGTGCCGGATCTGATCACGCCCGCGATCCCCGACCGCCTCTACTTCCGCATCGGCGACGTTAGTGAGCTGGTCGGGGTGGAGCCCTACGTGCTGCGCTTCTGGGAGAGCGAGTTTCCCATGCTGCAGCCGAAGAAGGGAAATACCGGCCAGCGGGAGTACAAGCGCAAGGACGTCGAGCTGCTCCTGGAGATCAAACGGCTGCTCTATGACGAGGGGTTCACCATCCAGGGCGCGCGGAAGGCCATCCGCGACCGGGTCCGCACCGGTCGCAAGAAACGCAACACCCCCTCGCGGCGGGGCCAGTTGCAGTTGATCTCCGAAGGGCCGCCGGATCTCCGCCCCGGCCTCCAGCAGATCCGGCAGGAGCTGGCCGCGATTGCCGCGTTGCTCCGGAAGCCACGCTGAATGGACCTCGACTACCTGCCTCCGAAGCCCCAGCGTCTCGATCACGGCATCGGCTGCGTGGGGGCGGGGTTCATCATGCGGGACTGCCACCTGGTGGCCTACCAGAACGCCGGCTTCCGGGTGGTGGGGATCGCCTCGCGGCCGGAGGGGCGCGCCCGAGCCGAGGAGGTTGCCAAGCTGCGCGGCATCCCACGCGTGTACGACGACGTGGAGCAGCTCCTGGAGGACCCGGAGGTCGAGATCCTCGACATTGCTGTCCCGCCCCACGCCCAGGCCGATGTGATCCGGCGCGTGACCAGTGCCCCGCGCCGGCCCCAGGCAATTCTGGCCCAGAAACCGCTGGGCATGAGTTATACGGAGGCCCGCGAGAACGTCGAGCGGTGCGAGCGGGCCGGCCTCACCCTGGCGGTGAACCAGAACATGCGCTACGACCAGAGCGTGCAGGCCCTCGCGTCGCTCCTGCGGCGCGGCGACCTGGGCGAGCCGGTGCTGGCCACCATCGAGATGCGGGCCCTCCCCCACTGGATGCCCTGGCAGCGGGACTACGGCTGGCTCACCCTGCGCGTGATGAGCATCCACCACCTGGACTGCTTCCGCTTCTGGTTCGGCGATCCGGCGCGCATCTATTGCAGTGTCCGCACCGACCCCCGGACGGCATTCGCCCACACCGACGGCATCTGCCTCTACATCCTGGAATACGAAAGCGGCCTGCGGTGCTCGGCGTGGGACGACGTTTGGACCGGCCCGGTCCGCGAGGGCGCCGCCGCCGACAGCTACATCAAGTGGCGCGTCGAAGGCGTCGACGGTCTCGCCTGGGGCACCATCGGCTGGCCGTCCTATCCCGCCCGCACCCCCAGCACGCTGCATTACTCCACCAAGAGCCGACCCCACTGCTGGATCGAGCCCCGCTGGCCCGAGGTCTGGTTCCCCGACGCCTTCGCGGGAACCATGGCGCAGTTGCTCGTGGCCGTCGAAAACGGCACGGAGCCCGCCATCAGCGGGCGCGATAACCTGAGAACTATGGCGCTAGTCGACGCCGCCTACCGCAGCGCCGCCGAACACCGCGCCGTCGAGGTGAAGTTATGAAACTCGGTCTCATCAACTCCGCCTGGGCCCAGAGCGGCCGCGAAACCTCTTTCGGTATCCGCAAGACCAAGGAGCTGGGCTTCGACACCATCGACGTCTTCACCGATCCGCTGGACATCGACGGCGAAGAGCGCAGGCTGATCCGCGAAACCGCGGCCGAGTGTGGCCTGCCCATCGTATCGGTCTGCTGCGTGGCCGTCGGTCTGATCGACTTCAATCCGTCGGTGCAGCGGTTCCACGTCGACCGCTGCAAGGCCTACCTGGACCTGGTCTCGAAGCTGGGGGCCGGCAACCTGCTCCTGGTGCTCGGCGAGTACATCTGGCAGCGCGAGGTGATCCCGCCGGTCGAGCAGTGGGACACAGGGGTCCGCAACACCCGGCTGCTCGGCGAGTACGCGCGGTCCCTGGGCCTCAAGATCGCCCTGGAGCTGGAGCCCTTCCACGAGTCGCTGCTCAATGGCGTCGATGAAATGGTCCGGTTCATCCACGATGTAGGCATGCCGGATACCGTGCGAGCCAATTGCGACATCTCCCACCTCCACCTGGTCCACACCCCGTTCGAGAAGGTGGCGAGTCTGCGGGGCCTGATCGAGCACGTCCACCTGTCGGACTGCAACGGCCAGACCCACGGCGACCTCCCCCCCGGCCGGGGCGTGACACCGATCCAGGACTACCTCCGAGCTATCCAGCAGACCGGCTACGACGGCGTCGTCTCGATCGAGCTGGAGTATTCCCCGGAGCCTAGCCAGATCGAGCAGTGGGTAGCCGAGGCCTACCGGGAGACCGACAAGATCATGCAACGCCTGGGGTGCCGGGGCTAGCCAGGCGGTGGCGCAATCCGGTACGATGAGATTGGAGGAATGGCCGAGCGGTTGAAGGCGGCGGTCTTGAAAACCGTTAGG
>JBGOUV010000498.1:0-4193 GCA_041477815.1 Terriglobia bacterium | reverse complement strand
GTCATGATGGACGGGTTCAGCGTGTCCTATACCTATGAGAACGGAGCGTACCTGGAGTACAGCCAGCTCTATCTGCATCCGGCGGCCCTGAAGGTGATGGCCAACAACCAGTGGTACGTGATTTTTGGCGAGAAGGGGGCCATCCACCTGACCCATGAGGGCGGCGGCATGTTCTACCCCAGCTTCGGCGAGCCCCGGGAGATGATCTCGGCCGAGCTGAAGAAGGCCCAGGAGAACGCCATGAGCGAGTTCTACGCCTGCATCCGGGAGAATCGGCAGCCTTATGCGGACATTAAGGTGGCCGCCATTGCGGCCCTCACCGCCATCATGGGGCGGGAGGCGATTTATAAGGGCCGCAGCGTGGACTGGAAGGAACTGGGAGTGACTGTGTAGTCTCTCGCATGACCCCCACCGGCGCCATCTGGCTTCTCGCCGCCGACCTGATCCTTCACAACGGGAAGATAGTCACCGTGGACCGCGACTTCTCCGTTCGCGAAGCTGTGGCGGTCACGGCTAACCGCATCGACAGGGTGGGCGGCAATCAGGATATTCTGGCCGGTGAGCGGGGCCCTCGGACCCAGGTCATCGACCTGCAGGGCCGCACCGTGATACCCGGCCTGATTGACAGCCACGTGCACGCCGTCGAAGCCGGGCTCAGTGAGTTCCGCCAGCCCCTCCCGCTGATCGACTCCTTCGACGCCATTCAAAACTACATTCGAGAGCAGGCTCGTCAGATTCCGAGGGGCCGGTGGATCGTCGTACCTCGCACTTTCCCCACGCGCCTGAAGGAAATGCGCATGCCCACGCGGGAGGTCCTGGACGCCGCGACCGAGCACCCGGTGATGTTCGACGCCAGCTACGTCGTGGTGGTGAACTCGCTGGGCCTGAAGGCCTCGGGCATCACGCGCGATACGCCGGACCCGCCCGGCGGGGTGATCGTCAAGGATGAGAAGGGCGAGCCCAACGGGATCCTGCGACGCGCGCAGCAGCTTGTCAAGGGCGTCACCCCCGCCGCCGGCTTCACCGCGGACGAAAAGCTTCGCGCGCTGGCAGCCATGCACCAGCGATACCTGGCTGCCGGTCTCACCACCATCGGCGAGGGCGCCGCCGAGGCCGGCGACATCGCGCTCTACCGCCAGCTCCAGGAGCAAGGCCGGCTCGCCATCCGGACGGCACTGGTCTGGTGGCTGGACGCCGGCCGCCCTCTCGACGACCTCCTGCGCGAGATCCGGGGGGCGCCGTACCACACGGGGACCGGCGATGAGTGGCTGAAGTTCGGGGCGTTCAAGGTGAATATCGACGGCGGCATGACCATCGGCACCGCCTACCAGCGACAGCCGTACGGCCCCTTCGGCCGGCAGCTCTACGGACAGACCGACCCGACCAATCGCGGCCAGCTCTTCGTCGCCCCCGATAAGCTGCTGGCCATCTTTCGTGAAGCCCGCGCCCGCGGCTGGCAGCTCACCGCTCACGCCCAGGGCGGCGGAGCGGTCGACTTGTTCCTCGATACCCTGGAGGCCCTCGATCGCGAGAAGCCCATCGCCCCCACCCGCTCGCATTGGATCCACGCCAGCTTCCAAAGCGCCGCCGCCATCGCCCGGGCCAAGCGCTTGGGCGTACTGGCCGACGTCCAGGCCGCGTGGGCTTATCTCGACTCTCCCGCCCTGGAGGAGGTCTTCACCTACGAGGGCCTGGCCAACTTCATCCCGCTCCGCTCCTACCTGGAGGCCGGCGTGATAGTGTCGAACTCCAGCGACCACATGATCGGCTTCGACAAGAACCGGGCGATCAATCCCTACAATCCCTTCCTCAGCATGTGGATCGCGGTGGCCCGCAGCACCGCCCGCGGCGGCAAGCTGTACCCCCAGCAGTGCGTGAGCCGGCAGGAGGCCCTGAAGATGAACACCATCTGGCCGGCGCACCTTCTGTTTGACGAAGACAAGAAGGGATCGATCGAGGCGGGCAAGCTGGCCGACCTGGTGGTCCTCGACCGCGACCTCCTCACTTGTCCCCAGGACGCCATCAAACTCATCGAGCCGGTAATGACCATCCTGGACGGCAAGATCGTTTACCGTGTAAAATAGCCGTTCTATGTTTAAAGGACTAGAACACACCGCGCTGGCTTCGCCGGATCCCGAGAAGCTGGCTCAATGGTACGTCGATCACGTGGAGTTCCGGATCAACTACCGGTACGGCGGCAACGTCTTCGTGCGCGCCGCCGACGGGAGCATGCTGGAGATCATCCCCGGAGAAGGCCCGCGGGAAAACCAGAACCTCAAGACCCCGGGCATCCGCCACCTGGCCGTCACGGTGGAGGACTTCGACGCCGCCTACGAGAGTCTGAAGGGCAAAGGGGTCCACTTCGTCACCGACCTGCTCAACATGGGCGGCAACCGACTGGTATTCTTCACCGACCTGGACGGCAACTACATCCACCTGCTGAAGCGTCCCGCGCCGTTGCCGTAGGGCGGACCGTGGATCGTGGATCGTGGGCCGGGGGGGGGCAAACCCACTCGCCTTGGCCAGTGGCCCTGCAGACATATATGGTAGCTTACCCGGCGGCTGGCGGCGGGTAGCGTCCTCTGTGCTACTTCACCAGGATCTCTTTGGTTCCCTCGTCGAGGCCGAGGATGCGGATCTTCCTGGGCCCCTCGGGCGGTTTGGGCCCCGGGGCGGGAGCAGCAGGAGCCGCGGCGGTCCGGCGGCGCTCTTGGAAGCCGCGTTGCAGATCGGCCGGGGTGAGGGACAGCCGCAGCCGTACCGTCTCAGGCCCCGCCGCCACCTCCACCTTCCGCAACACTTCGCTCGCGTCCGCGGACTCGGTCTGTTGCAGGGCGGCCATCGCCACCAACCCCTGCACCGCTGCGGCCAGGTCGCGGGCGGCGGTATCGGACCGGGCATGGAGATTCGCCTCCAGGGCCAAGCCCTCGGAGAACGCCACGCCCACATCGAGACCGGTGAGCTGGGCCGCGATCTTCGCCTGGGGGCCGGATTCAGACGGGAAGCCGCCGGGCGGCGCTTCGATCGCGAGCCAGGCCTGATGGCGCGCCGCCAGCTCGCCCGCGCGCTGGACCAGCCGCGCCGGAACCTGGCCCGACCGCGCCGTCAGACGGTCCAAAGCCGGTATTACCTGCCGGCGCTGGCCGGCCAGAATCGTGGTGTCGTCGACCAGCGCCACCCGCATACTGGGTGGTTCGGTCTGGGCCGGTGTAATCACCTGGATGTTCTTGTAGATCTCGACCCGTCCCTTGAGCCACTGGCGGATGGCGGCGCGGTCAAAACGGCCCCGGATAATGATCAGCACCGCCGCCTCGCGGCCGCGCGCCGAGACCTCCTGTGCCGACCCCACCACCAGCAACGAGTCCACGTCCTCGCGCAAGGTCTTCTCCAGACCGGCCAGGCCCGGTATCTGCCGCAGCGGCCCCCCCCCGGTCCAGCGTTTCTCCAGAACACCCCCGGAGGGCGACGCCAGCGCCTGCCGCCACTCGATGCCCAGCAAGAACCCGGCATCGGGCGGCAGCAGCCGGATCATCGAAGGTTCTAACGCGGCAGCCAGGGCGATGACAGCGACGGGGGTAAGCATACTTCCAGCGTAAGGCCCGGGGCGCGCCGGCGCCATAGGCAAAACACCTTACAGGTCCAGTGGCCAGCGAAGAATCAGTGGCCCGTGTCCAGTGGCCAGTGTCCAGTGTCCAGCGAACTGGTGTCCAGTGGTGTGTTGCTGGCCACTGACCACTGACCACTGGTTGGTTACTTGCCGACCTTGGCCGTCTGCGCCGCGGCCTTGGGCAGGGGCGAAACGTCGGCGGCCGGCGGCAGCAGACCCAGGATGCGCCGTGCTTCCACGTCCAGGTCCTGCTTCACGTCGGGGTTGTCGAGCAAAAACTGCTTGGCGTTCTCGCGTCCCTGGCCGATGCGCTCGCCTTTGTAGCTGTACCAGGAGCCGCTCTTCTCGACGATGTTGTGCTCCACGCCGATGTCGACCAGATCGCCCTCGCGGGAGATCCCTTGCCCGTACATGATGTCGAACTCGGCGATGCGGAACGGGGGCGCCACCTTGTTCTTGACGATCTTCACCTTGGTGCGGCTGCCCACTACCTCTTCGCCGTCCTTGATGGCGTTGGTGCGGCGGATGTCGACCCGCACCGAGGAGTAGAACTTCAGCGCCCGCCCGCCGGTGGTGGTCTCCGGAT
>JBGOUV010000231.1:0-10999 GCA_041477815.1 Terriglobia bacterium | reverse complement strand
CTTGCCCTCGTAGTCGCCAAAAAGGAAGAGCTTGTCCTTCACGATCGGCCCGCCAAGGTTGAACCCGAACTGGTTGAGCTTGAAGGGGGGGATGGGGTCGCGGGCCGAATCGAAGAAATTCTTGGCGTCGAGAGCGGAGTTGCGCAGAAACTCGTAGGCCGTGCCGTGCAGCTCGTTGCCGCCGGACTTGTAGGTAACGTTGATGATCCCCTGACCGCCGCCGTAAGCCGCCGGCGCCGAGCTGGTCTGGACCTTGAATTCGTAAATCGAATCCACCGGCGGGAAGAAGATCAGGACGCCCGCGTCGGTATCGACGCTGTTGATGCCGTCGATGATGTAGGTGACGTCTTCCACCGGGGCGCCGTTGATGACGGCGCCGTTGGTGCCGCGGCCGCTGGTGTAGCCGAGCAGACCCGAGGCCCCGCCCACGCCGGTGAGGACGCCCGGCGCGAGTTGCACCAACTGGGTGAAGTTGCGGGTGTTCAGGGGCAGATCGACAATCTCTTTGGCCAGGCGGATCTTGCTAATCTCCGAGGACGCCGTTTCGATGAGGCCGGTCGACCCGATCACGTTGACCTGTTCGGTCACGGCGCCGATGACGAGAGAAAAGTCGGCCTGGAGACGCTGTCCCACGGCCAGGGTCAACTCGCCGGTCTGCTCGCGGAAGCCCTGCATCCGTACGGTGACGGCGTAGGTTCCCGGGGGCAGCGGCAGCGAGTTGTACTCGCCGGTGGCGGCGGTGGTGACGTCGCGCTTGACGTTGGTGGACAGGCTGCGGAACTCCACCGCGGCGCCGGCGACCGGGGCCTTGGACGGGTCGGAAACCACGCCCACGATGGACCCCTGCTCGAACTGGGGCCGGGCGGGTCCGGCAACGAGAAACAGCACCCCTGCGGCAAGCAACAAGTGTTTCATGAAGATCTCCTCACCCTCGATGGAAGTATGGAACAGGGGCCGGGTCCGGCGCAAGGCCATTTCATCGCCGGTCCCTATTGGTAGGTATCCTCTCTGCGCAGGCCGCAGTGCTGGAGCACGACATCGTGGCCGTAAATATCATAGCGAAAGCGGAAGCGGCGCAGCCGCAGGCGCCACTGACCACCGCCTTGCGGGACGTCCACGAGCTTCTTGATGTCATGGGCGCTGGTGCGGTTATACGGGTCTGCCGAGAGAATCTTAAGTATCCGCTCTTGAAGGGATGGGAACTCCGGGTGGTGTTTCAGGAGTTGGCGTGCCAGCCGTTCGTACGCGGCGGTGGTACGAACGGAGAACAGCGGCGTCATGGCGTACGGCGTCGCCCCCTCTTTCTCTGGGTCTCGGCGCGCAATTCGGCAATGAAGTCCGCGGCCGGCCGGCTCCGTCCAGCCAGGTAGTCCGCGTTGCTCTTGCGGATTTGCGCGCGCACCTTGGGGTCTCGGAGCTCGAGGTAATCCTCTAGCTCGTCTGCGCCCATCAGCCCGGCAACCGGTATGCCGTCCTTTTCCAGGATGAAGTATTCTCTATTCAGGTGGACGCGGCGGACGACTTGGCCCAGGTTGATGCGAGCTTTGGTGATGGGGATGCGATGAACCGTGGCAGCATTTTGCTTCAAGGGAACCACCTTGATCAAGGTTGAGTAATGTTGAGCACTTTCATTGTAGCGGGTCGGGATGGGCTGTGGTCAAATTCGTTAGCCCTCCGGGGCGCGCGTTTCGTTGTAACATATGCTGCATGGAACGACGAGGATTTCTAGGCACATCTATCGCGGGAGGGATCGCGCTCGGCAGCGGTCCGGCGCTCAGTCAAGCGCGGGCTGCCGATCTTCCCGCGCAGGTTACTCCCACCGCCTACGCCAACCGCAGATCGGGGTACAACCCGTTCGGGACGCCGGACTACTACACGTACGCCGACGATCTGACGATCGAGCGGAACCGTCCCGGAAAGCCGCACCAGGGCAAGGTGTTGGCGGCCGTGCAGGCTCATTCCGACGATATTCCGCTGTTCGCCGGCGGCCTGGTGGCCAAGCTCATCGAGGAGGGATACACCGGCTATCTGATCCGCATTTCCAATGACGAGTCCTCGGGCAGGACGCTCGGATACGGCGTCGCCCAGAACGAGATCGACTACCAGGAGGTGGCCAAGGCCCTGGGCTGCAAGAACGCGTTCTCGTTCTACTACCGCAATCATCGCATGGACGATTGCGCGGAGATCGAGATCCGGGCGCGGCTGATCTTTCTGTTCCGGGCGCTGCAGGTGAACGCCCTGGTGGCCATGGATCCGTACAACCATTACGACGAAAACCCCGACCACCTGGTGGCGGGCCGCGCGGCGGAGGCGGCCTGCTGGATGTCCGGCGGGCTCCGGGACTATCCGGAGCACTACCGGTCCGGGCTGAAGCCGGCGCGGGTGCGCGAGAAGTACTATTTCTCCCGCGCGCCCCAGGGTCACAACGTGGTGAACCGCGTGGTGGATATCAGCTCTTACATCGATCGAAAGGTCCGGGGCAACGTCGCCAACAAGGGAAAAGGGCCGGCCGGGACCGCCGGATCCCGGCTGCGGCAGGAGTTGGCCCGGCAGGGCAAGAAACTCGAGCTGCTGGGGAACGACGACGAAACCGCCAATCTCCAGTACGTCAAGCATTTCCTGATGGACGATTGGAAGCTGCTGGGCGAGCGGTTCGGCCTGGGCTACGCCGAGGCCTTCCGCTATATCGGTCCGCCGCCGAACTACCAGGAAAACGTTCGCAAGTACGCCGACCAGCACGCTGTCCGGCTGTAAGAAAAGGAGACCGCCCATGGATGCCGAACCCATCGTCGTCGAGCGAGACCAACCGGGACAACCGCACCGGGGCAAGGTCTTCGCCGCCGTGCACGCGCACCTCGACGATCTGCCCTACTACGCCGGCGGCCTGGCGGCCAAGCTTATCGCCGAGGGCTACACCGGTTACGTGATTCGAACCAGTAATGATGAGAAGGTCGGCGGGCAAACCACGGCGCAAAACATCCTGAGCAACGAGCAGGAGCATCTGCGCATGGCCGCGGCGCTGGGGTGCAAGGAGGTCTATGATCTCTACTATCAGAACCACGAGATGAACGACGTCTCCGCCCTGGATATCCGCGGCCGGCTGGTCTTCCTTTTTCGGACGTTGAAAGTGGACACGGTGATCTCCTTCAATCCCTGGGGACACGGGGAGGAGAACCCCGACCACTGGGTGACCGGGCGGGCCGTGGAAGAGGCGGCCTGGATGTCCGGGATGCCGAACGACTTCCCCGAGCACCGGGAGGCGGGCTTCCAGCCGCACCCGGTACGCGAACGGTATTACTTCTATGGACGGCCGGGGCAGCCCTTCAATCGCGTGGTTGACATCGGGTCGCACCTTGAGAAGAAAATCGACGCGATTGTGGAGTGCAAGTCGCAGGGGGGCGGCAATCTCGGCTCGCGTTTGCGCGCCGACCTGGCGCGGCAGGGGAAGCGCCTGGCCCTGCTGGGCGGCGACGATCACACCGCCGACCGCGCCTACGTGCGGCAGTTTCTTCTCGACCGCTACCAGGAATACGGGAGGGAACACAATCTCGCCTACGCGGAGCGTTTCCACTACTTGGATCAGCGGCGGCCGGAGCGGTCCAAGGTGGACGAGTTCGTGGAGAAGAACGCGGTTTCTGCCTAGTTAACGGAGCCGTTCCATGCCCGACGATGTCGATGTTGATCTGATTCGCAAGGTTGTTGAGCATCACTATTTCAAAAGCCTCCTCGAGCAAGAGGTCCAGGACCGTACGCGGGCCTACCTCAGCCGGCGCTGGAAGTTCCTCACAGCGGGGGGGAGTATCCTGCTGGCCCTTACCTCCTGGTTCGGTTTCGACCAATACAAGAAGTTCAAGGACTTAACGGCGCTGGCCCAGGATCGGGCCGATCGCGCGTTGGAGAAACTCAACCAGGCCGGTGCTCTTCTGAAGAGCTCCGAGTACGCCAGTCAACAACACACGCACGCCGCTGAAGAATACAAAGGGCAGGCGGAGAGATACAAGTCGGAAACAGAAAAATGGGTGGATTCCTCCAAAAACAGCGCCTTGAACACCAACGCCCTGGTGTCGAATCTCATCGGCAGCTTAACCAGCAGGCAAAAGGAGCTGACGGATCAAGCGAATGCCATGAGCAAGGAGTATAAGGGAACCACCGAGGTGATCAACCGCAAGCTCGCCGAGTTTCAGGGGAAGCTTGACGGGATCGACTCTCAGGCCAAGACGATCCGGGATGTTCATGACGATGCTCTCCGCGTTCAGAAAGACATCCAGCGGGCGGAAAAGCTGGTTAAGACCCATGAGACCGTCGAGGCTGCTTTACTGCGGGCCACCGCCTGGGAGCTGGTCATCCTGAGAGCCAAACGCGCGGCGACGATCTCTCTGCCCAACCCGAGAGAGCCCGCACAGCGATACTGGATCCGGCTCAGCACCAAAGGCGGGATCACCCCGCCTTTTCCCCTCGACGTCTCCCTCAGCCAGAGCGCCCGAGGTCCGTGGAAGGAGGCGACCATTCCCAACCTCGACGACCGCCTGGAGCAGTGTATTCCGGGCTCTCCCTTCGCCGTCGGCGTGGACTTTGTGTACCACACCAAGATCGCGCACGATTTCACGGTACTGCGCGTCCGGCTACCCGGCGACGGCCTGGAGTGCCCGGCGCCGTGAGAGCGGTAGCGCCGGAGGAGGCGTCCGTGCTATACGAAATGGGGGTTCTGGGATGAAACACGCGGCCATGACACGAAGGACATTCCTGACGGGGCTGGGAGGCGCCATGCTGCCGGCGGCCATGCTGGCGGCGATCGACAACACGGAGCCGATGAAGATCACGCGGATCGAGGCGGTGACCTTTCGTAAGGACCTCCACGTGGGCGGAGGCTCGGGCGGCTCCGACGGCGCCGAGTTCTGCTGGGTGCGGCTCCATACCGACAAGGGCCTTATAGGGACTGGTGAGACCTATCCCTTCCACGAGGGCGAGATCGGCGCCCTACGGGACTACGCGCCGACCTTGATCCGCCGGGACCCGCGCGATATCGACGGAATCTGGCGCGCTTTCTTCCACCGCATGGCCATGCGCAACACCGGCGGCGCCGATATGCGCATCCTGAGCGCCATCAATATGGCGCAGCTCGACATTCTCGGCCAGGCCGCCGGACTGCCCCTCTACCGGCTGCTCGGCGGTAAGACGCGCCAACGCGTGCGCGTCTACAATACGACCACCGATTACTGGGCCATCAACGAGATGAAGATGGGGCCGGACACCATGAAGATCGTGCGGTTCCTGCTGGACCGCGGCATCACCGCGATGAAGATCTATCCCTTCACCGCCCCGGACAACTACCTCTCCAACCAGGCCCTGGAGAAAGGCATGGGCTGGATCAAGGAGATCCGGGACAAGGTCGGCAACGAGATGGACATCGCCGTGGACCTCTGGGGGCGGTTCGATCTGCCCAGCGCCCAGCGCATCGCCAAAGCGCTGGAGCCGTACAACATCATGTACTTGGAAGATGCGATGCTCATGAGCAACGTCGACACCTACGCCCGGCTCGCCGCCGAGACCAGCGTGCCCATTTGCATGAGCGAGACCCTGGCCAGCCGGTACGAGTATCGGGAGTTCTTCGAGAAGAAGGCGTGCGACGTGGTCATGTACGATGTCACCTGGTGCGGCGGCGTATCGGAGGCCAAGAAGATCTCCGACATGGCGGATACATACTTTATTCCCACGTCGCCCCACACCTGCGGCGGGCCGCTGCTCTACATCTGCTCGGTCCACCTGTGCACGGCGCTCCCCAATTTCCTCATCATGGAGAGCAACTACTGGAAATACACGCACCAGTTCCCCCACTTTGTGAAGAATACGCCGGTTCCGGACAAGGGCCACGTGATCCCGCCGGAGCTGCCGGGCATCGGCGCCGGTATCAAGCCCGAGTTGTTCCAGAACGGTGATGCCATCGTAGAGACAGTGGCCAGCTAAGGAGGAGGGACATTATGAGACGACGGGATTTCCTGGCGACGGTGGGGTTGGGATTTTGGACGCGGCAGGCGCAGGCGGCCGCCGCCGCCGTGGGCCCCATGAAGATCACCAAGATCGAAGCGGTGCGTTTCCGGTCGGACCTGCGCATCCAGGGCATCACGCCCAACTGGATGTGGGTGCGGCTGCATACCGACACCGGCCTGGTCGGCATCGGCGAATCCTATCCCGGCTACGAGGCGCACCGCGGCGCGCTCAAGGAGCTGTCCGGCTATATCCTGGGAAAGGATCCGACCCGGATCGATCGCCTCTGGCAGGACCTGTTTTACCGCATCTCCTACCAGCCGTGGGGCGGCGCCGAACACCGCATCCTCACCGCCGTCAACATCGCCCAGTGGGACCTTCTGGGCAAGGCCTCCGGGCTGCCGGTCTACAAACTGCTCGGTGGCAAGGCCCAGGAAAAGCTCATGGTCTACAACACCATGAACGGCTGGACCATCAACGGCATGCGGGAGCACGACGCCCCCGAGAAGATCACCGAGTTCCTGCTCCAGCGGGGCATCAAGGCCATTAAGCTCTACCCCTACGATCGCGGCCCCGTCAACGCGCTCGCCCGGCATGGCGGCACCTTCATCACCCAGGCGGAGTTGAAGCAGTCGCTCGATCCGATCCAGCGCATCCGGAAGGTGGCGGGCGACGAGATGGAGATCGCCCTCGACCTGAGCAGCCGCTGGAACCTGCCCTGCTCCATGCAGATCGCGCACTCGCTCGAGCCCTACGGGATCATGTACCTGGAAGACGCCATGCTGCCCGACAACCTGGAGGCCTATGCGTCGCTGGCCCGCGAAACCTCCATACCCATCTGTATCAGCGAGCGGCTGGCCACCCGGTTCCGGTTCCGGGAGATGTTCGAGGCGCGGGCGGTCGACGTGGTCATGTACGACGTCACTTGGTGCGGCGGGATCTCCGAAGCGAAGAAGATCTCCGATATGGCGGATACCTATAAGATTCCGACCTCCCCGCACACCGGCGGCGGACCGATCCTGTGGTACGCCTCGATCCACACGGCCACCTCGCTGACCAACTTCTACATCATGGAAAGCGTGTACCACCTGTATAACGACGTGTATCCGCGCTTTCTGAACAACGTCCCGGCGCCGGTCAACGGCTACGTGACCGCGCCGGAGACGCCGGGTCTGGGCATCGAGCTGAAGGAAGAGGCCGTTCGGAACGGGGACGCGGTGATCGAGACCATCGCGGAGCTGTAGTTACCTATGCCGCCAGCGATTTGGGTCGGTGGACTGTATCCCACAAGAAGCCGGCGTGTGACCGAGGAGATGGTTGTGAGTGTCTGGATCCCGATAGATCCTGCCTCGAGGCCGGGGGATGATGGTCGCATTCTTGAAGTCGTCTGCCAGGTCATTATCGAAGGTGGCCAGCGTGCGGGCTCCACTCACAATTGCCAGGCTCAGCACATGGATGTCGTTTGAGCGGCAACTTGCGCTGGCGCGCAACTGGTCCTCTTCCCGCCGAAGACGGTCCCCGTCAGGAGATCTGAGCCTGCCTGCTCGCTCTAACTCCACCAGGAATGCGCGGACGACACGTAGCTGCTTCAATTCGTTCATGAGCGCGCCGGCCGCGACCAAGCGTGGATTCCCGCCCTTCCCACGCAGCCAAGCCTTTAGCTTGCTCGGTTCCGCGAGAAATCTGGCGGCAGCATCTGCGTCGACGATGAGACACACATCAAATGTCCAGAAGATCTCGTTCTTCGTCCAAAAAGAACTGGCGGTAACCCACGGGTGGATTCACAATGGTGCCATCCTTCGCGAGCTCAAGGTTGTGAATCATCGCTCCCTGTTTCTGGCGGTCGAAGTAAAGAAGGGATACGTCTTCGGGTCGGAGACGCCCACGACGAACCTCCATACGAACCCGGTCCACGAGGTGGTCGCTGTGAGTCTCTATAACAAAGCGCCTTTTCTTGCCGGCTTGGCGCGCAAAGAAGTTCCCTAGTTCCGCCTGTGCCCGGGGGTGAAGATGAACCTCAGGCTGCTGGAGCAAGAAAACGTCTTTGTCGGCGGAGTGCTGGAGGGTGTCGACCAGAATCGGAAGGGCTTGGCTGACCCCGTAGCCCACGTCAACCAGATTAAACGTCGGGCCACCACTCTTGACCCCGATTTGAAACGGATCGCTCTCCTTTTTTCCCTTTCGGATGACCTCGATCTGCTCGAAGAGACCTGACCGGAAGCCGAACTCCTTCAGAGCAGACCTCAACGTGGCCCATGACGCATTCGCCCCGGAATGGGACAACCGGGCCAGGAGCATGGGAACGTGTGAACCTTCCGGTTTCGGCTCCGCACTGACAGGGTCATAGGTTCGTTGCGGGCTAGTACGGATCGGTGCGAAGGCGTAGATGTGTCGGCCAAACCCCTCGCGGATTGATCTTGAGGCCCTCCCAAGGGAGTTCATGTCGGACTGAGAAAACAAAGCCTTGATGTTCTTGAACCCCAGCAGAGCGGCCCAATACTCGGGACCAGCCTGAGTGAAAGACAGAGCCATGAATGCTTCAACGTCATGGAGCGCTTGCCTTCCTTTCGGGCTCTTAAGGAACAATGAGACTGTATCGCGGCTGCCATTGAGATTCATCTGCCAAAGCAAGCTTCCTACCGCCAGTCGCCACACGCGCAGGGAGGGTTGACCGTCCCTAGACACAAATTCCGCTTGGATCGAGCCGCAGCGCGGATCGTCGTCCACACTGGCCGTGATGGTGAAGGACTTGGCGCGTCCAGCACGTCCTCCTCGGTAGGAGGCGATCTGGTCGTAAGCTCCGAGCAGGAAGGGCGGTTCGTTGAATGGGAGCTCCTGAATGAAGCCCTGGGTGATCGAGGAAGCGATCTGGCACAAGGCCAAAAAAGTGGACTTGCCCGAGCTGTTCTCGCCGACCAGGAGCGTCAGTGGGCGGAGGACCGCATCCTGAGGTGCGGAGAAACAGCGGATGCCTTCAAATTGCAGCCGAATGACCATCGCCAAAATCCAGCATACCGCAACGGGGGGCTACGTTTTCAGTACGGGTGCGAAGCCTGTGGCCAGTACGAGGAAAGTGGGGGTCCGGGACGCCGCGGTTCATGTTAGCGGGTCGCGCGTTCATCTGTGGTTCCAAGAATCCAGGCAGCCGTTTCCTCGAACCCGAGGACGCCTTCGGTGCCGCCCACGTGCTGAATAGATTGTGCGGCGACGGCGTTGGCGAAGCGGGCGGCCTCCGGGAGCGAAGAGCCCCGGAGGAGGGCCGCCAGGAAGCCCGCGCAGAAGCAGTCGCCGGCGCCGGTGGTGTCGACGGCGGTCACCGGGAAACCGGGCACGCGGAACTCCTCGCCGGCGGCTGAGACCGCGCAGCCGTTCTCGGCCAATTTCAGAACCACCACACCGACTCCGCGGTCGCGGAAGAAGCGGCCGACCTCGGCGGGTTGCTCGGAGCCGGAAAGCATCCGGGCTTCCTGGTGGTTCAGGAACAGGAAATCGAGCAGGGGGCAGAGGGGGGCGAAGTCATCCATCCAGCGGCCCAGGGGATCCCAGGCGGCGTCGACCGACGTGATCAGGCCGGCGCTGCGAGCGCGCTCGACCAGCGACCGGGCCCCGGCGCGCAGGCGTGCCATCTGAAACACACTGCCGACATGAAAATACCGATGGCCGTCGAAGCGGACCTGGTCCGGATCGGCCGCGTCGCTCGCGCCCTTCACGTGGAGGAACAGGCGCTCTCCCGAGGCGTTGACCAGGCCGATGGTGGTGGCGGTTTGCAGACCGGGGGCGAGGTGGACCTGGGAGACCTCCACACCGGCCGAACGCAGGCGGTCGAGGACGTAGCGGCCGAAGTCGTCGTCACCCACCGCGCCGGCCTGGGTAACGGCGGCGCCGAGCCGGCCCAGGGCATAGGCGGCAATGGCGCCGTTGCCGCCGAGATGGCGGTCGATGGAGTCGACCCACTGGGTGGCGCCCCAGGGCGGCAGGCCATCCACGGGACGAACCAGGACGTCGAACACGATGCTGCCGGTAACCAGGATCGAGCCGGCCGGGTAGGGCATACAGAGTGTTATACACTGTGGGGCTATGCTGAAACGAGCCCTGCTGGTCCTCGCCGTCCCGCTGGCCCTGGGGGGCGCCGATCGCTGGTGGTCGCACGTGCTGTTCCTGGCCGACGACAAGCTGGAGGGCCGCAACACGGGCAGCGCCGGCTACCGGAAGGCCGCCGAATACGTGGCCGGCGAGTGGGAGCGGGCGGGGCTGCGGCCGGCGGGGACGTCGGGATACTTCCAGCCGGTGAAGTTCCGGTCGCGCACCGTCGTCGAGGAGCAGTCCAGCCTGGCCCTGGGCCAAGGCGGAAAGTGGGAGGCGCTGCGCCTCGGCGAAGAGGCCAACTTCAGCATGCGCACGGAGCCCCCGGAGTCGGTGGAGGCGGCGATCGTCTTCGCCGGATACGCCCTGACCGTGCCTGAGTATCAACACGACGATCTGGCCGGACTCGACCTGCGCGGCAAGCTGGTGCTCTACCTGAGTGGGGGGCCGTCGTCGATTCCGGGGGCGGTGCGGTCCCACTACCAGTCGTCGGAGGAACGCTCGAAGAACCTGGAGAAGGCCGGAGCCATCGGGACGCTGCAAATCCTGAACCCCCAGGCCATGGACGTACCGTGGGAGCGCTCCACGCTGGCGCGCTTTCAACCATCGATGAGCCTGACCGACCCGGCCCTCGCGGAATCGCGGGGCCAGCGCCTCTCGGTGACGGTGAACCCGACGCGCGCCGAGCGCTTCTTCGCCGGCTCTGGACACAGCTTTCGTGAAATCCTGGAACTGTCCAACGCCGGGAAGACGCTGCCGCGCTTTCCGCTGCCCCTGCGCCTGAAGGCCCAGGTCCGGTTCGAGGCGCAGGACGTGGAATGCCGCAACGTGGCGGGGATCCGGCCGGGCGCCGACCCCCAGCTGAAGGACCAGTACGCGGTACTGACGGCGCATCTGGACCACCTCGGCGTGGGCCGGCCCATTCGCGGGG
>JBGOUV010000495.1:0-4246 GCA_041477815.1 Terriglobia bacterium | reverse complement strand
GGTATTGGCGGAGGACGGAGAGCCCCACATCATCGGAGGTCCCGAGCAGGCCGTCTGGGTGGAGCGCTTCTTCGCCGAGCACGATAACATCCGGGCGGCGCTGGAGTGGCTGACCCGGACCGGCAATGCGGACTGGGGTCTGCGCCTGGTCCGGGCCGTCTCGCAGTTCTGGCTGGAACACGCCCACCCAGCCGAGGGACGCGATAGGATCGCCGCGCTGCTCCAACTGCCCGGCGGCAGCCGGACCCTGAGGATGCGGGCGTGCAGCTTTTCCGTCGCCCTTTGCAACCGGCAGGGCGACTTCGCGTCGGCGCTCCAGCTCGGGCAGGAAAGCTTGGCCATCGCCCGCGAAGGGGCAGACCGGACGGCGATTGCCATGTTCCTCAACGGTCTGGCTGTTACCCAATCGCTGCTGGGGAACTACGCCGCCGCAAAGGAATCCTGCGCTGAGGCCTTTCGGGCTTGGGAGGATCTGGCCGAGCCCGCGGCCGCCGCTCGCATCCTGAGCAACCTTGCCGACATCCACAAGTCGGAAGGCGACTACGAGCGCGCCCGGTCCCTGCATGAGCAGGCTTTTTCACGCTTCCAGGTCCTGGGCGACCGTTCCGGGATGGCGTGGTCGCTGAACCACCAGGGCGACGTGGCGCGGGCGCAAGGAGACACGCCGGCCGCCCGCCGCGTTTATGAGGCGGGACTGGGGATTTTTCGAGAACGCAATGACGGGCCGGGCGCCGCCAGCTCCCTTCTCGACCTGGGACGCCTCGCCTCCGAGGAAGGCGACCACGTTCGCGCCCACGCCCTTTTCGTAGAAAGTCTGCAAATCAGCCGGCAGCTCGGACGAAAATGGGATGTCGCCGGCCTGCTGGAGGAGATGGGGCGCTCGGCTGCCCGGCAGGGTGGCTGGGAGCGTGCGCTCCGGCTCGCCGGAGCCGCCACGGCGGTGCGGCAAAGGATCGGGGCTCCGCTGGCGCCCACCGAGAAGGTTAAGCTCGACGCCGACCTCGATCCGGCCCGCCGCGGCCTCGCGGGGGCCGCCGCTACTACCGCCTGGATGCGCGGGTGGGCCATGTCCCCCGACGAAGCCATCGAGTACGGCCTGGAGGGCTCGTAAGGGTCAGGCGGCTCCTTCGGCCGACGACGGATCGAGCAAACTCCGAACCCTGGAGATCCGGTTAGCTGGAAAGCCCGATTTGCGGGCGTGCTCCCGAATGACATTTTCATCCGCGGCCAAGTACACGCAGTAGACCTTGTTGTCGGTGAAGTAGCTGTGCAGCCACTGGATCCCGGGACCCAACTCCTTCAACACGGCCATGGATTGCCTGGCCGCTGCCTGTAACTGCTCCGGGGTCATGCTGCCGGCTCCCGGAATCTCCCGCTCGATGACGAACTGTGGCATACCGAATCCTCTTCTTTGAAAATGATACCACCCCGGGCGATCCTGGTTGCTGAGAGCTAACAGCTAATAGCTAACAGCTTCTTTTACCCCGGCCGTATGTTCTGGTTCACGCGGAAGAAGTTCGCGGGGTCGTACTTCTTCTTGACGGCGGCCAGGCGCGCGTAGTTGTCGCGGTAGGTTGCTTTGATGCGGTCCTCGCCCTCATCCATCATGAAGTTCACGTAGGCCCCGCCGGACGAGTAGGGGTGCAGGGCGTCCCAGTATTGCTTGGTCCAGGAGATGATCTTGGGGTTGTTGGCCGGATCCGGGTCCACGCCCACGATAACCTCGGCCCACGTGGAATCGCGGTAGCTGAAGGCCGTGTCGTTCTTGCCGACACGGTGGGGCGCTCCGTTGATGGGATACAGGTGCATGGTGGAGTGCATGGTCGGCATCCGGGTGCCGTGCTCCACGTGCAGCGCGATGGCCTCGTCGCTCAGCTCTTTGACGAAGTCGGCCCGCCAGTACCACTGCAGTCCCGGCGGGTAGATGGGATCGAAGAAGCTCTGCAGCGTGGGGTGAGGCATGAGGCCGACAAAGTCGAAGGCGGGCGGTCCGAAGCTGCGCATCGGCTTCAGAGCTTTGTCGGCTTCTTCGGGAGAACAGGTGCAGCACCAGACCACGGCGCACACGGCCTTCATGTGCAGGTGTTCGGGGAAGATGGGCGCGGGAGGCACAACCATGAAGGCGAAAAAGCCGCTGATGTCTTCGGGCGCGTCGACGATGAACTGGCGGTAGATCCGCAGGACTTCGGCGGCGCGCTCCAGCGGCCACAGCGTCGGACCGGCGTAGACCATCTTGACCGGGTGCGTGCGGAAGAGGAAGGACGTGACCACCCCGAAGTTGCCGCCGCCGCCGCGCACCGCCCAGTAGAGGTCCGGATTCTCCTCGGCGCTGGCGGTGACAAAGCTTCCATCCGCCAACACCATATCGACGGCGAGGAGATTATCGACGGCCAGGCCGCACTTGCGGGTGAGGTGTCCGAGGCCGCCGCCCAGAGTCAAGCCTCCCACGCCGGTGGTCGAAATGATGCCGCTGGGGGTGGCCATGCCGAAGGCGTGGGTGGCGTGGTCCACGTCGCCCCAGACGCATCCGCCCTCCGCCCGAACCGTGCGGGCGGAGGGGTCCACGCGGACGCCCTTCATGCGGCTAAGGTCGATGACCAGGCCCCCGTCGCAGACTCCCAGGCCGCCGGCGTTGTGGCCTCCGCCCCGGATGGACGCCAGCATTTTGCTGTCACGGGCAAAGTTCACGCAGGTGATAACGTCGGCCACGCCGGCGCATTTGGCTATGAGCGCCGGGCGCCGGTCGATCATTCCGTTGTGTACCTTGCGGGCGGCGTCGTAGGCCGCATCCGCAGGTTGGATCAGCTCGCCCCGTAGGGCCGTTTTGAGTTGGTCGATTGCCTCTGACATGGTTTGGTCCTCTCTGCAGGAGTCGATTGCGGCGTCATTGTAGCGTTCGTGCCGCTCTCTTCAGCGAGCCAGGACAGTCGCGGCTCGGTGGGGCCGGGGTACTTGTTAGTCGCCCTTCTTGGGAGCCCCCGGCGCCATTCGCTTCCCGTCCGACGTGTGCTCCACCGTGATCACGAACCCGTTGGCTTCTTTCAGCTCGTAGGACTTCCCGAACCCCTTGTAATAGTGGTTCGAGTGGTAGAGCGAGAACGGGCTGTTCCAGGTCGCCGCGAAGTACTTCACGTTCTGAATCTGCGCCCCGGTCTTCGGGTTGGTCCCGTCGAACCGTGTCAGCGTGACCTCGCCCTTCCCGTTGGCCATCTTGGCGTGCGCCTTCTTGCCATCGGGCGTGATGGTCCACTCGATGTCGGTCGAATCGAACTCCACCGACTTCCACGACACCGGGTAGACCTTGGTCAGGACGGCCATCATGCCGTCCTTCTGCTCCTTGGTCACCTTAGGCTCGAAGGTCGCCACCAGCCAGCCCGCTTGGCCCTTGGTGGCCCAGTCCGGCCCCAGGTCCCCCGACAGCCAGAACTTCACCCCGGCCAGACCCACGTCGCCGTACTTGCCCTGGAGCACCTTGCCGGCATTGTTGAAGGTGCACTTCGGCTCGCCACCGTGCTGGTGGGCCGCGTACTTGTTGAAGTAGCAGGGGCAGAACAGGTTGCAGGAGCAGGCTTCGATGTACTGCAGTCGCACCTGCCAGGGTGTGTCAGCCGCGCCGGCAGCCACACACAAGCCGACCAACAAGCTGATTAGCTTCATGATTCGCCTCCACACGGTCCAGTTTACATCTTCATGGCCAAATCAATCAAGGTCCGCACCGCCACCCCGGACGGTCCCTTGGGCATAAACGGCTTGGCCTCTTCCAGCCACGCGGTCCCGGCGATATCCAGGTGCACCCAGGGCGTGGGATCGGCGAATTCCTTCAGGAACATCGCCGCCGTCACCGCCCCTCCCCACCGCGTTCCCACGTTGGGCAGGTCGGCGATGATGCTCTTGAGCTGGTCCTTGTACTCCTCGTCCAGCGGCATCGGCCACATCTTCTCCCCGCACGCCCGGGCCGATCCCAGCACCCGGTCCAGCAAACCCTGGTCGTTCGCGAAAACACCGACGTTAGTATATCCCAGGGCTACCACGATCGCTCCGGTCAGGGTCGCCGCATCCACCAAGTGCGTGCAGCCCTGCTGGCGGGCATAGGCGAGGGCGTCGGCCAGGATCAACCGGCCCTCGGCGTCCGTGTTGATGACCTCCACCGTCTTGCCGGACATGGTTTTCACGATGTCGCCCGGCCGCTGCGCCCGCGCGCCGACCATGTTTTCGACGGCGGGCACCAGTGCCGTCACCGGAATCG
>JBGOUV010000240.1:0-10699 GCA_041477815.1 Terriglobia bacterium | reverse complement strand
GTCCCGGAGGACGTCCACGGCGGCCGGATTTCCTAGAATGCTCACCCCCACGAGGAGCCGGGTGCGCGGCGTGAGCGCGTGCTCCAGCCTGCTGACGTCCACATTCAGCGTGTCGAGTTCCACGTCGACGAAGCGGAGTCTTAGCCCGTATTGCTGCAGAGGATGGTACGTGGTGCTCCAGGAAATGGCCGGAACAATGGCCTCATCCCCACGCTGCATCGGTCGATGCCGCTTGTAAAACAGGGCGGCCACGCTGACCAGGTTGGCTGAGGACCCGGAATTCACCATGACCCCGTAACGCATGCCGAAGTAGCGGGCGAACTCCTGCTCAAAAGCCGCCACCTCCGGGCCCATGGTCAGGCGGCCGCTATCGATGACCCGGTAGAGGGCGGCCCTCTCTTCCTGGCCCCACGTGGAGACCGCAAGTTCGTAAAACATAGGATCGCTAGAACGGACCTCGGAACTGAAGCTGGTAGGTGAGCACCGCGCGTTTCGCATCCGGCGCCCAGCGAACATCTCCCGGGCGGACCATTTCATATACCTTGGCTGCGATCTTAACCGGGTTGGGATAAAACTCCTGCTCCAGCAGCGGGCTGGGCGGGCAGGTGGTTGGCGCAAACCCCATGCGGGCCGTTTGTATGCCTCGGAGCGCCCGGGGCGATTCGGACACGCGCGCCACTATCTCGGCGCTGGCGCCGCAACTGGTCCAGGCGCTGTCCACCACCAATAGCCGGCCGGTGCGGTTGGCCGATTCGAGGATGGTATCGATGTCCAGCGGCGCCAGCGAGATGGGATCGATCACTTCAGCGTGGAGACCGGCTTCGGCCAGCAGTTCCTGCGCCCGCAGGCATTCCATGACCATGTTAGAAACACCTACCAGGGTAATATCGTCCCCTTTCCGGCACACCCGCGCGCGGCCAAAATCCACCGTGAACGGCTCTTGCGGAACGTAGGCCTCCGTAGGGTACAGCAGGCGGTGCTCGACGAAAATCACGGGATTGTCGTCGCGAATGGCGGCGATCAGGCAGCCCTTGGCGTCGTACGCGTTGGATGGCGCCACCACCTTAAGCCCGGGCACGTGCATAAACATCGCGTGCAGGCCCTGGCTGTGCTGGGCGCCCTGGCCCCAGGACTTTCCAATGATACTGCGGACCACCAGGGGCACCCGGGCAGCGCCCCCGTACATGTAGTGAGCCTTGGCCGCGATGTTGACGAGCTGGTTCATGCAGAGCAGGAGGAAATCCATCCGGATGTGCACGTGGATGGGGCGCAGGCCGGCCATGGCCGCACCGATCGCCACACCAGTCATGGCGTCTTCCGACAGGGGGGTGTTAAACACGCGCTCGGCGCCGAACTTCTCCCGGAGACCGAGTGTAGACCCTTGGATCCCTTTGTGATCGTCCACGTCCAGGCCGAAAACAAACACGCGTGGATCGCGCTCCATCTCCTGCGCGACCGCCTCGCGCAAGGCGTCCACGTACCGCAGCAGCCGAAATTCCTTAGCCGGCGTAGACATTTTGGAAGAGGTCGTCACCCTCGGGGAATTTGCTGTTTTCCGCAAAATCAAAGGCTGCGGCGATGGCCGACTCAATCTCCGCGTCGAGGCGCGCCCGCTCGGAGGGGTCGAGCTGGGCGCCGATGACCGGCGCCTGGTCCCGTTCCTGCCAGGGCCGCAGCTCGTCGCGGTCCCGATACCCGGCGTCGTAATCCTCGCCGGGCCCGACGTGTTCCCGCCACCGGTAGGTGTGGCATTCCAGAAACGCCGGTCCGCTCTCCCCCGCTCGCATCGGTCGAATCGCCTCCGCAGCCGAGTGGCGGATCCGCAGCACGTCGCCATCGGTGACCAGGTGGGCCGGAATTCCGTAGGTGCGCACCCGCTCGCAGAGCTGCCGGGTGGACCAGCGCTTTTCGAGCGGCGTGTGGATCGCGTAGAAATTGTTCTCGCACACGAACAGGACCGGCAGGCTGTGCAGAGCTGCGAAATTCAGGCTCTCGTGAAAAACGCCTTCTTCGGTGGCGCCATCACCGAAAAACGCGGCCACCACGCGGCCCTTACGCTCCCGCTGGAGAGCCAGGGCGTATCCCACCGCGATAGGAATCGTCGTGCCCACCACCGCTGATCCACCGAGGATGCGCTGGTCGATATCGATCAAATGCATAGACCCGCCCCGGCCCCTCGCGCAGCCCGTCTCCTTGCCGTAAAGTTCGGCGATCATGGCGTTTAGGTCGCCGCCCTTGGCCAGATAGGCGCCATGACCGCGGTAAGGCGCCGAGACCACGTCGTCCGGGCGCAAGGCGTCGCACACTCCGGCCGCAACCGCTTCCTGCCCGATCGAGAGATGCACGGGACTCCTGATCTTGTCGCTGGGATAGATCCGCGCTATCTCTTCTTCTACACGCCGGATGAGCCGAAGCTTCCAGTAAATCGATGCTAGGTCCACTTCCGAAGCCGGGGTCAACGAGGAATGATATCATGAACGCTCCAGCACTGCTGCCGTGCCGACTTTTCTGGACGCTGATGATATCTGGTGCCAGGTCTTTGCCGAAAGGCGAGGCGAGCCCAGCCGCCCTGCCTTGTTCCTGGACCGGGACGGGGTGATTGTCGAAGAGGTTCTGTATCTGCATCGTGTCGAGGACGTGGCCCTCCTTCCCGGAGCGGCCGAGGCCATCGCCGCGGCTAACCGGCGAGGATGGCTAGTCGTCGTGGCAACCAACCAGGCAGGCATTGCTCATGGATATTATGGATGGAAAGAATTTGAGGCGGTGCAGGAGGCCATCCTCACCGATCTGGGCCGCCTGGGCGCGCGCCTCGACGCTGTTCTGGCCTGCCCCCATCATCCCGCGCACCCGGCGCGCAAGCCGCAGGCGGGGATGCTCCTGCGCGCGGCGGAGGCGCTGAGCATCGATCTGGCGCACTCCTGGATGGTGGGGGACAAGTCCAGCGATCTATTGGCCGGCCGGGAGGCCGGCCTGAGAGGCGGAGTCCTGGTGATGACGGGACACGGCCCAGCCCACCGGGAGGCGGCTACCGCCTTACGCACGCCCGAGTTTGAGGTCCGTCTGGCGAACGCGATCGGCGATGCCGTCCGGCCACTCATTTCATCTGAAGTCGACACAGGTCACGTAGCCCTGTAAGCCCAACCCTTTGAACGCTGCTGCCCAGGAAATGGCCGATGCTCCCACCTTTCGAGTTCGCACGCACCGCCAGAACCCTCGCATCGTTTGGGCGGAAAGCTTGAATGAAGCGCGGCAAACGACAGACCTGGTGGCGGCGCTGGCCCTGGCCAGGGCCCATCCAGAGGGCGCCCCGCTGAGAACGGAATTGGAATCGGACCTGACGTGGGTGACAGAGGAAATGGCTAACCTGGGAAGCCGCATCGCTGTCGTAGAATCAGGTGTGGCCGGCATCTATCAAAGTCGCACGGGGCAAACCCTGGTTCGGGTTGGCGGTATCCTGCAAGGCGCCGCAGGAATAATGCGGCCGCAAAGGAGTCACGGAAAGAATCCATGAGCCGGCTCATGTTTTCCTTGATCGTTCCCACCCGCCATCGGACGGAGCAGTTGCGCCGCCTGCTGGACAGTATCGTGGCCACTACTCGTGACCTTGGTCAACTGGAGGTCGTCCTGGTCATGGACGAGGATGACGAAGAATCGATCCAGTTCCGGTTCGACGGGTTAGCCTTGAAGCGCGTCACGGTCCCGTCCGGTTTGACCATGGGCGCGCTGACCCTGTCGGGGTACCGGGTGGCGACGGGACAGCGCCTGATGCTGCTGAACGATGATGTGGTCGTGCAAACCCCAGGCTGGGACGAGCAGGTCCTCGCTGCATTCCGGTCCTTTCCGGACCAGGTAGTGCTGATCAACGTGAACGATCTCCTGTTCCGCGACACTCTTTGTACCTTTCCGTTTCTCACGAGAGAGTTCTGCTTGCTGATGGACGGCATCTGCCCGCCGGGCTACATCCGGTACCGCATCGACGACCATATCCACAACATTTTCGATCTATTGAGCCTTCTGGGTCACCATCGCCGCATTTTTCTGCCGGAGGTGATCTTCGCGCACATGAATGTCGGGAAACCCGAGGAACAGGGCTCCGCCCGCTACGTACCCGATCCTGCGACCCACGAAGTCGACTCGCGGTTGTTCGAAGCCTTGCTGCCGGAGCGAAAGAGAATTGCCATCAAGGCAATGCATCAGATCCAGGGCCGGCTCAGCTCCGAGCAGCACTCCGCCTGGCAAAGGAGGCTCGAGCCGGTGACCGAATCGGTGGCGATCCGGCTGCGAGAACATGCGCGATGGTTTCCTTCCATGGCGGTCGGGCCGGAACATCTTCTCAGGGTAACCATCGGGATCGTGTCGGCCGATCTGAAATCCGCCCAGGCGCGCAAATGCGTGGAACTGGTGAGAACCCACACCACCAACTACGAGTTGATCCTGGTCGAGAACAACCAGGACCCCGCCTCCCACCACTGGCACGAAAGGAACCGGATTCTGTCGGTCTGCAAGACCGACTACCTGGTGCTGATGAACGACGACGTGTTGGTCGGCCCCGGCTGGCTGGAGGGAATGCTGCGTTGCGTCGGTCCGGATGTGGGCGTGGTGACACCGCTGCACAAGGATCGCGACGGCCGGCTTTCTTACGCCGGCGTGGTCCTGCGCCCGGACGGCACGGGCCACCGCTCCTACATCCTCGAGGCGCCGGCCGCGCCGAGCCCCATCCAGACCCTGTGCAGCGCCATCATGCTGATCGACATCCCCAAGTGCGGCCACCTGCGGTTGGATGAAGGGTATACGAAGGACTTCGGCGATATCGATTACGGGTTGCGAGTTTGGGAGGAAGGGTTTCAGGTGGTTTGCTCGCCGTACTCGCGAGTCACCCATCTGGCCGGCTCGACTTCAGCGCAGGACCGCCAACTGCCGGCGCAACTATGCGGGCGGGTCCAGGCGTTGCGGAGCAGCGTGTGGAAAAGCATCCCGGAATTTACAGCGATCGAGAACAAAGCCGCAGAGGTCGACAAGCTGGTGGAGGACGCCGGCGGACAGGACCAGCGCGGCTTCCTCGAAAAAGCCGCCAACCTGGTTCGCAACCTGGCCGCATATCCGGCGCTCCAGGACTACCTCGCCGTGCGGGCCCGTGCCGGTATTGGTGAGCGCCTTCCCTTTGCGGGCGATCCGGCCACCGGACGCCTGGCGATTCTGCTCGGCATGGCGGGCCATCCCATCCTCTTTGAAGCGAGCTTCGAAGGGATGAACATCGTCCTGCACAACCTTACCTACTATGCCTGGCCGCAGGACGAAGGCCCCTTCAGCTACGAGCGCATGGCCGGCAACGGTTACAGTTGCAGCTTTGAAGCTCCCAGTCTGGAGGGCGTGAAGGCATTAGTTCTGAGGTATAGGAAAGCTCCGGCGGGCCGGCACGTCGTGGCGGGAGCCGATTCTGCCGGTGCCGGAACAGCCGCCGCGGGGCCTCGCAGCGCCCCCCCCGCAGCCGGCAACCGGAGCGAGACCGAGCGGCTGGCGGGCCTGGTGGAGGCTCGCAACCAGACCATCGCCCGCCTGTCAGGGGCGCTGGCCGGCCGGGGACGACGGGTGGCAGTACAGTCCGCCAGCGCGTCCCGATCGAATCCGCTGGCCCATTTTCTGGAAACAGGAGCCTACGTAGGCTGCCGCCCGAACCCGTTGTTCGATCCGGTCTATTACTTGACGGAGAATCCCGACGTGGCCACCGCCGGTCTGAACCCGCTGGCCCATTTCCTGGAGCGCGGCGCCCAGGAGGGTCGTCGCCCCAACCCTCTGTTTGACACCGCCTACTACCTGGAGGAGAATCCGGACGTGGCCGCGGCCGGCGTCAACCCCCTGGCGCACTTTCTGGAGGTGGGGGCCACCCAAGGACGCAAGCCGAACCCGTTGTTCGACACTGCCTACTACCTCCAGCAGAACCCCGACGTCGCGGCTGACGGGATCAACGCCCTGGTCCACTTCCTCGAGCGCGGGGCCCAAGAAGGTCGCCGCCCCAATCCCCTGTTCGACACCGCCTATTACTTGGATCAAAACCCGGATGTGGTGGAAAGCGGCATGAACCCGCTGGCGCATTTTCTCGAGTTCGGGGCCCCAGAGGGACGGCGTCCCAGCCCGGCGTTTGACACCGCCGCCTATCTGCACCGAAATCCTGAGGTAGCCCGGGCCGGGATGAACCCGCTGGCTCATTTTCTGCAACGGGAGGCCGGAAGCGAGGCTTTTTTTTTTGAAGCCGTCGGCCGCTACGGCAGCAGCCCGCTCCCCCCGCTGTCGGTCGTGATCCCGACCCACAACCGGAGCGCGCTGCTCGCCCAGACGCTGGAAGCCTGCCACCGGAATGCGGGTGGCTGCAAGCTGGAGATGATCGTCATCGACGATGGATCTACCGATGACACCGCGCAGCGGCTCTCCGCCCTGTCGGCCACGATGCCAGGTCTCGCGTGGCACTCGGTCCGCAAGGTGGGTCCTGCCAGGGCCCGTAACATCGGCGCGGATGTGGCCCATCACGACGTTATCGTTTTCCTGGGCGACGACATCCAGCCTCTGAACGCCGACTTCTTTGAGGTCCACGCCTCCTTGCACGTCCGTCACCCGGCCCCCAACCTGGCGGTGCTGGGAAAGGTGGAGTGGCCTCAGTGGGGCGCCGGCCAGATCACTCCCACCATGCTTCACGTGCAGGGACGGGGAGGGGAACAGTTCGGCTACTCTCACCTCACCCCGTACCAATTCGCGGAATGGCAGTATTTCTACACGGCGAACGTGTCGGTCAAGAAGGCCCTGGTGCGGGACTGGATACTGGAAGGCTTCGACCCGGGCTTTCCCTCTGCGGCCTACGAGGATCTCGAATTCGCCTATCGCCAGTCCCGGCCCCCGAAGGGCCTTCGAATCTTATACGATCCGGCCGCGATTGCGGCGCATCACCACCACTTCACGCTGCCGCAGTTTATGGATCGGCAGTCCCACGCCGGGAAGGCCTTGATTCACCTACTCGAACTGCACCCGGAGCTGGCGGCGACTTGCAACTTCCAGGAATTTGTGGAGGCGCTACGCGCACCGCGAAGCTTTTCCACCGAGCGCCTGCTCGCTGATTACCAACTCGTCATTGAGGGCGTCAAAGCGTGGGCCAAGCAGCTCGACAGGGAAGGTGGGCTAGGCCTCCAGCCCTGGCACGAGGACTTTCTCTCGGCGGTCCTGGAACTCTGCCTACTGGACGGATTCTTGTCCGCGTGGCCACAACGAGATGCCAATCTGGCTGCCGCGCGCGCGCTCCTCCTGGACCGATTCCGCCAGCGCCTGCGCCCGTCGCTCCATCAGGGGCTTGCCGACTGGAGCTTTCTGGTAAAAGGCCTGATCTCGCCCGGTCTCGGCTGAGCGGGGCTACAGCGCTGCAACCTTCAAACCGTAATACCTGACTGACGCGAGATCCCCGCCGAAATCATGATCACGTCGCCTTTGCTGAGGTAAGTCTGCCGTTCCTTGATGTCCAAGTCCACAGGCTCACCCAGCCTGGTCCCCCCCCCATGGCGCCGCCGGTCAAGAAGGTTGCGTTGCCCGGACCACGTCGAAAGTATCCGCCCATGCATCTGCACCGGCCCCCCTTCTCGCGATGACTGTCCGAGATCAAAAAGAGGCGGGCTATCCCGGACGTGGAATGCATCGAAAACAGGTCTGGTTGATCTCGGGCTGCAACACGCGGTCAGGCGCCCTAGCGCGTTTGAGTTTCAGCATGTGCCGGAAGTGCGGCTACCGCCTGATCGTTCTCCTTCAATGGTTCGCCGTGGCGGATCGAGAGCTGCAGGTTTCGTCTGGCGCCGCCTCGATTGAGGTCGTGCTCGAACTGGATGCGTCGCCCGCCACCGTAACGTTATCGGCTGAGAACTCCTTCCTTGGGCCACTCGGGCCGGTCTCCGCAACGACAGTGCCGCTTCTCATCCGCCAGTTGCCGCAGTCGGTGTGGGGCGGGCTGACGACCCCTCCTGTACTACGACCCACTGGCGTTCATGCGGCCCGTACGTAGCTGATGGTCACGAATCGTGGGTTAGCAGGCACGTCCCCTATGCTTGGCTGTCAAGTCTTCTCTCCGGTCAGAGTGCACTTCGGGGCGCTCCCTTGAGTTGGTATGCTAGTAAGCATGTTCGATGAACCCTATTCAGCCTGGACCGGCCAGTTGTTGCGATCCGGTTGGCGTCCACGGCGATTGACACGCCGAGCGGGGATTCGAGGTGTCGCCCCATTCTGCTGGTTGGTGTCTATTTGGTGTCCATTTTTGGCGGGAAACAGGTAAACGCAATGGGAACCGATAGAACTAATGGACGGTCGGCAGGAGGTTTAGAATTCGATGAATGGAGGGAAAATCATGTCCCAGCAATCACTTCCGGGAAGGGCCGGCCAGGAATCCCTGCCTCCCAGCCAACTTCGGCAAGCCCCTCGACGCCGACACCCGCGCAGGAGGCGCGCTACTGAATCGTAACGCTGACCGTGTTATTGCGCTTTCCATCCGCGGTAACTACGATGTCGGCGACACCCCGGCCGGTTAAGCTCGGTGGCAGCGGGCCGCTCCCGGCCTGATCGAGTCCCGCGAACTGGGGCGACGCGGCAAAACCGAGGACCGGCACACTTACTGTGCCTACCGTCACGGTTACGGCAGTGGCCGCCCGGATCCTGGTCCCGTAAAGCAGCAGATACACCTGGTCTCCTTCCGGCCCGAGGCTGAGCGGCACCGCCGCCAGGGTGTCCGGGCGGAAGATCAGGCCCTCGGTACGCTGTCCTCTTGCGGTGACGCGGAGAAAGCCCGCCGCCACGCCGGTACCCTGCGCGTTGGCGCTGTACAGGCCGGGCGCCACCGCAGCGATTTCCACCGCGCCGGTGATGAGGCGGTCGCCTCCGTTGGCGGCGCCCAGCGGGTGCTCATCTTGGAGGCGTCGCAGTAACCGGCGCCGCACACCGCTCCAGGCAGACGTGGTAGCTGGTGCAGGCGCCTCCTTCCTGTAAGTGAATGATGTCGACCACCCCCAGCCCGTCGCGCGCTCCGGCCACCGACCGGCGCACGTAGATGACCGCCTTGGTTCCGTCGTTGCAGATCGCTTCCGGCGAGCGCAGCTCCACTTTCACCAGGCCGGTTCCGCGCGGGATATGGGTCGGATAGAAATTGGGGCTCAGAACCCGCCGCGGGAGTCCGTTGGGGGTGGGGCAGGCGCCTGCGTCGGCGATGGGCTTGGGCTCCTGTCACCACATGGGTGGGACCAACGCCGAGCTCATCAGGATCGCTGCCAAACAGGGCCTCCTACAGCCTCCTTAGCTGTCCAAGAAGGTACCTTGCCAAACAGTTCCGCGCCACAAGCCGCCGACGCCGGAGAAAAGTTCGAAACCAGGTCTTCTGGGCAGCCAGTATCTAGGGATGCGTCATGGCGCGCCCTTGGCAAGAGGATCTTTTCCCCCGGCCGGATGGACGAAATAGCAGGCCGCCACCCCCACCATCGCCACCAGGCTGCCGGAGTACAGGCCCCAGGACCATCCGGCTCGGGAGGCGATCCAGGGTGTGAGGATGGGAGCAAGAAAGCCGCCGGCGTTACCGCCGGTGTTTAAAATCCCGCACGCCGCGCCCACCTGCTCGCCCGCCAGCTCGATCACCGACGCCCAGAACGGACCTTCACACCAGGAGGCGAACCCCGTGGCCAGCGACAGCGACACCACCGTGACCGCGGTGCCCGGCGCGATGGTGCCCACGTAGAGGAGCAGGGCGCCCAAGCTGAGTCCGAGCATGGGGACCGCGCGCCGGCCGACGCCGGCCCCGCAGGATCGAGCGAGCCGGTCCGAGATCCATCCGCCCAGCGGCATCATGATCGCCATGGTGACGAAGACGATGGTGGTGTACCTCGCGCTCTCGGTGTAGCCCAGTTGACGAACTTGTCCGAAATAGTAGTAGATCCAGTAAAAGAAGATGTATTGGAAGTAGCCATTAGCGAAGTAGGCCAAAGTCAGCAGCATGAGATTCCGATCGGTGAACAAGCGGCCCCAAGCGCTGGGGGACGGCCGGTGCGTCCTTCCCGGCCGGTCGCGGACGGACCAAAACCACAGCAGGGCCAGGGCCGCCGTGACCAGGGCGGCGATGCCAAAGGAGACACGCCACCGATAGAGTCCCATGATCCAGGAGAACAAGAGCGGCGACACCGCGCCGCCGATCGAGGAGCCGGCTATAATCAGCGCCTGCACGCGTCCCTGGTGGGCCGGGGGAATCCACTGCGCGCTCATTCTGGCGCAAGCCGGATAGAGGGGAGCGGTTCCCGCGCCCAGTCCCAGGCGAATGGCGAATAAGGCCGGCGCAACTCCGAGCACCGAACCCAGACCGGGTTTCCCGCCTAGCGCCGTCAATCCGGTGAACAGCGCGGCTGACAGGCCCATCAGGAAAAGCGTGAGCCGGGGACCCAGGCGGTCCACCACGCGGCCAGCGGGTATCATCAGGACTGCGTAGCTCAGAATGAAGGCCGCATAGACGCTCCCCATTTGAGTGGGCGATACATCGAACTCCTTCATGATCTGCGGGCCGGCGATGGACATGATCGTCCGGTCGAAGTAGCTCATGACGCTAAGACCGACCATCTGGGCAACCAGCAGGAGCTGGGCGCGGCCGGAGCTGTCGGGCACAGGCATCTCGGGTATACTGAAACCCTGACCATCATAC
>JBGOUV010000269.1:0-9673 GCA_041477815.1 Terriglobia bacterium | reverse complement strand
GCCTTCAGGCTGGGGGGGTGACTCTTACGCGTTCGGGGCATTGACTCTCCTTCATTTTCAATGCCGCCCACCATCTAAGAAAAGGCTTTTTTGTGTCCAAAAAATGGGGTCCATTACAGGAAACAGGATCAATAGTGAATGTTCTAGCACCGAATCGCCCCTCTACTCTTCGATTGGCGTGGATGTAGCGGGGCCTATTTTGCGACGGAAAGTAGTTAGTCCCTATGGACTCAGGTCATCCCCGCGGCCTAACCAAGCCCGGGCCCAGTGCCTTGGATCAGAATGCGGTCGAAGCCGGAGATCACCCCCGCGATCTCCCCGCCATGCCGTTCCGTCAACTGTTTGGTTCCGGCTATGCCGGGTTAGGGAAACGGGCCGCTTGTTTTCTGGGATGCTCGCATTCTATCATTAAGCGCCATGAAGAGACGGGAGTTCCTGGCAGCTATGGCCGCCGCGCTGGTCGAGCGGCGCGAGCGGGCGGCGGCGGCTTATCCGGAGGGCGGGCGGAACATCAAGTGGGCGGTCAGCAGTTTCCTATGGACCTCGACACAGTGGCCTGATACCGGGACGCTGCCCTATACCGAGATGCTGGATGTGATCCGGGACACCGGATTTGACGGGTTTCGGTTGACGGGTTGGCCGGGGGTGCTGGGGCGGATCGGGATGTCGGTGGGGCAGCTTCATAAGGAGCTTGAGAAGCGGAACCTGCGGGTGGCCACCATTTCGTGGAGCGGGGCGGCGGACGACGCGGCGAAGCAGGGGGAGGCGGAAGCGTCGGCGCGGAAGGCTTGCGAGTTTCTGCGGGACTTCGGGGCCACCGAGCTGGTGGTGTTCAGCCCGCGGCGCGTGAACAAAGTCCTGGAGCGGGAGCATATTCGGGTCGCCAGCGAGTTCTACAACCGCTTGGGGGACGCCTGCGCCGAGTACGGCATCCGGGCCGGATTGCACAACCACTCGCAAGGACAGCTCATCGAGAGCCAGGACGAGATCGAGCTGCTGCTGCAGGAGACCGATCCCCAGAAGTTTCACTGGTGTCCGGATACGGTGCACCTCTATATGGCCGGCTGCGACATTCTGGGCTTGTTTGCGAAGTACGCGCCGCGGCTGATCTTCTTCGACCTGGTGGACGCGAAGTACGAGTACGCGCGGGAGGATCTCCACGTGCCGAACGGGAAGGTGGAGAAGGCGGGAACCCACAACACTACGTTTATGCTGGGGAACCGGGATTATGGGGACGGGGAAGTGGACTTGCAGGGCATCATGCGGATCCTGAAGAAGCACCGCTATAAGGGTTGGATCAACATCGACCACCACTACGCGCGGGTGAGTCCCCGGCAGAGCTTCGAGCGGTGCCGGAAGTACATTCGGGAGAAGCTGGACCCGATCTACGGGTAACGGCGGGTAGGCTTATAATGATCGGGTGCTTCGCGTAGCGGCATTACTGGGGATGGCGGGGGTCTTGTGGGCGGCCGAGCCGGGGATGGTGTTCATTCCGGCCGCGGAGTTCCAGCGCGGGCGGTCCCATGCCTTGCCGGACGATGACCTGAAATGGTATCCCGTCCTCATGCGGGACGACCGGCCGGTGAAGGCGATCTGGCTGGACGCTTTTTACCTCGACGAGCACGAGGTCACTAATGAGCAGTATGCGGTATTCGTGAAGGCCACGCGGCACCGGGCGCCGGTCCATTGGCCCCAGGGCAAGCTGCCGGACGGCAAGGAGAAGCTGCCGGTGGTGAACGTGAGCTGGGAGGACGCCGCCGCGTACGCCAGGTGGGCGGGCAGGCGGCTGCCCACGGAGGCCGAGTGGGAGCGGGCCTGCCGGGGCGTCACCGCAGGCAAGAAGTACCCGTGGGGCGATCAGAACCCCAACGCCAAGCTGGCCCGATTCAATGTCATCGACGGTCCGGGCGAGGTTTGCAAGTTCCCCCCCAATTACTTCGGTCTCTACGACATGGCCGGCAACGTGTGGGAGTGGGTATCGGACTGGTATGAGAAGGACTACTACCAGCAGGCTCCGGCCCGCAATCCGCAGGGCCCGGAAAAAGGGATGTACCGGGTGCTGCGGGGCGGCTCCTGGGCCGACGTGACGAAGTACCTCACCTGCGCCAACCGGAGCTGGGCCCGGCCGGCGGAGCGCAGTCCCAACATCGGATTCCGGTGCGCGAAGAGCTTCGGACGGCGCTAAGGTCCTGGCTGGCCGCCCTCGCCTGGTTCTATCCCTGCTACCTGGCCGCCACGTTTGCACTCTACGCCGCGCCGTCCCTGGTGCGGGTGGCGGTGCGCGGGGAGAAGCTGGAGATGTTTCAGGTGGGCTGGATGAACGTCAGCGCCACCAGCAGCGCCTCCGAGGCGGTCCGCCGTCCGAGGACCCCACCCTGGCCGCTGGCGGCAGGACTGGGCGTAGTGGTAGCGGGGGCGGGCTGGCGACGCCGCGGGGCGGGGCTGGTCCTCGCCGCATTGGGGCAGGCGGCGTTCCTGCCGCTGGCGCAACGGACTCTGTTCCGCCGGCAGTGGACGCCGGAAGCGATCCTGCCGGCCTTCCTGTTGCTGCTGCTGATCGGCTGCGGTCTGCGCTGGATGACGGCGGCGGAGCGCCTCTGGGTCCGCGGGGTGGGCGTGGTGATTGTCTTTGTCGTGCCGTATATGCTCCTCCTGGCGCTGGTCCGGATGCCGGCGCGCAGCCTTCCTCTGCTGGTCCCCGGTCTCGTGGCCGGGCTGGCGGCGACCCTGTGGCGGACGGCGCGACCGCCGAGCCCCGGCTGGCGCTGGATGGTCTCCGGCGTGGTGGCTACCGGAGCCTTGCTGGGGGCGGTCCGCTGGGCGGGTCCGGCGGTGGACCAGGCCCGCCGGCAGGCGCGCCGCGCCACCCTGGAGTCGGCGCCTCCCATTCCGGCTGGCCTTCCCTACCCCCAGTTGCCCTTCCAGAAGGGCGTCAATTTCACCGCCGAGTTCCCCGACGTCTACGGATCGGAAGGCTCCCGCCGGACCCTGGAAATGCTCCCGCGTTACGGCGTCACCGCCGTGGCCCTGGTGCCGTACGGCTTTTCACCCTCGTCCGAGCCGCGCATCTCGATCCCGGGGGCGCGGGGAAGCTGGGAGAGCGACGACGGGGTCGAGTATGTCTCGCGCGTGGCCCACCAGCTCGGCATCGCCGTGATGCTCAAGCCGCAGCTTTGGGTGGGTGGAGGCAGCTATCCGGGAGAGCTGGACTTCCCTGCCCCGCCGGCCCGCGAAGCCTGGTTCGCCCAGTACCGGCTCTTCCTCGAGCACTACGCCCGGCTGGCCGCCCGCATCCACGCGGAGGCCTTCTGCATAGGCGTGGAGCTGTCCAAAATGACCCGCCACCAAGCCGAGTGGCGGAGCCTGATCGCCCGCGTGCGGGAGCTGTATCCAGGGCGGCTGGTGTACGCGGCAAGCTGGGGACCGGAGTTCGAGTCGGTCGCCTTTTGGGATGCGCTTGACTACATCGGTCTAAATAACTACTATCCGCTGCCCGACGACCTGTCGGCGGCCGGCGTGGTGTCCAAAGTGGAGGCCGTACAGCGCCGGTTCCAGCGTCCGGTGATCTTCACGGAAGCTGGGTTCTCGTCCTACGAAGCCCCCCACCGGGAGCCCTGGGCCGAGACCCCCCGGCGGCTGTCGCTCGACGACCAGGCGCGCTGCTATGAAGCCGTCTTCCAGGCCTTCTACGCCCGTCCGTGGTTCCAGGGTGTCTACTGGTGGAAGGTCGGGACCAACCGGGGCGGGGGTCCCCAGGACGGTTCGCATACGCCCTGGGGGAAGCCCGCCCTGGAGGTGATGGCGCGATGGTATCGGGGGCCGGTGCGGTGATAGAATCGGGTCTGTCATGCCCCTCCGGACACTGGGCTTCAGTCTTCTGCTGGTGGCCGCAGCCGGCGCTCAGCCGCGCTGGGTGCAGTCCGTCGAACTGGTCGACGCCCCCAAACCAGCGTATCCCGCCGCGGCCCGCCAGGCGCAGATCCACGGTGTGGTTCGGCTGGTAGCGACCATCGCGAAAGACGGCAGCGTCAAGGACCTCAAGATTGTCAACGGCCATCCGCTGCTGGTTCCGGCCGCGCTCGAGGCTGTCCGCAAATGGAAATATCGGCCGGTCCTCGTCGATGGCAAGCCGGCTGAGGTGTTCACCGATGCCGAGGTTGCTTTCGAAGAGACCGGCGAGCCGGAGCCGGGACTTTACGCCACCCTCAACACCGCGGCCGGAAGGATTGTGGTGAGGCTCTTCGAGAAGGAAGCCCCCGAAACGGTGAAGAACTTCGCCGGGCTCGCCTGCGGCGCCAAGGAATGGACCGACCCGGAAACCAAAGAGAAGGTGAAGAAGCCGCTCTACAACGGAACCATCTTCCACCGCGTGATGCCCAACTTCATGATCCAGGGCGGCGATCCGGCCGGCACCGGCACCGGGGGGCCTGGCTACAGCTTTGGCGACGAGATCCATCCGGACCTGAGGTTCGACCAGCCCGGCCGCCTGGCCATGGCCAACACGGGACCCCACACCAACGGCAGCCAGTTCTTCATTACCGACGGACCCACCCCGCACTTGAACAAGGTTCATACGATCTTCGGACAGGTGGTGGAGGGGCAACATCTGGTCAGGATGATTGCAAGCGCGCCGCGCGACGCGCAGGATAAGCCGCAGGCGCCCGTGCTCCTGCGCAGTGTCCGGATCCATCGCGTGCCGTCTCCCCAACCGGACGCGCTCAGCGCTTGCCAGGAGTTCCGTTCGCCCTAGGGCTTTTCAATGAATAGCTCATCCATGAGAGAGTGGAGCATTTCCGAATCGAAGGATGAGCATGAAAGTGGTTGGCGGCATGAAGCACTCGGCAAATAAGAGAAGAATGCGGAGGGCGCGTAGCGGCCGACCTCTTTTCTTTGGTTTTTGTATTTGGCGTAAGCCATAGGAATCGTCGCCGGGGCGGTGGAAATGTGGGAATCTCGCCGCTCTTGCGAGATTTCCAAGGGGCGGTGGGAAGCGGGGAAAACCTGGGTTTGGTTTTCCACGCTTTCCACGGCCCCGGCATTTCCACGGCCCTCGGGCAGGCTTGGTCTCACTGGAATCTGGGTGGAACCGGTGATTCGATCTTGCACTGGCGCAGCAGCCGCGCCTTGGCTGCGGTCATCTTCCGGGCGCAGGCGGTGTCGCTCAGCTGCAGCGCCACTTGGTCCAACTGCGCCAAGCTCTGACCGGGCTTTAAGTATTGGGCTGCTTCCGGTAGCGATTGCAGTTTCTCGTACGGGGTTTGGTAGTTTTGCGCCTTGTACTGGCGTTGCCGCGTGCCGCGTGCATCCGGGCTCACCGTCGCGAAGCCACAGGGACGGTGAAAGTTCAGATACGGATTCAGATGCCGCGTGTAGAACTTCCATCACCAGGTAGTCGAGGCCGTCCTGGTGACCGATGTCGTGCAGGGTGCAGATATTCGGATGGTTTAGGCTGGAGATGGCGCGCGCCTCGCGCTCCATGCGCTGGCGCAGCTCCGGACTGGAGGCCAGGTGTGCCGGCAGCACCTTGATCGCGACCGTCCGGTCCAGGCGGGTATCACGGGCGCGATACACCTCCCCCATACCCCCCGCCCCAGCGGAGCGAGGACCTCGTAGGGGCCGAGCCGGGTTCCGGAGGCCAGGGACATGGACCCATAGCATCCCACCGGCCCAGTCGTTACAGCGAATAGAGCCAAACAGTCCGAACCAGCCGGTTCCGGTGGATCGGCTTGGCGGGCTTCTCTGTGGTGATCAGCTCGTCGGCGCCCATCAGGTGGGCCGCGGCCACGTGGAGAGCATCCAGGGCGTTGAGTCCGGAATGGTTGGCCTCGCGGGCAGCGGTCTTCAGAATGACAGACAGGTCGTCGGCCCAGAATCCTGCGTTGCGGAGGTAACGGGAATAGAAGCGCACCTCCACGTTGTTGCGGTGGTAGACGGCTTTGGGCAGAAGCTCCAGCCGCAGGAAAGGGCTGGCGATAAATTCACGGTCCGGATCCTCCAGGACTTAGAGCCACCTCGGCCTGAGGGGCACGGCCCCGCGCCGCGTCAACAAGCACGCCGGCGTCCAAGAAAGTTCGCAACATCGGGACTAGCCGCGGATGCCGCGGCGGTCATTGACCTCCTGCTCGACCTCCTTCCGGGTAAGCAACTTCATTCCAGACGCTACAATCTCCTCACGAATCCGCCTCAAATCGCGGCCCAACTTGGAAATCTGTTCCTTCTCCGGCTTGGCTTTCGCCGGCTTCCTGGTCCGGGTTTTCCTGGCAGCGGTAGCCACAGTCTCAGTATACTCAAAACACAATTTTTCCGGAGACCTGCAGCACCCGGTTATCCAGCGTCTGCCGCGAGAAGGTGCCGAAATTCGTCAGCGCCGTGAAGCTGCTGGTGGCCGGGACCCAGTTATACCTGCCGTTGCGGATGTCGCCGGCCAGGAAGTTGGCGTGGTTGAAGGCGTTGAACAGGTCGAGCGCCATCTGGAACTTCAGCCGCTCCCGGATGGGAATGGCTTTAGCCAAGCGCAGGTCCCAGTTGGCGATGGTGGGACCATAGTTCGTATTACGACCATCCTGGGGGACGCGATCGGTGGCGCCGTTGGTGTCGTTGTTGGCGTCGCCGCCCACGGCGTTGGAAAACGGCTGGCCGGTCTGGGCCAGGATGATGCCGCTTACGGACCACCCGCCCTGCAGATAGCGCGCCGCCGCGTTCGCCCCCTTATCGAAGTAGTCCAGGTCCCAGACGAAGTTCGTCACCACGCGGTGCCGCTGGTCGTTGACGCTGGGGCCGCGGTCCAGGCCCGGGTACAGGCCGGACTGCGGATGCTTCGGGTCGTCGGTGCTATTGAACGCCACTACGTTGGTGAAGTCCACCACCGTGTCGATGGCCTTCGAGAAGGTGTAAGCCAGGGTGACCTGGTACCGCGTGTGGAAGCGGCGCTTGAGCGACAGCGTGAACCCGTGATAGAAGCTGTCGGCGCCGCTCTCGAACGCGCTGACCCGGGCGAAGCGCGACATCGGCCGCAGCGGGGCGCCCTGGGGACCGGGATGCCGCAGCAGCGTGCGCGAGCCGAGGCCCGGCAGGTTCACCGGCACCGCCTCCGCCGGATAGAGATTGATGTCGCGCGTGCGCGAGAGGTGTTCGCCGCGCACCGTCAGGTAGCCGACCCCGATCGTGGTATTAGGCCGTACCTCGTACTCCACCCCCAGGCTGCCCTGCATAGTCAAAGGCATGACCCAGCTCTTGTCGAAGAAAAAGATCGACGGGGCGGCGAAAATGCCTCCGGCCGGACGGGAGTTGAAGATGTTGGGATAAGTCGGTATGGCCGTGCCGGTGAAGCTCAGCGAGATGCCGCTCAGGCCGTTCTGGTTGTACGCCGTCGACACCAGGATCTGCGGGACGCGCCCGTAGTAGAACCCGTAGCCGCCCCGTACCACCAGCCGGTTCGAGTCGAGCGGCCGGTAGGCGAAGCCGAAGCGAGGGCCGAAGTTATTCTTGTCGTTCTTCAGATACCCCGTGTCCACGCCGAAGGGAACAAGCTGCGGGTCGGGGTTGGTTACCGGGGGACGCGTGAGCAATGCCAGGTCGTACCGCAACCCGAAGTTCAGGGTCAGCCTGGAGGTGGCGCGAAATTCGTCCTGGGCGTAGAACCCGACCTCGGTGAAGTTGGGCTTGGTCAGAAAGCCGGGCGTCCCTTCTCCGGCGAAGGCCTGCACGTAGGAGGCGGGCCGGCCGGCGAAGTAGTCGTCGTAACTATTGAAGGCGTAGGACCCGCGCACGTTGCCCGCAAACAGGTTCTCGATCGCGGCGTGATGCAGGTCGCCGCCGAACTTGAGGGTGTGGCGTCCCTTGGTAAGGCTCAAGTTGTCGATGAACTGGATCCCCTTGAGATTCGTGTAGCGGGGGCTGATGGAGCTGGACCCGAAGCTGAGCGCGGTGACGCCGCCGTGACGCAGCACCGTCTCCACCCCCAGGGTTCGCGGCAGGCCGGGCTCATCGTCCCGGAGGACCTGAAAGCGGAATTCGTTCAACATCGCCGACGTGAGAACGCTGGAGAGCGACGCCGTCACCGTGTCGGTCTTTACCAGGGCCACCCCGGAGTGTTCCAGTGCCACCTGGTTGCCCGAGGACTCCAGTCCTTCCCCGTTGAATTTCTGGCGATTATATCGCACTGAGAGGCGGTGCTTGTCGCTCATGTGCCAGTCGTTCTTGATCAGGTAGACGTCCTGGTCGAAGGCCAGGCTGTAGGACTCGAGCAGCCCCTGCAAACGCTGGATGGCCGGCTGGTTGGCCGGTACGGCGGTCAGGGCAGCCGGAATGGGCACGCCGAGGAACACCGGATTGGGCAGGTGCCGGCGCTGCCCGTCGTAGTTGAAGAAGAAGAAGTCCTTGTTCTTGACCACCGGCCCGCCCACGGTCGCGCCGAACTGGTTCACGTGAAAGGGCTGCCGGGGGCGTCCCTGCGAGTTGTTGATCCAGGTATTAGCATTCATGTACCGATCGCGGAATACCTCGAACGCCGAGCCGTGAAAAGTGTTGGTGCCGGACTTGGTGACCACGTTGATCACCGCCCCGCCGGCGCGGCCGAACTCGGCCGAGTAGCCGTTGGTGTTGACCTGAAACTCCTCCACCGAATCGACGCTGAACTGGTAAGGCGCGCGGCCGGACCCGGTGCGCCCCAAGGCCTGGCCGAAGAAGGTGTTGTTGTTGTCGGCGCCGTCGACCTGGAGGTTGTTGAGGGTGCCGCGCTGGCCGGCGAAGCTGAGGTCGCCGGTGCGGACGTCGCGGGTGACGCCGGGCGTCAGCAGGATGAAGTTCAGAAAGTCGCGGCCGTTCAGCCCGAGATTGGAGATCTGGCCGGCATCGACGCTGGCGGCCACGCTAGTGCGCGTGGTCTCGATGGCCGCCACCTGCGCCTGGACGGTCACCTGCTCGGTGACCGCGCCGACCGTCAGCCGTATGTCGATCTCCACCATCTGGCCGACGCCAACTCGCACCGGACCGGCCTTGGCGTCGTTGAACCCCTGGGCCGTGACTGTCACTTCGTACTCGCCCACGGGCAGGAGCGCGATGCGGAAGAGTCCCACCTCAGTGGCCACGCCGCTTCGCTCCAGGCCCGTATGGAGGTTGCGCGCGGTGACCTGGGCGTTGGGGACGGCGGATTCCGAAGCATCGCGCACGGTTCCGCCGATAGCTCCGGTCAGAGCCTGCTGCGCAAGGACGGCCATGGGCAGGGCAATGGCCAGAAGGACAAAGCGAGTCAGTTGGTTCATCGGACACTCCTCAGGGTAGTTCCATCATACAATAGAGGCAAGATGAAACTCGTGGTCGACGAAGAAACCGTCATCCAGCTCAAGGATATGACGGAAGAGGAGTTCTATGAGTTCTGCTCGCTCAACGAGGACTATCGCATCGAGCGGACCGCGCAAGGGGATATCCTGATCATGCCTCCCGCGGGAACGGAAACAGGTTACCGAAACATGGACCTGTCGGAACAACTGCGACGCTGGGCCAGGCGAGACGGCCGCGGGGCGACCTTCGATTCCAGCACCGGGTTTCAATTGCCGAATGGCGCCACGCGCTCCCCTGACGCGGTCTGGGTGCTCAAATCCCGGCTGGCCAAACTCACCCGCGAGCAGAGGAGGCGGTTCGCACCACTGTGTCCCGACTTCGTGGTGGAGCT